>CAYXVB010000023.1:8615-31531 GCA_964467785.1 uncultured Bacteriovoracaceae bacterium
GTTCGTCGCCATCTGGACAAGATAGTGCATGCTCGGCAGCTTGATCTGCGGCTTGTCAGCGCTGACTGCCGGGGCCACCGGGCGCGATCATCGCCCTCAGTTCGAGTCCTGCGACCCGGTGACGGAGTTTTCGTTCGACACTCACCGCGCTGGCAATGTGCCGAACGATCTCGCCTTGCCGCGCCTGGACTTTTGCGCGGAATGGAATCCGGAGTTCGTCCATAACGGGGGTCATTGTTGCGGCAAGTTCACCTTTTCGCGTCGGCAGAACAAGAGGCTTCGTTGCGCGCCCAATCGCTTCAGCGGCGGCGGCTATTGCGCCGAGCGCACCGCCGAGCAGGCCCAATATGAAAAAGACGTCGCCAGCGGCAAGATCCCCGACGCTCTCGAGGCGATCATCTGGGACGTGGGTCGTAAGGGCAACCAGGCTTGGTGCACCGTAAACAACGGATTTCTCGCCTGGGGGCGCCCGATAGTCGCCACCGAAAAAAACCGCGTGCTCCTTCGCAGCCCTGATCGTTGCACTCATTACGGCACCGATGGCATGATCGGCATGATCGAATGGACCGGCCGCCAGCTCGCCAAGGAGTACAAGGGGCCGGAGTTCGAAGGACTCCGCCTGATCGTGGGGGACATCTCCGCGCCACGCGGCGGTTGCCTGGTCGGCCGTTCTGGTCGCAAAGGTCATGCGTCGCACACCTCGGGCCAGGACGTGGACCTGGGGCTGCTGTTGCCGAAGTCGAGGATGTCCACGGTCCAGACTTTCCACAAGACGTTTGACCCCAAGGCCAACTGGTGGCTGCTTAAGCAGCTTTTCCATAATCCGTTTGCCTGCGTGAAGGTCGTTTTCCTCGATCGTTCGCATATCCATAAACTGGCCAAATACATGAGCAAGATTCCCGACCCGGAGTGGAGCACGCTCCGTCGGTTCATCCGCCACGTGCCCGGCCACAAGAACCATCACCATGTCCGCATCGGTGAAGGTCCGGGCCTGCCCGGCTGTACGTCCGACGCGCGTCCGGAGCTCGAGACCGAGGAAAACGGTGGCGTGGATGACGGTGAGCTGGACCTCGAGAAGGATCTCCTGCCCAGCGGAGGTTGATCAGAGCGCCTGCTCCAGCAGCCGATCGAGTTCTTCGGGCTCAAGCAGGCCTTTTTCGCGGACCAGTTCGACGACGCTTTTGCCTCGGCTCACCGCTTCCTTGACCAGTTCGGCGGTGCGGGCGTAGCCCAGGCGCGGGGAGAGCGCGGTGGCGATCTGCGGAGTCGATTCAAAGTAGCGGAGAAGGCGTTGCTGGTCGGGACGGATGCCTTCGATGCAGCTTTCGCGCAGAGTGGTGACCGCGTTGGCAAGGATGCGCGAGGCTTTGAGAAGGCTGGCGGAGATCACCGGCATCATCACGTTGAGCTCGAGCTGCCCCGCCTGCGTGGCGAAGGCCACGGTCTGATCGTGCCCGAGCACCGCGAAGGCCACTTGATGGGTCATCTCGAGGATGGACGGATTGACCTTGCCGGGCATGATGCTGCTGCCGGGCTGCACCGCGGGCAGGATCAGCTCGCCGAAGCCCGTGGTCGGTCCCGAGGACAGTAGACGGAGATCGTTGCAGATGCGGGTCAACTCCAGCGCCGCGATCCGGAGCTGCGAGGAGTATTGGGCAAACGGCGCCATGGACTGCATCGACTCGTAGAGGTCCGGCGAGAGTCGCAGACGCTCCTGGGTGAGTTTTGAAAGGTCCGCCACGATCCGTGCGGGAAAGGCGCGGGGCACGTTGATGCCGGTGCCCGCGGCGGAGCCACCGATACCCAACTCCCGCAGCTCCTCGCGAGCGTCCTCGATCCACCCCGCGATTCGTCCAACAGTGCGCGCATAGGCGCCCCACTCGGCCCCGAGACGGATAGGTACCGCGTCCTGAAGATGAGTGCGCGCGGACTTCGGAATGCGGCTCCATTCCGTCGCGTGGCGCCGGAGGCTGACTTCGAGCGCCCGGAATGAGGCGACGAGGGATTTGGATACCTCGAGCAGCGCGAGGCGCATGGCCGTGGGATAGGTGTCGTTGGTCGATTGGGACGCGTTGACATGGTCATTGGGGTGGACCGGGGTCCAAATCCCGGGGCGGCGGCCGGCCAGGCGATTGGCGAGCTGAGCCACGGTCTCGTTGAGGTTCATATTCTGGCTAGTGCCCGCACCCGCCTGGAAGATATCCACCGGAAAGTAGGCTTTGCGTTCAGTGTCGTCGCGGTTGTCGAGAATTTTGGGATCAAGTAACCGGGTGATGGCCTGCTCGATGAGCGACGCCTCTCGCGGCTCTAATACCCGGCAGGCGAGGTTGGCGCGAGCTGCCGCTAGCTTGATTCTTAAATAGGCGCGGAGCAGCGCGGGATCGGCGGTTTCGCCAGAAATTCGGAAATTCTCGAGCGCACGCGCAGTCTGCGCGCCCCAGGGAGCATCCGCGGGGACCTGGATCACACCGAGCGGGTCGCGTTCGTCGCGGGTTTTTTGGGAGCGAGGCGTCGGTGCGCGCCGCAGTGTATAAGATCGATGTGCGGATTTGTTTTTCGCTATCGTTTTGGAATAATTATTTTTCTTTCGCATTGGCGTTCTTTATGCAAGAAGTCTGCGACCGTATCGCATCCTTTTCATATTCATGAACATCTGTGCACGGGGCTAGTTGGAGGAATTTCTGAAATGAAGGTGCTGGTGATCGAAGATGATTCGGCTGTTCGGGAAACGCTCGGTATGGTTCTCGAGGCCTTTCAGCATCTGCCCGTCTTGGCGTCCAATGGGGACGAGGCGTTGGTTCAGCTGGAAGCCGATTGGCCGGATGTCATCCTTCTCGATCTTACGCTTGAAGGCGTGACGGGCGAGGAAGTTTACCAGAACATCGTCAACCGGTTTGGCCGCATTCCGCCGACGATCGTGCTGACTGCCGTGCCACAAGGGCAGAATCGGCAACGCTATATGCCGGGCACTTGGTTTTTGGCTAAGCCCTACACGATCGAAGATCTTGCCGAGGTGCTCGATGAAGCGGTCGCCTCCTCGCGCGGTGCGGCCTAAAGATCTGGCCTCGGGGATGCCGCTGATCGCCGTCCGTTCGCGTTGATTGCAGGCCGTTGCGATTCACAAGATCAGTAAGTCGACTCGGCTGGCTGGAACTCCGAGGCCGCTTTGCGAAGGCTACGGAGCAGGGAGCTTTTACAGAACCATTTCGCCGCGCTAGCGCATTTTCGGATATGGTCGTCCGAGATGGAGGCCGCGGCCTTTTGCAGGCGGTCGAGCGTGTCCTGGTCCTTGGAGCCTAGGTTTTTTTCACCGGTGAGTGAGGCGGCCTCCTCCAAGATCCGAGCGTAGAGTCCGCAGTGGCATCCGGTGGAGCACCGATTCGGCCATGTAGGTGCTGAAACGGTCTTTCCTTGCGCACGCGACCGATTGAGCCTGTGCAGGGCCTCCTTTTCAAGCAGCGGATCGATTTGCGCCTGCAGCACTGGAAGGAGGACCTTGGCCTCTTCGGAGGTGATTCCGCACTGGGTGCCCGAATGGTCGACGGATGCCAGCAATACAGTGGCCGCCGAGTCGAGCTGCTCGAGACGGGTGAGACTCCCGGATGCCGCACCGTGGGTCAGCCAGGGGACGAGGATGGCGAGCAGAGCGGTGGCGCGGAAAAGGGCGAAATACCGGATCCGGATTTTTTTCATAGTGCCAGCACGGATTTAGCTGTCACCGCGATTGACCAGGTCGATCGCCTGGCCGACGGGCATGATGCGGTACGTGCCAGGCTTCTCCTTGTTCTTTTCGCTGAGGTGTTCCATCAACATCCGCGACGCCTCGACCGACTGTGGATGGATGTCATGGAAGAGGATCACTCCGCCGCCCTTTTTGGAGAGCGCCATCTGCTTTTTAGCCCGGGCCAGGATCGTGTTGGGATTGCGGTCCTGCCAGTCGAGCG
Source organism: uncultured Bacteriovoracaceae bacterium (assembly GCA_964467785.1). GTDB lineage: Bacteria > Bdellovibrionota > UBA1018 > UBA1018 > UBA1018 > CAYXVB01. Next base: position 12,560 of record CAYXVB010000023.1, read on the forward strand.
TGTCGACGTTCCAGAAGACATGCACCATCTTTTGCTGGGCGATCAGCGCGCGGACGCGCGGGACACTCGTGCCGGCGCCGTAGGGACAGCGGAAAAGACTCGGCCGGACGCCGATGACCTCGCTCAGGCGTTGCGTGGAGTCGACGATCTGGCGGCGGAGTTTGAGGTCATTGAGCTTGGTCAGCTTGGGGTGGCTCCAGGAGTGGTTTGCCGTCTCGTTGCCGCTCTCGAGCACGCGCCGGGCGATCTTGGGATACTCGGTGGCGTTTTGCGCGAGCATGAAGAAGGTGGCAGTCATGCCGTTATTGTGCAGGTTTTCCAGCACTTTATTGGTGTAGCTGCCGTGGGGCCCGTCGTCAAAGGTGATCGACCAAACCCCGGACGGAAATCCGTTGCCGGTAACGTTTCCGCTCGGGCCAGTTCCAGGCGCGATCTTATCGGACTGCAGAGAGTGAGTAGGGGATTTGGCAATCAGCTCTAACTGCATCGAGCGTACGCTTTCCTCGAGCCTTTGTTCGATCGGGGTAGAGACCCCCTCCAATACCTTGCCGACCTGCTCTATCTTCTGGATCACTTCAGGACGTTCATACAGATCGAGGTAGGTCTGGACCAGCTCCTTCGTCTGCTCGGTGCGCCCGCGCTTGCCGTACAGCATGCGGCTGAGTCCGAGGCGGAGACTGGAGTCAGTCGGATTCAGCTTATCGAGTTCAAGCCCGAGCTCATAGTGGGCGACGAGATAGTGCATCGGCAGGTAGCGGAAGTACTCGCCTAGGTAGCTGAAGGCAATGGTGGCTTTGCGATAGGGTTCAGAGTCTTTCTGGCCCTCGCGCAGGATCTGGTCAAAGCGTTGGTAGAAGTAGGCGAGTTGGTGCTGGCGCGACACCTGGCTTGCACGAAGCGCAAGGAGACGCGTGTAGAGGCCGGATTTGATGATGCGGTTGAAGAACTGGTCGAGCGATCCGTCGCGTTCCGCCGCGGCCAGGTCGAGGTCCCCGTCGAAACGACGGCTCTGGCTCCGGGCCCGATGGTAGATTTCCTCGACGGCGTCGAGGCGGAGCTGAAGCCTGAGCTGGAACAGTTCCTGGGAGCTCGAGGAGAGAAGCTTTTGGAAGTCCGCTTCGAGAGTCGTGAGGTCAGCCGCGGCGCCTGGCTCGTCACTCGATTTCGAAGAGGCTGGAGCGCGGTTGAGGAACTTGGCGCCGGGCACGGCTTCGTCGGCTACCTTGTTGTCCTCGTCCGCGCTCTCGGTGCTTTGTTGCTCGTCGCTGGTCGCGTGGCGCGTGGCCGGGGAGGTCGAGCAGCCGCTCGCGAGCGTGAGCAGGAGCGCGACGAATCCGGAAACGACGAGGGTGCCGGCGGGGAGCTTTTTCATGATAGGTTTCCTTGGGGATATTGACTGGAGTTCTTGGAATATTCTAGTCGCCGGCGAGCGCTCGTGAAACCGGCAATTTCAACCGCGAAGAGATCGGCGATCAGATTTTGGCGCCCAGAGCGTAGACCCAGACTCCGGGGCGGAATTCGAGGCGTCCGATCTCGCTAAAGCCGTTGCGCTGGTAAAAAGCCAGGGGCATCGGGCCACAAAAGAGGTGGATGCCGGGGATGTGCTTTTGGCGAAGCTCGGCGAGACACGCTTCGATGAGAAGCTTGCCGAGCCCGGCGCTGCGGAACCGGCCGTCGACATTCATATGGAGGTGGGCCGGGTACTGCTGGAAGATTCGGCGGCGCAACTCTTCGGGAAAAGATTCCTCCGGTCCGCGATCCAGATGAAGGGCTCGGCGGGCAAAGCGCCGGGTGTCCCCGTTGGCTAGATAGCGACCGCCGGCGAGGCGCGCGAGCAACGGCAGCGTAAATCGCCACGCCTTGACCCGACGGAACGCGATCGTGTCCGGGCAGCAGGTCAGGTAGCCCTGGACGCGATCGACTGCGTCGACCGCAACCCAAGTCCACTCGGGCAGGAGTCGTTCGTAGGGTCCGACCCATTGTTCGCCGAAGAATTCCCAGCGGGCGCGATCGATTGAGGATCCGCCGTTCGCGGTCAGGCAACACAGGTCGCGGATGCGGACCCAGTCCTCCGTCCGGGCTCGGCGGATCTTCATTGTCATTCAGTGACGGATTCGATGGAGATGCGCGTGCAATTGTTGGGTTCAGGTTCCTCGACGAGGCGCACCGTCAGGGGCTGGAGATGTCGGATTTTGGCCTTGCTCAGGATGCGGCCCTGATCGCCGTCGCCGACATAGAGATCCACGCGATCGCCGCGAATCGCGCCGCCCACATCGACCGCGCGCCAGAGGCCGTCGTGCAGGGTGCCGTCCGGGAGGACCATGTTCACGGTTTCGTCGATGCGCACCAGGCTGCCGAGCGGAACGACTTTGGGGTCCACTGCGATGGAATGGAAGGGGACAAGCGCGCAGGTGCCTACGCCGTCGCCCCAGGGATTACGGGTGTAGCGATAGCGGACGCGGCCGTTTTTGACCCCCGCGTAATTTACGACTTTACCGTTCATCAAATGGCCCGAGCCTTCGATGTCGAGCGCTTTGCGGAAGCGCGAGCTGACGCGTGCCAGCTGCCGGTCCTGCATGTCGAGCAGCACGTCATTTTCGGGGTACTTGGCATAATCCGCTTCGCGCACCAGATAATAATAGGTGTTGCGAAGGCGGGCGATCACCGGCTCAGAGCCTGGCCCGGAAACCGGCTGGACGTGTTCGACTGCATCCGTTTCCGCAGTTGATTCGGCGCGTGCCGGCGCCGTGAGGAGCACGGTCGCCATCAGGCAAAGCGCACTGATGCCAAAAATTGAACCTACCCGAATGAATCTGACAGTCTTTTTCATACAAAAAGCCCCCCCGCTTTTAGAAACGCTGAGGTTAACCCCAACTTTGAGCCGATTTCCAAAGAATTCTTATTTTGACCGGCTCTCGCTCAATAGTTCTTCACAGCCTCAAAGCGAGGAAGATGTGCCGTCCCCGATCAAAAAGCCAGAGCCCGAGGGTCAGCCATGTCGGCAGGATCACGATGAGTGTCCAAAGAAACCAGGGAACCGGCAGGTGATAGAGACCTTGCGCTGCGATCCGCGAGCGCAGACTGATCCGGGGGTCCAGGGAGAGTCGGAGAACTTGTCCGAAATCCCGGCTGCCCGCGCGGGAAAGCGTTGAGTCGCCGAGACGGTGGCGCAGTCGGGACCAGGCGCGCTCGGGCGCGATCCGGGCCGTGGCATAACCCCAGAGACACGCGTTCCAGAGACTGATCCAGAGCATGGGGACGGTGGCTTCGAATCCCGCGATCCAGCAGATGGCAAAGCTCAAGGTGGTAAAGGGCAGGGGCCACCAGGCGCTGGCGCTGAGTAAGATGATCGCGAGGACAAAAGGCGATTGCCCCCAGGGCTTTGTGGCGACCTGGGTTTCCCAGTGCCAGCCCGGACCGACCGCGAGCCAGTACGTGGCAATGCCCCAGGCCGCGGCGTACGGCATCGAACCGATCCGCCGAAGTCGATGCCGGATCGCGAAGAATAGGGGCGCCGCCGGGTCAAAAAGTTTTTCCCATCGCGGCCCGAGCGCGCCATGTCGGAATGCGCTCCGCAGGCCGGGCAGAAAAGCAACCGCTCGCGCGTCGCGTGAGCTTTGAGACTCTGTCCTGTCTAGTCCCCAGTGGTTGAGCATCCATTCGGCCAGCTCGCGGATCTCTCGCCGCTCCTCCGGAGTGCGGGCTTCGCGAGTCAGGTGGGTTTCGGTATCCAGACGGAGCGCGCGGCTCGCGAGATTCGTGGACCCGATGCTGACATAGCGATCGTCCACGACGAGGATCTTGGAGTGCACGTAAATCGGGCGGGGCGGGAGCCCCGGGCGGAAAACACGGGGCGCGAGGGTTCGCAGGCGAACTCCCGCGAGTTCCGCCGCGATCTCGAGATCCCGCAACAAGCGGGCCTCGAATGCGGCCATGCGGCGGGTCGGCGAGTGAACCGACTCGAGCTCCGCGACGAGGAGCACGATCTCGAAATCGGGTCGTCCGCGCATGGCGGCGATCTTGGCGCGAAGAATGTCGTGCAGGAGCAGGGACCAATAATACTGACCTTCGAGGATGATCCGGTGTTCGGCGCTTGCGATGAGGTCGCGAAACAGGAACTCGACTTCGCGCCGCAGGCGGCGGCTGACGCCGCCCGCTTCGATATCCGTTTCGGTCCGACTGACGTAAACGAGGCGAGGGGCGGCAATGGACGCTGGATTTCCGTCCCTTGTCGTGGGAAATGGAACGTTGCAGACGCGCCGCCAACGCTCGCCGAGCTGTTGGAGCAAGAGGTTGCAAATCGGGCCGCGGACTTCGACGGCCAAATCGTGGTAGGGGCCGTGTCGCTCGGCCTTGAGATCCAAAGAGCGTCGCGCGTCTTTGTAGAGATGTTCGGGGCTGTCCCAGCGCTCATCACAAAGATCGATACCGCCGCAAAACGCGATTTCGCCGTCCACCACACAGAGCTTTTCGTGATGCGAGGCGCCGAAGGGATGTCGGTTGTCGAAGACGAAGTGCACGCGCGGATGAATTTTTTCCCAAATCCGACCCTGCCAAAGCTCGCGTTCGGCCATGTAAAAGTACGCATGGTCCCAGATCAGAAGATAGATTTCGAGAACGGTGTTTTTTTGACAGAGGCGAATCAGTTTATTCCGCAGAGTTTCGAAGGCCCCGGGGTCCAAGGCGTGTCCTGGGCGGGGCATCGGAAGGCGTGAGTCAATCTGCCAACCCGCGATCACCGCATGGCGTCGAGCGTTTTCCAGGACCTCGGAGACGCGCTCGTAATACGGACCGGCTTCCCAGATCTCGCGCCAATAGGTGGCTTCGGTCCGCCAGCTGTAGGAACGGCGCGACAGGCCCTCGGGCATGGTCCGCACCTCTGGGGCGTCACGCTGCAAGCGGCAGTCCCTTTCGAGCCCAGTCACTCGCCGGCCTTGTTTGTGGAAATGCGGGGTGTTAAGTTCAAAAATACTATTATGTCCCTTCAAAACACTTCAGAAACTTCGACTTCGTCCCCCCGCCGCCCCGTTCGCTCCCACACTTGTGGCGAACTTCGCGCCTCCGACATCGGCAAGGAGGTGACCCTCTGTGGCTGGGTGGCTAAGCGCCGCGACCATGGTGGTCTGATCTTCGCGGATCTGCGCGACCGCTACGGCGTGACCCAGGTCACGTTCGATCCCGCGATCGGTGGATCGGCGGATCCAAAGGCCTTGCTCGAAATCGCGGGCAAGATCCGCAACGAGTTCGTCCTCATGGTCAAGGGCAAGGTTCGCGCGCGCCCGCAGGGAATGACCAACACCAAGCTCGCCACGGGCGAAATCGAGATCATCGCCTCCGAACTGTCGATTCTCTCCGAGGCGAAGACGCCCCCGTTCGTGATCGGAAGCGCGTTGGACGAAGCCCCCGATGCAGCCGAGAACCTACGCCTCAAGTACCGGTATCTCGATCTGCGCCGCCCTGCGCTCCAGAAGAATCTCCTGATCCGCCACCGGATGCTTTCCATCGTGCGCAACTGGCTCGATCAGAATCAGTTCGTCGAGGTCGAGACGCCGATCCTCTACAAGTCCACCCCCGAAGGCGCGCGCGACTTCATCGTCCCGTCCCGCATCAACCCGGGCACGTTCTACGCGCTCCCGCAGTCTCCGCAGACGCTCAAGCAGCTGCTCATGGTCGCGGGCATGGATCGCTATTTCCAGATCGCCCGCTGCTTCCGCGACGAGGACCTGCGCGCGGATCGCCAGCCCGAATTCTCGCAGATCGACATCGAAGTCTCGTTCATGGACGAGGAGGCGCTCTTTCCGATCCTCGAAGGCATGATCGCCAAGCTCTGGAAGGAAATCCTCGGCGTCGAGGTCCAGACCCCGTTCCCGCGCATGTCTTACAAAGAGGCGATGGAACGCTTCGGCTCGGACAAGCCCGATGTCCGCTTCGGCCTCGAGATCCAGAACTTGTCGGAGATCTTCAAGGCCTCGACGTTCCAAGTGTTCCAGAAGGCGCTCACTGTCGGCCCCCGCGGCAAATCTGGCTCCGTACGCGGCATCGTGGTGCCCGGTCAGGCTGAAAAGTTCTCGCGCAAGGATCTCGACGATCTTCAGGCCCAGGCCGCGCTCTACGGCGCCAAGGGCCTGCTCTGGATCAAGGTCCAGCCGGGGGGCGAGCTGCAGTCTCCGGCCGCCAAGTTCTTCACCGACGCCGAAAAAGCCGCGCTGAAGTCGAAGCTCGCGCTCAAGGACGGCGATCTCGTGCTCGTCGTGGCGGACCCCAAGGACAAGGTCGTCTTCGATTCGCTTGGCGCGCTTCGTCTCGCCGTGGGCCAACGACTCGGAATGATCCCGCCGCTCGGGGAGGGTAAGCCCGCGTTCCTTTGGGTGACTCGCTTCCCGCTGCTCGAGTTTGACGACAAGGAAAACCGCTATTTCGCGTGCCACCATCCGTTCACTTCGCCGCGTCCGGAGTTCTTTGACGACTTCGTCAACGGCCGCAACCTCGACAACATCGAGGCCTCGGCTTACGACATGGTCCTGAACGGCGTCGAAGTGGGCGGCGGTTCGCTGCGCATTTACCGCCCGGAAGTGCAGGCGGCGATGTTCAAGATGCTGGGTCTGACGCCCGAGGAGGCGAAGGAAAAGTTCGGCTTCTTCATCGAGGCGCTTCAATACGGCACGCCGCCGCACGGCGGTTTGGCGTTCGGCGTGGACCGGCTCGCGGCCCTGCTCTGCGGGGTGGGCCCGATCCGCGACGTGATGGCGTTCCCCAAGACGCAGAAGGGAACGGACCTCATGGCGGAAACGCCTTCGACGGTCGCGCCCGAGCAGCTCGTCGAAGTAGGCATCACGCTGGCTAAACCCGCGGGACCGAGCGCCTGAGGATGGCTACCGAGTTCTCGTTCCGCACGCGGGCGCAGGCATTGGATCGCATGCCCGGTCGGGAGTATGACCTGCTCGTCATCGGGGGCGGGATCACGGGGACGGCCGTGGCCCGCGACGCCGTCACGCGCGGACTAAAGGTCGCGCTCGTCGAGCGGAGCGACTTTGCTTATGGGACCTCTTCGCGCAGCTCCAAGCTGATCCATGGGGGGCTCCGTTATCTTGAGAACTTCGAGTTCGGTCTCGTTTTCGAGGCGCTCTCGGAACGTGCTCTGCTGCTCAAGACCGTCCCGCATCTGGTCAAGCCCTTGCCGTTTTATTTTCCGGTCTACAAAACCGATTTGCACGGCCGGTTCGTCCTCGGGATGGGCATGTGGCTTTATGACCTGCTTTCGCTTTTCCGAACGCCGGGTTTCCATAAAGCGCTTTCCAGGCGGCGCATGCTCGACGCGATTCCATTTCTCAAGAAGGACGGGCTCAAGGGCGGCTTCCGTTACTTCGATGCCTCGATGTGGGACGACGTGATGGCGGTCGACATCGCGCGCTCCGCGGTCGAGGGCGGTGCCGACATCGCCAACTACGCCGAGGCGGTCGAACCGCTCTGGGACGGCCAAAGGGAGACTCAGCGCCTCGCCGGCTTCGTGGTCCGCGATCTCGAAAAGCCCGCTAGCGCCCCGATCCAGGTACGCGCCAAACGCGTCGTGATCTGCGCCGGACCCTGGGCCGACGACCTGGCCCGTCGGATCCAGCCGAGCTGGCAGTCGTGGATCAAGCCCAGCAAGGGTATTCATCTGATTTTCGATCTCAAGCGCATCCCCGTGCCGGGCGCGATGGTGATGAGCCATCCCGTCGACGGACGAATCGCCTTCGTCATTCCGCGGCCTGATTACGGTCCCGGCGTGGTGATCGTCGGCACTACCGACACGCCGACCCCGGACGATCCGGACCAGGCGCGCCCGGAGGCCGGTGAGGTGGTCTACCTACTTGACCTGCTCAATCGCTATTATCCGGACCTCAAGCTCACCCGCGCTGACATCATTAGCCACTATGTGGGCGTGCGCCCGCTCATGGGCCAGAGCGGTGTGGGGGCATTGCAAAAGGTCAGCCGCGAGCACCATATCGACTTCGGTCCCGGCGGCTGCGTGCTCGTTGCCGGGGGCAAGTACACCACTCATCGACGTATGGCCGAGGAAATAGTCGACTTCGCGCTCAAAGGCGCCGAAATGAGCGATGTCGCTGCCAAAGCAAAGCCGCCCCAGACCAGGCCCGCGGCTAATCCGGCCGCGCTGCCGGTAGCGATCGGTTTTGCGCAGGTCCGCGCCGGCAACGAGGGCATCGAGCTGCCCCAAAAACTCCTCGATCGTTATGGCTCCGATGCGCTCGAAATCGCCCGCGAAGCCAAGCTGGATCCGCTTGCCCGCGAAAAGTCCGACCCCGAGGGTTTTCCTTGTCTCGTCTCGCAGCTTCGCTTTGCGATCCGCCACGAGATGGCGGTGCATCTCGAGGACTTTTATCTTCGCCGTTCCGCGCTCTTTCTCTCTCGCGCCGACCACGGCCAGCCTTGGGCGGAGCTTTTGGCTCGCGCCTGGGCGCTTGAGACCGGCGGCGACGAAGCTGCGGCCCGAGCCGAAATCATCCGCCTGCAGGCGGAGTTTGCCCGGCGCTCCGAGATACTCTAGGGGCTCTCGAGTGCCAACGGTGCGGCACCGCCGCCCCTAGTGAGGCAGCTCAGTGAGGCGCTCCTCGGTACTGAGAACGCTTTGTGCCGCATTGGGCTCATGGGACTTTTGAAAAGTCCCTTTGGCCCAATAGGCCCTAGAAGTCCCTGCCTAAGTCTTGGACAGTCTTTGTGATGATCGACAAGGTTTTGAGTTGCTCTAAATTCGGGCGATATAAAAAGCTCAGAGTATCTATGGGGTTAAGGCGCTGATGTAAAAATGCACCGACGGTATGGCGGTTGCTTTAATTCTGGTCATGGCAAAGCGATTTTGGGGAACCTATTTTCTCACTCTGATGGCAGCAGGCGCGGGCTCCCTTTCAATGTTAGGGTGGAGCCAGCCGGCGTCTCAGCCAAGAGTCCTGATCACGGTCGAAAGTACGGTATCGCGAGATCGAAGCTGGGCCGCCTCCATGTGTGAAAAGGTCCTCAAAGCGGCCTCCAAGCATGTTGTTTACGACGCCCAGTGCGCGCGTATCGACAGTTTCGAGGACTTGGTCAGCGACCCGATCGGGCGCGCCGAGCGTTCCGGAGAGTTTCGGTACCATATCCAAGTCCGCAACAGCGCGAGTGGAGTTCATAAAATCCTGATCGAGAACTGGGCTGCGCGACGCGACGAGGGAGAATTCCGGAAGTCCGGCTGGACGATCCGTTCGAGCGATCCCGCGGAGTCCTCGGCAAAGATCGCCGCCCTCGTGGGTAATCTCATGGACTATGAGAAGGACAAAGACCGCTTCAAGACTTTGCTGGTTGCCGCCGGCCTGAGCAACTCTCGACAGCTCAAGGTGGACGAAAAAGGGCGGGTCATCGACACGCGCAACCGCAAGGCGCTAGACGATGCCGAGGCGTACGACGTTTTTCTCGCCGAGAGCGAAAAGCACAAGAACTATCTCCGCGCCGCCAGCGAGGTGGCGATCTCATTTGGCGTGGCGACGGCCCATTATTGGTCCCACCAGTTGTTCGGCGTCGGTGCTTCAAATGTCAACGCTCAGGACTGGCAGTATGGAGGCAAGGAAGGGCAGGCGCGCCGCTGGAAGAACTTGGACGGAGTACGTTTTGACGACAACTCCCGCGGCATCAACGTGGGCCATGCCTTTGCGGGGATGTGGTATTATCAGCTCGCGCGCTCGAACAATCTCAGCTCGATGGAAAGCTTCCTCTACACTTTCGCCGCGTCCACCTTGTGGGAGGCCGCATCCGAGTATCGCGAGGTCATCAGCATCAACGACGAGATCATCACTCCGGTCGCAGGGATGGTGATCGGCGAGTCATTGCATCAGTTTGGCCGTTATTTTTACTCGAAGGGCACGCTCCCGGGAAAAGTGCTTTCCACGGTTTTCGATTCGCCAGCGGCCATCAATCGTCTGCTGGACTCCCGCACTCCGCGCAGCGGCAGCGCCGCGCGGGAGTACGGCTTCGAACCGGATGCTTTCGGCTTCATGGATTTCTATGTCGGGCGCGCCAACGGCAGCTCTAAAGGTGACGCTGGTCCAGCGGCCGAAGGCACCGTCCTCGGCATGCGAGGCGAGATCTTGAACATCCCGCTCTTCGAGGAGGAGGGTAAGGTCCGCCAGCTTTATACCGACACCGTTTTCACCCAGCTGCTCGTGCAGAGCACGGGCAGCGAATCCGCCACCCAGGAGTTCCAGGCGCTTTCCAAGGTCGTCTTCGCGGCTCTGCATGAAAAGAACATCGCCGAGGGTCCGGACGGCGCCAAGCGCGGTTATTCGATGTTTGTCGGCATCGCCGGCGGGGCCGAGTATAATTTGAGCGGCAAGGGGCTTCGTGATGACGAGCCGCGGGACTGGACCGCGACCGTCAACGTGGTTGGCACCACCGTGGACTACACGGTCCTGATGCCGGGCCGGGTCAAGTTGCGTGCTGTCTTGGACGTCTATGGCGACTTCGCGATGGTCCGCTCCTATGCGATCGACGCGTTTAAAGCCGCCAATCCCGAACTGAAAGGCATCCAGTCCGTGATCGACCAGCATGACTATTATTACGCCTGGGGGATCACCCGGGCGGCCAGCCTGACGGCGAGCCGTGGGGCATGGAGCGGCGGGATCATCGCCCGCGACAACGAGTTCACGTCCATCCAGGACCGTTCCCGCTTCAGCGAGCGCGTGACGCGCGACCTGCATCTTGAGGACTCCCGGAGGGATCGCCAGATCTGGGTTTCTTATGACGCCACCAAGAATGTGAGCGTCCGCTTCTCGGTCACCCGCAAGGAGCGCGAGGGCTCGATCGATGGCGGCCTTTCGGTGGCCGGCGCGGAGACGATCCGCATGGGAACGATCAATTACCGGTTCTGATTCAGAAGATCTTGGCCCGAATGCCTTCCTTCTGGAGGAATTCGCGGATGTTTTTCGAGTCCAATGGCTCGAGGCGCCAAAGTAGCTCGTAGAGGAGCTTGAGCGTCTTTTCGCCCTCGGGGGAGTGGGCCTTGTCGGTCACTCGCCGGATGTCGGTGGTGATCGCGATCAAGTTGTCGGTGAGCTTGGACAGATCTGATTTGAAGATCTTGCTCTTGTCGACCCAATCGAGGGTCTTGTTGAGATTGCCGCTGAGCTTGTAGAGCAGCTCGATCGAGCGCGAGATGTCGCCCTTGTTCTGGTTGACGAGGTCCGTGATCTTGCCCGCGAGATCGAAGCTCTGCGAGATCAGCTGGTCGATGCGAGGCGGGTCAATTCCCGCGACCGTTTCGCCCGCTTGTATCAAGGGAGTGCTCATCCGGCCTGGTGTGATCTCGACGTAACGTTCGCCGATGATGCCCGCCATGTTGATGTAAAAACGGCTGTCCTTGCGCACTCCGACCGCCGCGTCTTTGCTTACCGAAATCGTGAGCCGGAGCGGCGTGACCGCCTGCTCATCCGTGGGCGTGTCGCTTCCGGGCTCGCTCCGCGCGACGGCTTTGGCCTCCTCCGGGGTGCGTGGCACGAAGAACTCGATCTTTTCCACGCGCCCCACTTTGATGCCGGAAACGCGCACGGGGGAGCCGACTTCGATGCCGCCCGCGAAATTGTAAGTGACCTGGAACTTGACCGTCCGCGAGAAGGGGTTCTTGACTCCGATCACCCAGGCAAAGAGCAGAGCGACGCCGCCTGTGGCAAGGACGAGCGCGCCGACTTTGGCCTCGTTGGATAGCTTGAGGAAGGGCTTGGGGGCATGGGCTTCGCCTGGCGCGTGCATGGTTTCTCCAGTGTAGCCTAGAAAGCTGGACCACATGGAGCAAGAAACCTTGGGCGAAGAGAGGTATGGCTGTGCAATGCGTCATTTCGCGGGGCGGTCGGCATCTCCATTCCAATTCAAGTGGCGGATTTCAGACCCCGTACTTCCGACGTCGGAAGTGGACGCGGCTCTTTGGCCGTCGATCTTCACTCCATGATCTAAAAGACGGTCGTAAACAAATAAGTCAGCGCGAAGTCGAGCGTGATAATCGTTGCCGTTTCCGCCACGACTGCATCGGTCGTCGCGGTGCCGACCCCGTCCGCGCCGCCCTTGCACTCAAAGGCGTATGCGCACGAGATCACCGGGATCACCGCTCCGTAGACCATACCCTTGACGAGCGCGCCGGCAAGATCCTTGAATCCCACGAAGTGCCTAAGGGCGTTGATATACTCCAGCAGCGAGAAGTTGTACTGCAGCACCGCGACCGCGATCGCAAAGGCCAGCGTGATTCCGATCGTGATCAGGGTCAAGCACGCGCCCGAGACGATCGAAGCCACGAAGCGGGGGACCACCAGATAGCGGACCGGGTCGATGCCCAAGAGCTCGAGCGCCTCGATCTGCTCGGTGACCTTCATGGTCGAAACCTCCGCGGTGATCGACGCGCCAACTTTGCTGACCAGCAGAATGGCCGGGATCGCGATTCCCAGCTCCCGAATCACGAACTGGGCGGTGAAGCCCGGGATCATTTCGACCGTGTGCAGCGCCTTGTCCATGTGCCAGGCGATCTCGTTGGTGACGATCAGTCCGGCAAAAACCGTGGTCAGCGCCACGAGCGGCAGCGATCCCACGCCGATCTGGACGATGGCGCCCATGATTTCGTCCCAGCGCGGTTTGGACGTCAACAATCCCAGGAGCGTGAGACGAAAAAGCCGGAGCACCCGCACGAACGGAGCGGGCAGCGAGGCGAAGTAGGCGATAATCGCACTCACGGGACGAGCCTCCAGATCGAATCGGCCACCTCAAGGATCAGGCCCGTCGCGAAATTGAAAATCACGATCAGCACATTGGTATGGACCGCCGCCCGGGTGACGGCTTGGCCCACACCGCGCGCGCCGCCCGTGGCGTGATAGCCTTGGTAACAGGAGACCGAGGCGACGATCGTGCTGTAAACCCAGGCGCGGAACATGCCGCCCGCCACGGTGCCCACGTCGGTGAACCGCGGCACGCTCGCGAAGTACTGCAGCGGATTCATCCCGCAAAAAAGAGTCGCGACGATCATCGAACCCAGCACGCTGATCATCAAGCCCATCGCCAGGAGCAGGATGCTGCCGATCGCCATGCCGAGAAAGCGCGGGACCACGATGTAGTCGATGGAGTTCGTCCCGAGGCACTCGATCGCTTCGATCTGTTCGGTCACCCGCATCGTGCCCAGCTCGGCCGCCGTGTAAGCGCCGATCTTGCCTGCCAGCAGGAATGAGATCATTAGCGGACCGACCTCGCGCACCACCGCTGAGGTATTGAGACCGCCCAAGAAAGTCTGGGCGTCGTACTGCGCTAGCATGTCGTTGAACTGCAGGACGATGATCGCGCCCGTGAAGATCCCCGCAAAGGCGACCGTCGGAAACGAGCGGACCGTCACCATCCAGACCTGTCCCAGCACCGGATCCAAGCTGCGGCGATGGGTCGCGGCCCTGAAGCTCGCGCGTGAGATGCGGCCAAAAAACACCGAAAAACGACCGACTTCGTGCAGGAAAGCTCCCAACCCCGTCACGGCGCGCTTCCTCTTTCCTCAGGCGGCAGGAGCGCCAGCGTCTCTTCGAGGAATGCCCGGATCAGCGGCTCTTGCGAGTTCCGGATCGCGGGGACTGAGTCATGAGCCAGCACCTTTCCCTGATCGAGCACGAGGATGCGGTCGGCGATCTTGAGCGCGCACGCCATATCATGCGAAACGACGACGCTCGTCACCTGCAGCTTGCGCGAGAGCTCTTGGATCAGGTCATTGACCGCATTCGTCGTGATCGGGTCCAGGCCCGTGGTGGGCTCGTCAAAGAGCAGGTAGCGGGGTCTGGGAGCGAGCGTCCGGGCCAGGGAGACGCGTTTCTGCATCCCGTACGAGATCTGCTGGGGGCGAAGCCAGAGAATGTCCTCGCCCAGGTTGACTAGCCTCAAGGTCTCGATCACTCGGTCGCGGATGGCCGCTTCCGTGAGCGGGGTCGAAAGCGAGCGTTGAAACTGCGGAGTGCGGAGCCCAAATGAGACGTTTTCGTAAACCGTGAGACTGTCGAGCAGGGCCGGATGCTGGAAAACCATCCCACACTTGCGGCGGACTTCCGAGAGCTCTTCGTCATGCTGGCCGTCGCTAAGTAGGCTTACGTCGGTGCCGTCGACGATGACCGCGCCCGAGTCGGGCCGCAGCATGCCGACAATGTGCTTGAGCGTCACCGACTTGCCCATGCCGCTCTTGCCCAGGACGAAGAGGATCTCGCCTTTTTCGACCTCGAAACTGATGCCGTCGAGCACGCGACGCGCGCCGAAGGCCTTGTGGACGTTTTCGAAACGGATGCTCATCTTTGGATTCCTTGGGGGGGGCTCCCCGCCGTGAGCGGGCCGTCCTTGAGGCCGTAGATGAATTGCCTTAACGCCGGATCCGTCGTGGCTTGCACCTCCGCGGGAGTGCCTCCCATGGCAAGCCCGCCCTGGGCGAGCAGGCCGATCCGGTCTCCCAGCTGATAGGCTCGCTGCATGTCATTGGTGACCGTCACGAGCGTCGAGCCTTCCTCGCGGCGGAGCTCGCGGATCAGCTCGGCGATGGACTTCGAAGTCACCGGATCGAGGCCCGCGGTGGGCTCGTCATAAAGGAGAATGCGAGGTTTGACGGCGAGCGCGCGCGCGATGCCCAGTCGCTTCTGCATCCCGCCGGAGATCTCGGCCGGGTGTAGGGACGCGCTCGAGGCAAGACCCACGGCCCGCAGAAAATGATGGGCACGCCGGTGGGCTTCATGGCCGCGAAGACCCAATCGTTCGCGCATCGGAAAGAGCAAGTTCTCTTCGACCGTGAGCGAGTCAAAAAGGGCGTTCTTTTGAAAGAGCATTCCAATGTTGCGATCCCCGAGCCGGCACTCGCCCTCGTCGACGTTGTAAAGGCCCGCGATCACCTTGAGAAGAACGCTCTTGCCGGAGCCCGAAGGGCCGATCAACACGACGGACTCGCCGTCGGCGACCTCCAGGCTCACATTCCGGAAGACCCAAGTCTCGCCAAAACGCTTGCCGACGCCCTGAAGCGAGATCATTCAGCGGATTTCCAGCCAGGGGGTCAGCAGGTCCTGGAGCAGGATCTTGCGGTTGAGCGGCGCCTGCGATTCCTGCCGGACGCGGGCCAGACGTTCGGCGCGACCGAGCCAGAACTCTCGCGCGCCCTCGAGCGAGCCCAGCGCTTGGCTGGCGCGGCGGGCGTGATCGGCAAGCGACTTGGCGCCGTCGGTATTGGACCAGTCAAAGGCATCGGCGTTGGTGGCGCCGACCTGCGGCCAGAGCGTAAAGCGCAGGAGATCCTCGAGTGCTTGCTCGAGCTGGTCGAGCAGCAAGTTGAAATGGGCGTTGTCCGCCGCGGCCCAGTCCACCCAGCCGCTCAGATGCTCCGAAGGACCGTCGAGGAAACGGAAGAGGTTCTTGCGCTGCTCCCAGGTTTCTTCCTCGGCAAGCGCGCGGGCCTTGGCCAGGCTGCCGTGGGCGAGACGGGCGCAAACTGTGGCGCGGTCGCCGCGCACGCCGGAGTCAAGCAGGAGCTGGCGGACCGTGGCCTCGGGCAGGGGCTTGAGCCGGAGTCGCTGGCAGCGCGAGACCAATGTGGGCAGCAGGAGGCTGGCGTCGGCAGCCGTGAGCAGGAACATCCAGCCGCGGGGCGGCTCCTCGAGCAGTTTGAGCATCGAGTTGGCGGCCTGCGGGGTCATCCGCTCCGCGTGGGTGATCAGGAAGATTCGGTAAGAGCCTTCGTGCGCGCCGAAGCCGGCTTGAGCGCGCAGGTCGCGGAACTGGTCGATCTTGAGGGTCCCGCCGTCCTCATCTTCGGAGGCGATTTCGCGAAAATCCACCCAATTGCCGTGCAAGGCGCGACGGCAGCTAGCGCACTCGCCGCAAGGACGGGTGAGGATGCCGGGGGTGTTTTGTTCTGCCTGATGATCTGCCTGATGTTCCGTCGGCTGTTCCGTCCGATGATTCTCAGCAGATTCTGCGCTGGTTCCACCGAAAAGATCGAAATTCGCCGAATTTTCGTCTGCGGCGGGCTTTCCAAACGGACTTTTTTCGCAAAGGATCCACTGTGCGATCGTGAAGGCGATCTCGCGTTTGCCGATTCCGGCGGGCCCGGTCAGCAGGAGCACGGGCGGAACGTGCTCCTGCGCCGCCCATTGCCGGAACGCCGAAAACAGGGTGCTCCCATGATAGTGAAGCAGCAACTCAGGAACGGGAAGTGGCCAGTTCTCCGGTCGGCCCGAAGGTGCGGCGTGCTTGGAGCTGCTCATTTGCGCTTCTTTCGCCTGGATTTCTTTTTGGCGAACCGTCGGTCGATTTCGGCCACCAGCCGTCCGGCATTTGCATCGGCCGTCGCTCGGTCCGAACGCAGCGTGAACCAGCGCTTCGGGTCGAGTTTGCGGGATTTGAGAAAGCCCTGGCGCACCCGCGACTGGAAGGCCACGCCCTCGGCTTCGAAGCGGTTCGGATCCTGGGCGCGCTTGAGTCCTTCGGCGGGATCGAGGTCGAGCAGGATCGTCAGATGCGGCTTGAGCCCGCGAGTGGCCGCGCGATTCAATGCGGCCACGTCCTTCCAGGGGAGCCCGCGCGCATGAGCCTGATAGGCGAGAGTGGAGTCGGTAAAGCGATCGCAGAGGACGATCGCGCCACGAGCCAGGGCCGGCTCGACCGTGGTGGCCAGGTGCTCGGCTCGCGCCGCCTCGTAGAGAAAAAGCTCGGTCCAGGGATTCATTGTGTGGCCGAGGATCACTTCGCGAATTTTTTCAGCCACCGGCGTGCCGCCCGGCTCCCGGGTCTCGATCACGTCGTGGCCCGCTTCCCGAAGCCGGCGGGCGACCTCGCGCATCAACGTGGACTTGCCGGCGCCTTCAGTGCCTTCGAATGTGATGAAAATTCCGCTCGTCTGGGCCACAGATCCCTAGGGTTAACGGGTGCGGCGTGACCCGTCAAGTGAAGCCTGTCAGCGGTTGGGATTGTTGTTCTGTTCCTCGATCTGCGGATTGATTCCATGCAGCCCGTTTGGCCCGTTCATCGGATTAGGCACATTCTGAACGTTCGGGTCGACCCCGGGGGGCATGGCGGTCTCTTCGCGAAAGTCGCGGAAGCGGGGATCGCGCGGGTCCCGTGAATCGGGGTTTTCGGAGTTTCGGGAGTCGCGCGAATCACGGAAGTCACGAGGATCACGCGCTGCGTTGGCATCGCGGAGGTCTCGGGAATCGCGAGGTTCGACGTCTCGGGCATCTCGACGATCGTGCTCTGCCGCGGGGAGTGGCTGTGTAGGAGTGGAAGTAGGAGTGCGTGGCATCACCGCAGGCATGACGAGACGCGGGGCGGGTTTGAAGGTTGGGCGGTTTTGCGGAATAGTAGGCGCGGTCGAAACAGGCGCGGCAACCGGATGCGTCGCGAGTCCCGCAGATGCTGGCGCCGGTCCGCCGACTGCCGGACGTCCGGCCGGTCCGCCGTTCGCGGTGATGTGCTGCTCGGCGACCTGATCGAGATTATTGCCCGAAGCCTTGAGCCACCGAAGCATCACGGCCATCGAACTGATCACCACGAGGGCGATCGCGCCGAGAATCATGATGCGCTGAGGCTGCTTCCAGCCTTGGGCGCGAGCTTGGGTGTTCTTGGTGACGCCGACGACCTGTGGACTGATCGAGGTGATACGTGGGGCGGGTTTTTGCTCCCGGACCGTCTGAAGCACGTCAAATAGACCCGTGGCCGGATCGTCTTCGGGGCGTGCCTCGGTGAGGACGGGCCGGCTCAAGGTCTTGGTGATTTCCGCGTCCCGTTCGGGGATATGTGGCGCGCCGCCCGATGGGCGCGCTGGAGTGGGGGAGGCCGTAGGCGCAGCCACGGGCATCGTTGCCGGAGCCTGTCCCGTGAGAGTGGCGAGCACTTCCGCGACAGTCCATTTCTGACCCGGAAACTGCGGCGAACTCAGCGCGCTTTGCGCGCGCACCCGGTTTTCCGAAAGATAACGCGAAAGCTGTACGAGCGAATAGGGACCATAGGAATTGCCGTCCACATCGACGGTCCAGATTCTTGCGTCCGGATCGACACTGACCGGACCCCTTTGTGCTGCGCCCGAGGGCTCACTCATATGGGATAAGTATATGCTCTGAATAGAAAGTACGCAAAACCGGAAAATTTTGCCGCCTTTTTAGGTGCCAAAGGACCAGCTCAGGGTCGACAGAATCTGGACGGAGGAGTGGTCGCCGTACCCCAAGTGGTACCAGGTCGCGTCTACTCCGAGCCAGCCTTGGCTCAGGCCCCCGAGCCCTAATAGGTCCGGTAGGCGGATCCGCGCTTCGGCCCCGATCGGAAATCGCCAGCGCCAGTTCAAGCTCCCCGGCGCGCCAGCGGTTTGGGGTGGTGGCGTTCCCAGGTAGCGGGCGATGGGACTACCGACTTCGGGCCGGATCGCCATATGGGGATGCAGCCAAAGCCAAGCTCCCAGCTGGAAGGATGGGCCGGAGCGAAGCTCGGCCGTCAGGTTGAATGGATCGCCGCTGCGGCGGATCTCGGGATTAAGCAGGAGTACGGTCCTGAGGCCTCGGTCCAAAGTGAGTCGCTCGCGCCATTCGACCTCGACGAAAGGACTCCAGTTGAAATCCCCGGACCGATAGTAGGGTTCGCCCAGGATATTGAATCGCAGGCCGATCATCCGCTGCGGCTCCAGATGCGCCATAAAGCGAGCTTCGAAGGGGATCGGCTTCCAAACCAGCGACCAGTTTCCGATCCGTTGCTCCCATTCCCATGGAAACGCGGCCACGGAGGATTCGGGAGCGCTTCCCCAGCTCAAGGTGGTGCGCCAGGCGGCGGTGTCCGCGGAGACGAGATAGGGCCGGTCTTCCTCGCGCGGACCGGGACCGGGGAGGGAGGCGCAGCCGGCGAAAAAAAGCGCCGAAGCGGCGCGAAGAGAAACTCGAAATTTTTTCACGTACGCCAATCATACATCCGTTAGATTGAAAG
>CAYXVB010000024.1:0-3227 GCA_964467785.1 uncultured Bacteriovoracaceae bacterium
CGGGAGATCATTGCCATGCACCAACGAGTTGTCCTGATGTTCGCGTTCCTTGCCGGCCTCCAGTCGGGGAGCATCGATCTCCGCCGCGAACGCGAGTGGCGCCGTCAGCCCGAGCGTCAGCCAAATCACCGGTGTCGTCTTGTTCATGCTTTTCGAACCATCCCTTTGCGCCGATTTCTCGAGTCGCTCAACTCTTAGAACGCGAACTTCGCATCCAGACGGGTCAACCAGCGGCGCTCGTCGTCTTGACCGAGCGTCTGACCGCGCGCCTCGCTGTACGTCAGCGCGGTCACACGGAGGAGCCAGATGTCCACCGACGCGCCATACACCGGCAACGTCTGGTTCAACCCTCCATAAACCTTGACCAACGGGAGCGCGAATTCGAAGCCAGCATGGATTCTCTTTCGCACGTCCGTGTCCACGTTGATGTGACGATAATCGGCCGCGAAGGTGAAGTCAAAGCCCGCCGACTTGTAGACGAGGCCCGCGCCCGCCGAAAGGTTGCCCTTTTGCGAGTCGGCTCCGTTGGAAAAGGCGATGTCGCCGATATCGGTATAAGCCAACCCGAGACTGACCTGGGTGTTATTGCCGATCGATCGGACATATTGGGTGCCAAGGTCCAAACCAAAACCAAAGCCGTAAGTCCCGGCGAGCGCGAGGATGTAATCGGTGCTGAGATTCAACAGCTGGGGCATCGGAATCGAGTTATAGCCACCGCGACGCCAGAGCGCCTTTGCGGCAATGCCCGCCCTCAGCTCGCCCCCTCCCAGGCCGCGTCGACGCCCCTTGCGCGTCAGAGCGAACGACTGAGCGATCTGCACTCCGTTGGTGGACTGCATCGCGACCGTGGTGTTGGGAAAAACCATGTTCTTGATGATCGCGCCGAACTGATGATCGGAGAGAAAACCGATGCCCCAACCCGGCATCAGCAGGGCCGGACTGACCTGCACGCGCGCATAGATATTCTTGCCGATGACCGCGTTGAGATTGCCGGAGCCCAGCGCCTGCAGGGTCGGCGTTCCCGACAAAAGCTCGGAGGCGATGTCATTGGAGAACTCGATGTCCGCCACCGCGTAATGAAGCTGGGTCTTGCGGACGCCGCTGAGACCAGCCGGGTTGACCCAAATCGCCTGCTCGTCATCGGCGATCGCCACGAAGGCGCCCCCCATCCCGGTCATGCGCGCGCCCCGGTAGAGCTCGCGCAGCTCGCCGCCGTAGTTGGCCGCGGCTGGGACTGAGATGCACAGGGCAGTCACGAAGCAGGCGCCGAGAATCGCGCCGCGCTTCGGAAGACGCGGGCGATCCACCTGATCCGCCTGATGCGAGCGGCGCTCTCTTCCTCGCATCCGTCAGTTCCACCCCGCCAGGCTGTTTTTGAGGAAATTGACGATGCCTGCGGCCTGACACGACGGCACATCCGTGACCGTCCCCGCGCAGTTGGCGCGGTTACGAAGCCGCACGGAGCACGAGGGCACCCCGTTGCTCTGGCACTGCGCCGCAGTCAGCGCGCAGCCGGTGGCGGCGCCAAAATTACCGGCCCATCCCGTCTTGAGCACATAGGTAGGATTGCCGAAAACCGCCGCGCCCTGGCAACCTGCATCGCAGGAATAATTGATCGCGTCACTAAAGAGCGTGGTCATCGTCGTGATCGCCGAGCTCATCGAGGCCGGCGCGATCGGCGCGAGCGCCGAGAGCGAGTCGATGAAGTTGGTCATCCCCGCGGCCAAAGCGCAACCGTCCGCGCCGGAGGCGCCCGCAAAGGACGTCGCCGCGGTCCAACTCAGATTGGCCGGCGAAGCGGCCGGAGCCCCCGTCGACGTGTCCGCCAGACCGTATCGCCCGAGGATTCCCCCGATCGTCGAAAAGGAGGTAAAAAGCAGCGCGAAATTCGACTCGTCCGTCCGGTCCGTGAAAAAGACCGAGCCCACGTTATTGCTCCCGGCGTTGACTTGGTACTGCGGCAGAATGAGCGTGCCCGGCCGAGTCATCGCCTGGAGGGCATCGAGCGAGAGCACCGCGCCTTCGACCACGTAGTCAGATCCCGTGCGCGAATTGTAGGTCTTGGCGAGAAGCCGCCAAAACTCCTTGGGGCTCGCCGAAAATCCCGCCGCGCCCGAGGTCAACGCCAGGACATTGCCGATGAAGTTGACTTTGGCCTGGCAGGCATAGGCGGCCGCAGCCCGAAACCGCACGTCGTTGTCCGAATAAACAGACTCGTAAAGCGGACCAATCTTGGTCACCGCCGTGCTGCAGTCGCCCTGGGTCAGGGCGATGTCCACGGCATTGAGGATGGAGGCTTTATCGTAAGATGAATAAGTCGTGGCCGCCGGGAGCGCGCCGCCGCATCCGCTCAGGACTCCCGACAGAAAGACCGAAGCCGCGACCGACACCCCAAACGACGCGACGGGCGAGCACGCGCCGAGTCGAGACTGAACTCGACGAGCCTGGACAGAGCGTTTCCGTTTTTCGGGTCGAAGAGAGAACATCCGTGTTCACCTCGGCCAATTCCACTGGCGCGTTCAAGGGCGGGCGGGACCGGCGCGTCACCTGCGCGCCCCCGACTGCGACCTGGTCGAGGTCACACGGCGTTCACGCGTGTGCGAGATAGTCCACGAGTCGGCGGCAGCCTTCGGCCAGCGTCTTCTCGTCGGTCGCGAAGCTGAGCCGGATGAACTCCGGCTCCCCGAACGGCGCCCCCGGTACGACCGCCACCTTGGCGCCGTCCAGGAGCCGCTCGGCAAACCCGATCGAATCCTCGCCGGGCTTGAGCGCACCACCGATTCCCGCAAAGACGTAAAACGCCCCGTCGGGAGCCATCGCCTTTATTTTGCCGCTCTTTTGCAAAATCTCCAAGCAAAGATCCCGACGCTGGCGATAGCGGGAAACCTGTTCCGCGAACGCGCTCTCGGGAAGCCGGAGAGCGGCAAGACTTGCCCATTGAGCCAAAGAATTGATGTTGGAGGTGCTCTGCCCCTGCAGCGTGATCATCGCTTGGGTAATCCACTGCGGAGCCACGCTCCAGCCAATGCGCCAGCCCGTCATGGCGGCGCTCTTGGACATTCCGTTGAGAGTCACCACCCGCTCGCGAAGCGAAGGCGCCGACTCGAGAAACGAGCAGAACGGGATGTCCCCCAGCGCGATGCGATCGTAGATCTCGTCGCTGAGCACGATCACCTGGCGGCCCATCGGCGACTCCTCGAGCACCTGGGCGAGCGCCTGACATTCGG
>CAYXVB010000024.1:3237-31147 GCA_964467785.1 uncultured Bacteriovoracaceae bacterium
CGGCGCGGGTATACATCGAGCCCGTGGGATTGGAGGGCGAGTTCAGGAGGAGCATCCGGGTGCGCGCAGTCAGAGCGGCCCGGAGCGACTCGGGCGTGAGCTTGAACCGGTCTTCGAAACGGGTCGGCACGATGCGCGGGGTGGCGCCGCAGATCCGGACCATGGCGGGATAGCTGACCCAGTAAGGCGCCGGAATGAGAACCTCGTCCCCTTCATCCAATAAGACCATCATCGCGTTGAAAATCGCCTGCTTCCCGCCATTGGTGACGATGACGTCAGCGCCCTTCCAGCGCGTGGTGGCCGCGACGGACGGTTGCTGGGCATTGGTCTTGTCGGCGACCGCCTGACGAAGCTCCGGGATGCCCGGAGCCGGCGTGTACTTGGACCGGTTGGCGTCAAGCGCCTCGCGCACCGCCTGTTTGGCCGCCTCCGGCACGCTAAAATCCGGTTCGCCGGCAGTCAGATTGATCACGTCCACGCCCTGGGCTTTGAGCTCGCCCACGCGTGCGTTGAGCCTGAGAGTGGCGCTTTCGGAAACGCCTTCCATCCGGCGCGAGAGATGGTTGAAAGGGGTCTGAACGTTAGGCATCAGGAGATCTCCGACCATTACCTTAGCAGAGGTTAGGAGCGGGCGATACGGGATGCAGCAATGCCGCAATGCAACACGGTCTTCACGAAATCAGGGCTTTGGCCTGCGCCGCCTGTTCATTGGGGACATGAACCTCGACCAGTTGCCCGCAAAGGCCCGCCGACCCGCACTCACTCGCCACGCGGGTCCAGGCCTGGATGCCGTTTTTTTGAAGAGTCCGTTTGATCCGTTCCGCTTCGGCGGATTCCATGACGATCAGCAGCACCCTTCGATTTTAACACCGTTCCGGTGCCGAAAGTGACACTTACTTGGAGATCTTGCGCGCAAGATGATCAACCACCATCGGCGGCACGTAATGCGTGATGTCGCCGCCGTAGCGATAGAGCTCCTTGATCATCGAGGAGCTGACGAAGTAAAGATTCTGCGCGGTCATCATGAAAACGGTCTCGACCAGCGGGTTGATCACCTTGTTCATGCTCGCCATCATGAACTCATACTCGAAGTCGCTTGCGGCGCGCAGGCCTCGGATCACGGCGGACACCTGGTGCTTCCGGGCGTACTCCATGATGAGGCCCGGCCAACGGTCCACTTTGACGCCCTTGCGGTCCTTGGTCACCTCGCGGATCAATTCGACCCGCTCCTCGGGAGTGAAGAGCGGGTTCTTGGAGCCCGTGCCGGCGACGACGATCGTCACTTCGGGAAAAAGCGCGAGCGCGCGGTCGAGGATGTCGAGATGCCCGTTGGTGATCGGATCAAAGGAACCGGGATAAATGGCGCGGCGGGGGCTGACGGTCATGACGGGTCTCCGGGGATTTCCGCTCTGCGATAGGTGGTCAAAACGCTGTCGCCATAGTTTTTCTCGCGCGCTTTGACAAGATGAGGCGCGGATTCGGGCAGCTCGGAGACCTGTGATTTCTGCGTCCCCCACTCCAGCACCAGAACGCCATCGGGATTGAGGAGAATCGACCAGTCGAAGTTATTGAGGAGTTTCAGCTCCCAACCCTCGGCGTAGGGCGGGTCGGCTAGCACGACATCAAAAGGTCCGAAATGCGCGAGATCGCGCGCGGCCTGCTCGACCGAGCAATCCAAAAGCTTGATCCGGTCGGTGACCTCGAGTTCGGCGGCATTGCGCTCGATCAGCTTGCTGGCGGCGCGACCGTTCTCGACGAAGACCACGGACTCCGCTCCGCGCGAGAGCGCCTCGAAACCGAGCGCGCCCGAGCCGGCAAAGAGATCCAACACTCGCGCGCCGGGGATCGTCATTTGAAGGGAATTGAAAAGTGCCTGGCGCATCCTCGCCTGCGTCGGGCGGGTGCGCATGTCCTTGGGAGTGTGAATGAGGCGGCCGTTGAACTCGCCTCCGGTGAGCTTGAGAATTTAGGCGATCCTCCGTACAGGGCGCACTGAGCGCAGCGGACTGGCCGGGCTTGCCTTCTTCGCGCCTGGGGCGACATTCGCCGAATGGCGTCGGGAGACCGGAACCTTGAACTCAGTACCGTCACCCAGCGTCACTTTCAAGCATCCATCGCTGAAAGCGACGGTCACTTCCTGACCATCCGCTTCATACTTGAGCTTTAGCGTCATGGAACCCTGAAGTTGGAGCGTCAAAGCCCCGTCGGCATCGTGGTGAGACATGGGGGACTCCTCTTCTTCGACTTCCTCTGAGACTTCCTCTGAGACTTCGTCGCCTGTCAACTCGGCGGTCGATTCTTCGGATTGCTCATCGGTGATCTCTTCGTCAGCGATCTCTTCGTTAGTCACTTCTTCGGTAATTTCTTCGGCGACTTCTTCCGCCTCGGCTACCGGCTCTTCAAAGGGTTCTTCGGCTTCAGATTGCGTTTCAGCCGCGACATCCGCTTGCTCGTGGACCTCGTCGGGTGTCTCAGGCTCGCCCGAGAGCACCTGATCCAAAAGGCTCTGCCCCGTGCCGGAAGGCTCCTCCCCCAGATCCGCGAGAGTGGACTCAAGGCTTGCCTCGCTATCGCTGGTGCCGGCGCGGAATTCTTTCAGCGCGTCATCCGACTCAGGTGATTCAGGCGACTCGAGTGATTCAGCGGCCCCTTTTTGCTCGGCCGAAGCGGCGGGCACTGGCGTCACCGGAGCGACTGCTGCAACAGGTCGAACTCGCTGCACAGCGGCGACTGGTGCGGTATTTTTTTCTTGCATCGCATTAGCGCTGTCGAGCTCTTTTTGCAAATCAGCAATATCGTTCATGATCTGATCGATCTCGTTCTGAGCGTCCGCGGGGGTCGCTTTCGGCTTTGCTGCATCGCTCATAACACGTTTCTCCTCACCCGAAGGCACGGGCAACTTTCCTATCGGTTTTCGGGCACCTGAGGTTAATGGAGGCGGGTCGTTTTTTCTCGCCTAATAGAGTGGCAGTCGTTATACCTTCGCTCCAAACAAACACTCCGAAGTCAGGGTGTAGGGGGATTGACTCAGCGTCAGCTGGCGCATGCTGCGCGCGCGCACGACGTTTCGACATCGAATCAGTATGGACCGCAAGGATCGACATCAGGATCATCTCGATCTGTCGGCGCTGATTTCGGTGCACGACCTTCCGGACGCTGGCCGTCCGGCAGGGGAAACTCCATCCTCCTCGACCGTCAAAGTTCCAACACTCCGCAAACCCGAAACCCTGAACGAACCGCCACCTTTCCCGACGCATCTGACTTCGGGACCGGGCACCGGATCGATTGGGCTGACCACGCGATTTACCAGCGCGCACTCGGCCACCCCCCCCTTGGATCAAGCTCTTTTTGGCGCAGCCCCTTTCAACGAGATCCCGGTAGGAAACCTGACGAACTCCACATCACCGGCCAACCCCACTCCGCCTGGCTCTGGATTCGATCCCGACGACTTCCGGGTTTTTTCTCCCGCCGCGGACTCGACGCCCCAGCTGCCGCAGGCACTTTCGCTCGGACCGACGCCCCCCGGCAACGGCGTGATGATCCCAGCGCTTTCCCCGCTTCCGATTTTCATTTCGCTCAAAACGCGCATCGTCCACGATCTCGAACTCAACATGCAGCGCCTGCTCACTCTGGAGCCTTCGCGCCGGGAAGCGCTCGCGACCTACCTCGACCGTTTGTCGGGCCAGACCGCGGGGCCAAGCTCCATCGGCGGCAACGTCGACGCCGCCGGCGGTTTGAGCCGTTGGATCACCGGTCCGCGAAATCCCGCCCAAAACGCAGCACTTCAGGCCTACTTTGAGGAAGTCGCACTCATCACGCTCGGTCATGCGCTGCTGCTCAAAGCCTGGGCCGACCGCGGCATCCGTCCCACGACCGAGAAGGATCTCTCCAATCTCAACTGGGCGCTCAACACCGCCCTCAAGCCTGTCGTACCCATCGACCGTGAGAGCTGGATGGTCGCGCGTCAGAATATCTACTCCTGGTACAAGCTTGGTCCGCTGATCCAGCGGGAGCTCTGGGAAGCGATGCAGTCCTGGCAACTCGGAGCCGAAGGACCGGCGTTTTTGCTCACGCTCTTTGGCGCCGCACGCCAGGCGCGCACCGAAAACACGGATCCATCGGGCTACGATCCGCGTTTCTATGAGGCCATTTGGAGCCGCCTTCCCGCCTTCGGCATCGATCTGGCCACTCCGCCGGCCGGCCCGATCCGCAGGCCGTGGATGGTTTTCTCGCCGACGCTTCGCGACGGCAGCTGTGTTCGCTCCGCGCCTTCGCACGTCACCTGGATTGGCTTGGAGAATTCGCCCTTCTCGCTGATGGTCGCCGAGCTCACCCAGCTCTGGTGCCGCCCGGCGGCTCCGCCACTCTGGAGCGTGGGCTACGGACTCGAGGTCCACTCGCGCGAGCAGCTCACGCTTTCGCTCGGCTCGCCCAAACCCTCTCTCCTCACTCGCATCACCGAAATGGAAGCCTGCGACGTCGCGCTCGTCCAAGAAGAGCGCACCGTGCGCACCCAAGGACGCAGCCCAGAGGCGCTGCGTTTCCGCGAACGCCTGGAGACGCTGCCCTACTTCAAGAAGCTCAAAGGTCCGATGACCTCCCTCGGCGACCTACAGGCCTGCGTCGCGCTCTCCAAACTCCGTCCCGGCGGACTCCTGTTCTGGGCACGCGAAGAGCCACTCACCGAGCATGACGGAAAGGAAGCGCTGAACTTCTTGCTCGAGCGCGGCAAGCTGCTCTGCGAGTGGGATTTTTCCGAACTGCAGCACCAGCTCCCCGTGCGCCTGCCGCTTTTCCCCCGGCACCTTTATCTCTTTGTCCGTGAATCCCGAGTGGAGGAACGCTTAACTTGGCGTCCGATCCGCATTTCATTGCACGGCCAGATCCGCTCTCACATCGAGTTGCCGGTGATGTTCCGCGAAGCGCTAGGCGAGATCGTCCAAGCCGCCCTGCGCGATCCGGAGCATTTGAGCCATGCGCTCAGCGCCGGCGCCGTTCGCGACCGTTCGCAATGGCGGATTCAGGCGCATCGCAGCCCCGTGCCGCAACGCGATTGGATGGAACGCTGGCCAGATCCTGCCTCGCAGACCACGATCCGCAACCTCGACCGCTTGCGCGACAGCTCCCTCACGCTCGCTTCGGTCACGACGATCCGTCACACGCCCGCCGGGGATCCCGCGCGCAATAACGCCTGGAGCGTGCATCCGGGGCTCAAAGGCTTGTGGATCCAGGGCGAAGCGGACTCGCAGCACGGTGGCCGAAGACTGGTCGCGCGCCCCCTCAAGGCGGGCACGAGCTTCACGGGTTCCGGCTTTCTGGTGCTCGTGCCGGACCTACGCTGGATCGCGCCTCTTTGCCAGTACCTCGAAAGCGAGACGCTCAAGACCTGGCTTGACCATCATGCCGAGCGCAAGGGAGATCGCTGGATCATGAGTGAAGCGCTCGTGCGCTGGATCCCCGTCCCGCAGATGCTCTTGGCCAGCCTCGGCCACGGCCCGAGCCAGAACCCGAATTTCGGCGAAGCCCTGCTGGCGGCAAACAAAGCCGCGCGCGAAATCCTGGCGCAGCCGCCCGAGGAGGGACGCGCCCGACTCTCCCGCCTGAGCCAAGATGCGGCGAGCGCGCAAGTCCGCGCCGCGCTTTATGTCCAGGCCGCGCTCGAGCAGGATCAGCTCGCCCAGGGCATTAAAGCAATGCACCTCCTCGTCAAGAAAGACGGACGCATCCGTTGGGGTGAACTGCTCCGCATGCTGCCCGCATCTGAAAACGTGGGCGTGTCGCTCCACCCGCGCGTGCGTACCGCTGGCAACCTGCCCGTACAAATCGCCATTGGTCGCATCGAGCCGATCAAGACGCCGCAAGAAGGAATCCTGTTTGCCACGGAAGCGGGCTTCAGTCTCAAGCTCGTCTCCGACAGCCCAATTCTCATCGAAATGATCTGGGATCAGCTCGAAGGCTTGAGCTCACCGACCTGGAGTGAGCTGGTCTCGCATCTTAAACTCCCTCGGAGGCTCGAGCTTGCCGAGAGCACCGCCATCGACGTGCTCAAGCTTTATGGCGACCGCCAACGCCGCTCTTCGGAGCTGCAAGATTTGCTCGACGCCTGTCCACTCTATTGACACCCGGATCAGAGCCTGGCCTCGTTCCAAAACGATAAGTATCTCGTAAATTCATGACCTTGCGGCGACACCTCAAATGCTCCATTCGCGCTCCTGCGTTGGCATCCCGGGTGCAATGATCGTCAGTATCCGGCACAGCACCGGGAGACAAAATCCCACCGCTGTGAGTTTTCCAGAGGCGCAGCCTCTCTTCCCCCCCCCCCCTAACCCCCCGGAGGGGCGGCGATTCTGGAAAGCTTTGATCCCCCCTAACCCCCCACCCCTCAAAGCCCCGATGACCGGAATCGGGGCTTCTTTTTTTTCAAACCCGTACCGCAAGGAAAACCGAACGACCATGGACGCAAAGCCGATCGCGCGGGCCCTGCGCGCTTGGTTTTCCAGTGCTGTCTGCTAGAATGAGAGAATGCGCGAAACTGCCTGGGATAAACGCATTCCGACCCAGACCCACGAGCTGCGGTACACCCGGTTGCTCCAGCTGCACGACCTGACCTTGGCGTGGCTCGAAACAGTTAAATCGGAAGCTCCACCGGAGAGCCCGGATTCCCGCATCACCACCTCGGATCTGCAGTGGATGATCGACATTCTCACTGGAATCGTCCGCCGGAGCGCCGCTCCGAATCCAGACCAGGGCAAGTGGGGTCTGCAGCAGTTCATGGACGACACCTCGCCCGACGACGTCATCGCGCGCCTGGAAACAGGCGTCTGGCTGACCCATGCCCACACGCTCAATCGCCTGCGAAACTCCTATGCCCCGATCGAGCGCAAGACCGCGCTGGACAACATGGAGCAGGCTTCGTGGCGGGCTGGACGGGCGCACGCCGAGGCGATCTGGTCACATTTTCCGCAGGAGCTCCGTTACGATGTCGGAGCGATCTTCCGCGCCGCGCTCGACTCTCCGTTCCTGGGCACGACCGAGCCGGGCGGACTCCTCATCGAGCGGGAGTACCGCGACGGCGTCACCGTCCACTATCCGCGCTGTCCGCATCAGTCGCGCTTTGCCGAGCTCGCCCCCGTGGCCGACGAGCTTTGCGTGATGCACTCACATTGGATGAGCGGTTTTGCCTATGCGATCCAGCCGCGGCTCCGGATCCATCATCGCCGCGCCGGCCCCGGCGGCACCTGTTCCCATCAGTGGAAAATCGGAGAGTTCGGGGACCTCCCGACTTATTCATGAACCCAATGCCTCCCAAAATGGCTGCAAGGAAGAAAAGAAAACCGAATCTCCGCGCCGCCCCTTCGAACCACTCCCGGCTCCTCGCGGTGCAGCGGCGGATCTATTTGACGCTCAAGCGCGAGGCCGACGAACTGCTCGGCACGATGCCTCCGGCCATTCGCGCCTACGAGCGCGCTTGCCAGAAGGACTTTGTCACGGCGTGCCGCGGGGCCGACGACGCGACCCGAGTCGCGGCCGTCTCCAAAGCCCGCCTGGTCGCCGCCATGCGCGCGGCGGATGTGAGCTTCGTCGCGGACTTTCATGCCTTTCCGCAGGCCCAGCGCACGGCACTGAGGCTGTTGCGCGACTGCGCACGCCCCGGTGAAAACTGGGTACTCGGCCTGGAGATGTTTTCCTCGCGCCACCAAGCGGAGCTCGATGCCTACGCCGCCGGAAAGCTGTCCACCTCCGAACTGCTTGAAGTGACCCGCTACGCGGAGGAATGGGGCTTTCCCTGGCGCAATTACGCCCCGCTCGTCCATGAGGCGATCGCGCGCGGAGTGCGGCTGCTTGCGCTGAACCGCCCCAAGGAGCTTTCGCAGTCGAGCGCGCTTTCGGGCTCCCAGATCCGGCGCGTCTCCGAGGCGCGGGAGCTGCAAGATCGTGATCGCTGGGCCGCGGGCCTGATCACGGACCTGATTTCCGCGGGAGGCCGCAAAGCCTCGCGCCCCCGCCTGATCGCCCTCTATGGCGACCTGCACGTCGGACGCAACCATCTTCCTTCGCAGCTCGAGCGGGTCTCGCGCGACTACCTCGGCAAGCCCCTGCGCTCGGTCTCGGTCCATCAAAACCAAGACGAGCTGTACTGGGCGCTGGCGCGCAGCGGACGCGAGCATTCGGCGCAGATCGTGCGCCTGGAGAGCGATTCGTACTGCGTGTTTTCGAGCACGCCCTGGGCCAAGCTGCAATCCCTCGTGAGCTGGGCTGAGACCGCCGGCCTGGTCGTGCAATCCCCCGCCGCGCTCGCGGCCGCGGCCGAGAGCTCCGGATTGGGCCGCCTCGCTTCCCGGCCCGCGAGCGACGCGCACCATTTCGACGACGAGTTCGACGCCCACGAGACGGACGAGGATTCCGACACCGCCTACGAAGGAGACCCGCTGTACTGGATCCAGTCCTACGGGATGGCAATCGCGGAGTTCCTCAAATCGCCCCCGCCCGACTACGGCGCGCTCCACGTGTTCACGCTGGACGACGCGGACTTCGTCGAGCATCTCGACCGCGCGCTCTTCGACCGCGAGGAGCTAGCCATGGTACGCCTGAGGATCCTGGCCAACCGCTGCCTCTACGTCCGGCGCTCCGAGCTGGCTTACCTGGGAAGCCTATCGCCCAACGCGGCTGCCGAACTCGCGGCCATCCACCTGTTCCGTTCGCGGACCCAGGCCGGCGGCCTGCGCTGCGCGACCCTCGAGGACGCCTCCCGCTCCGCGCTCGAGTCGGCCTTCGGCTTCTTTGGGAGCCTGCTGGTCAATCCCCGCCGCAAATGCGAGCTTCCGGCGGATCTCGCGCTCCGCTACGAAGACCTGCGCGCGGGACTGCCCGGCGCGCGCGGCAAGCCCGCGCGTCCCGATTATCCCGCCGAGGAGGAGGGCCTGGGCCTCGCGCTGGAGGCGATCCGCCGCGGCATCGACGCGCTCGCGCCGCGCGCCGACGACCCCCGCTCCGAAACCCTGGCCGCGCGCCAGGCTCGCGCCATGGGCGCCTATCATTACGGACGCATCCTGGGAAAACGCCTCTACGACTCTCTCATGACCGGCGAAGTGGAGCTCGCGCTTGCCAGGGATCTGCTCGCGCCCCGCACCCAGGGCTCGCACGTGCCCTTTGAGCGCCGGGTAAGCGAGCTGCGCGAACAGGTCGGCGTCGCGCCCCGAAACGCGAGCAAGTCGGATTCGATCTGATCAGCCGCCGTTTTCGGGAACTTCGGGGCCCACTTCTTCATTCGTCGGGCCTGCGGAGCGGAGACTTCCCATCTTTCGATAGATCGTCCGTTCGTTGATTCCGAGCAGGCGCGCGGTCATGTTCTTGTCGCCCGAAGTCGCTTCGAGCGTCTTCAAGATCAGAAGCTCTTCGACCTCCTTGAGCGGCGTGCCGATCGGAACCGAGATCGACGAAGGCACGCGGGAGGCGGCCTCGTCCGAGGCGGTCGGCGCCGGGGCCTTGGCCCCCGTCACCATCGCCAGATGCGGCGGAAGATCCCGGGCGAGAATCAGCGCCCCGGCGGCGAAGATCACCGCGCGCTCGATCACGTTGGACAGCTCGCGGATATTGCCGGGCCAGCCATGCGAAAGCAGGATCTCCATGGCCTCTTCGGAAATTCCGTTCACGGACTTGCCATGGCGAGAGGCCGCGCGCTTGAGAAAGTGATAAGCGAGATCCGGGATGTCCTCGGCGCGCTCGCGAAGCGGAGCAACGCGGATCCCCACCACCTCGAGACGGTAGAGCAGGTCCTGGCGGAAGCTGCCGGCGCGGACCGCGGCGGCCAGATCACGGTGGGTCGCCGCGAGCACGCGCACGTCGATCTTTCGCGAAACCGTAGAACCGATGCGCCTGACTTCGCCCTCCTGCAGGGTTCGCAGCAGTTTGGCCTGCAGGACAAAGGGCATGTCGCCGATCTCGTCGAGCAGCAGCGTCCCGCCATCGGCCGCCTCGAAGAGGCCTTCGCGGGCGGCGGTCGCGCCGGTGAAGGCGCCCTTTTCAAAGCCAAATAGCTCGGACTCGATGAGGTTTTCCGGAAACGCGGCGCAGTTGAGCGCGATGAAGCGTCCTTTGGAACGAAGGCTCGAATCATGTATGGAGCGCGCGACAAGCTCCTTGCCCGTGCCGCTCTCCCCAGTGATGAGCACCGTGGCAGCCGTGGGCGCCACCTGCGCGATCATGCGCTTGAGATCAGTCATCGAGCGCGAGCGCCCCACGAGCGACTCGCCGCCGGAGAGTCCGGGTATGAAGGGAGGAGGCGGGACCTGGCCAGAAGCCGTCTGAGCGGAAGCCGAATGTGGCGCCGCGCGCGCCACACTGCGCTTGAGCGCCGCCTCGACCGCCGCCAGTAGCGCCTGGCGCTTGAACGGCTTGGTCAGGAAGTCGACGGCCCCGAGCTTCATCGCCCAAACCGCGTCCTCGACTCGGCCAAAGGCGGTCATGAGAATGACCGGCGCGGTCTCTCCGCAGAGCGAGAGCGCGCGAAGAAACTCGAGCCCCCCGAGCTTGGGCATGCGCACGTCAGTCAGAACGAGATCCAGGCGCGGCAACTGGCGATCGCGCGCGATCTCGAGCGCCTCCTTGCCATCGTGGGCGACGACGACCTCGTAGCCGGCCAGCTCCAGGATCTTGCGAGTCGAGTCGAGCGCCTGTGGGTCATCGTCCACGAGGAGAATCCGGTGCGGATAAGGGCTCATGACAACGTCCTTTCAGATTCCGGTAACCCCGCGGCTGAGGCCACCGCGGCTTCGGCGCGCATGGCGGACTCGACGCCCGGCAAGGAGATCGCGAAGCGCGTGCCCGCAAGTCCGTGTGAGGCGCGAGTGTCGTCCCACTCGATTCGGCCACCATGCTCCTCGATCACCCGTTTGACGAAGGAGAGCCCCAGGCCCGTTCCCTGAGCGCGCGAAGTGACAAAGGGAGTAAAGAGCCGGTGCCGGATATCCTCGGGGATGCCGGGCCCGTTGTCTTCAATGGACACGTAAACTTTGCCGCTTTCAGCGTTGCCGAGGGACCACCTAATTTCCGGCCGAATTTCGGGCCGAACTTCTGGCGCGGAGGTCCCCTCCAACGCCTGGAGGGCGTTGCGGAAGAGATTTCCCAAAACCTGCTCGAGCAGGTCGCGGTCTCCATGCACGAGCAGCGGCGCGCGAGTCTCGCGCTTCCAGTCCACGCGCACGCCCTGCGCTTCGCACGCGGGAGCGTAGGTAGCCAGCACGGCCTCGAGCACGTCTCCGAGATCGACCACGCCCTTCTGCCCCGAGGAAAGTCGGGAGAGCTTGAGGTAGTTCTCAGTGATCTTTTCGAGCCGATCGACCGAGTTCAAGATCGATTGCAGCGACTGCTTGAGCGGGGCGCTGCCCAGGCGGGCCGCCGCCTCGTATGCCATGTCGGCCTCGAGCCCGATCGAATGGAGCGGGTTGCGGACCTCGTGCGCGACCTGCGCGGACATGCGTCCGATGGCGGCCAGATTCTCCGCGCGCCGCAAGCGATCTTGCAGGTCCAGGTCCTCCGTCAGATCGTCGAGCACCAGGATCGCGCCGCTGGCGCCGGGTTCCTGCGGGCCCCGCTTGAGCGGATAGACATAGCCGCCGTAAACGCGCGATGCGATGCGCACCGCCTCGATGCGCCGGGGCTCGGACAGTTCGCCAGGCCACGGGGCGCCCGCTTCTCCATGGCTTTGGGCGTCGGAGAGACGGATCGCGCGCAACATGGGCCAGGCGTCGAGCTCCGTGCCCACGACTGTCGCGGCGTCGGCGGCGCCGAGCCAATGGCGAGCCACCGGATTGAGACGCGCGATGCGGCCCTCAAGGTCCAGCACGATCAAAACGGACTCGATGCTATTGAGGACGCTCTCATTGAGAGTGCCCATTTCGCGAAGCTGCCGATTCTGCTCCTCGAGGCGGGACTTCTGCGACTCGACCATCTTTTCGCGCTCCAGCAGCGCGGCGGCCATGCGGTGGAACTCGCGGCCCAGCTGACTGACTTCGTCGTCCCGCGCCAGCGAGAGCTCCGGAATCAACGCGCTGTCACCTTTGCGCAGCCCACGGCGCGTGATCTCGCGAGCCAGCCGGGTCAGTTCGCCCAAAGGCCGCAGCGCGCGCTCGCCCAGCCAGAGCAAGAGCAACGAAAGCGCCACGACCACTGAAAGGATCATCTCCAATCCAGTGCGAAGCTCTGAAACCCGGGACTGCGCGAGCGAAAAAGTCTGGCGGAACGATCGCTCGTACTCATGGGCGCCCCACTGCAGCTGCCGCTTCCATTCCTCAAAGTGGACGGCCAGGCGCGAATGCAGCTCGGCCGCGGCGGCCTGATCCTGCTGCTCGAGCGCCGCGTGCAGGCGCGCCGAATCCGATCGAATATCAGCCAAGCCTTGGGTGATGCCCGCCGACCACTCCTGCCAGTGCGCGCGGGTCTCCGGGGCCGCCCAATTGGAATCGGTGCGGATCAGCTCGCCGATGCGAGTCACCTCGTTTTCGAGTACTTCGCTGATCCATCGCGGCAAAGGCCGGGCCTTCCAATGGGCATCACTCCAGTGAGCGCTGCCGAGATTGCGTTCGAGCTCGCGCTTGAGGAGCTCGGCGTCCGACTGGACTTGCGTGAAGAGCCGCCCCATCGGCACCGAGACGCGGTTCATCGAATCCAAGATCCGGTTGACCTCGGTGATCCGATAAAGACTGACGGTCGAGCCCGCCAGCGACAGCACGATCAGCGCGCAGACAAATGCGAGGATCTTGTTCCGAAGGGTGCCCGAAAGTATTCCGGCCCGGCTGGATTTGTCGGCGGCTTGCCCCATCTTCCGTTCAGCATACCAAAACCGAGGGTTTCGACGCAGGGGTTTTTACGTCAAATTATTAACGCCACCCCCCCATTTGCTTTTTTGATCCTGCAAAGCGTCAATGCCGATTCAAAAGATTTCACTCTCCTCCGATAAGGGAAGAAGGAGAGGTGAGTTTTGTCCAGGGGCCAGACCAAGATCGGCAAAATCCAGTTTGTGATGGACGAGCGATTGTCCCGCGAGAAGAATTCGCTTCTCTCGCGGCGCCTCGCCATGATCAAGCATTTTGCTGAAGTACAGGTCCTTCCCGCCTCGACCACCGAAGACCAGATGCTCCTCAAGCTCAAGGAGCAATCCCCGCAGCTCGTGCTCGCGCCGTGGCACCGCTATTTGGCCTGGAGCCGCGTCGAAGCCTTTTACGGCCTCACTCGCACGAGCGGCCCCACCTTCGCCGGATACTTCTGCGAACCCCTCCTCCCCCACGAGATCGGCGAGACGGCCGATCACCTTCGCGCGATTCTGCTGGACTTCTCCGCGCCCCAGACGCCGGATATCGCCAAGCTCGTCGCCGCCCTGCTCGTGGACCGCCGCCGCACCGGCCTCACGCCACTCGTCGAGGGACGCACGACGATCTATTACGAAAACTGGTATTCCGGCCAGGGACTCGGCCATCGGATGGATGCCGTCATGGGCATCCCCGAAGTCGCGCTCGGCCCCTTCGCCTCCCGCGGCAATGCGATCCGGCTCTGTCTTGGAGCCCTGTGGAGCCTCGTTTACGATTCGGGTCCCGGCAAGGGCGACTTTTCCCGCAACATCGGAACCAGCATGCCCAAGGCCTATTTCCAGATCGCCGCCGACCGTCGCATGCTCTTTCTCCGCCTGATCTACTCCGCCGCCGGTTGGTCCCCCAAAGAGGTGCTCGCCTCCTTCTGGCCGCGCGCCAAACAGCCCCTCTCGCCCGTGCAGGTCCTTCACGGCGCCGCCGAATCGCTGCGCGTACACTGGATCGCCGAGAGCAGCGATCTTGAGATCACCGTCGGCTTCAACGCGGGACTCGACGCCGAGTCATCGATGGAGCAGCTCCGCACCTTGTGGATCGAACCGGTGACGACCAACATCATCTCCGAAGTCCCGTTCGAGGTTTCCGGCCCGAACGCGGCTTCGCTTCGGCCATTGCCCGGTTTGGGGCAGTCCTCCCCTTCGAGCGGAACCCCTACGGGCGCGAGCCGCCCCGGCAGCCTCACCGGCCTAAGCGAGGAGCACCAAGAGCGTTTGCTCATCGATGCCGCCGGCAAAATCCGAGATCTCAAACGCCTAGTCGCTGCCCGCGACGACCAGCTCCGCGAGCTGCGCAACGGCGGCGTGGGCACGGCGCCTCCCCTTCCGCCCCCGGACTTCGAAGGGCTGATCGACGCTTTCAAGGCCCGAATCTCGGATGCCGGTCATGAGCTCCGTCAGCTCGAGCAACAGCTTAGCTTCATCTCCAGCACGCCCGATGAGGGCCACCGCGGTGCGGAGCTCGAAAAACTCCGCGCCCGAATAGCGGAGGCGACCGCGCGCCAAGAGAGCTGGGCCACGAAGCTCGCCGAGCTGATCGCTCAGCTCCGGATGATCTATCCCAAAGGCCGGAAAGCGGGCTGAGCCGTGCCACGCTCCAAGCGGATCGAGGACTACTTCACGATCGAGCTCCAAAAGCTGCGGCCCAACGAGGCGTCGCCGGTCCCCCTCCACCTCTATTTTCCCGTCAATCAACACATCATCACCTGGCGTGCCGAGGCGGAGCTGATCACCCAGGATTTTCTCGCAAATTACCTCAAAAAAGGCATCTCTAAGCTCTGGATCCACAATGACGACCGGGAAGCGTTCGAGCGCTACCTCAACCCGCCCAAGCCCCTGAGCGCGGCGGCGAAGATCGGCGAAAAGCTCGCGGAGAAGATCAACGACCCGGAACTTCCCGAAGAGCGAAAAAAAGAAGAAGTCCAGAACATCGCCCAGCAACTCCTGGCCCAGGCGGGAAGGCCCACCTCGTTGGAAGTCCAGAAGAAGGTCAACGAACAGATTCGCGAAACCGTCGCCGAGCTGATCCGGGACGTTTTCGACGAGACGCGCGCGGCCGCCAAAGAGCAGTTCGACGAGATCTGGCAACTGGCGAACATCGACCCTGACTTCGAGCACGGCCTCAACGTATCGACCTTCGCGGTGATCTTTGCGATGGCCTTCGGGCGCATCGAGCGCGGCCTGCTCGCGGACCTGGCCTACGCTGGGCTCATCCACGACATCGGGATGTGCCAGATCCCCGCGGAAGTCACCGACAAGACCTGGAAGGCCTTCGGGCCCGAGGATCTCTCCATCTACTCGGGCCACGTCGACGCGGGTATCGCGATCGTGAACTTCTTCGCGTCTCCGAGCTCTGCCGCGCCGTCGGACCCGTCGGCGCAGGATCCCGGCAAAATCATCGTGCCCGATCGCGTCAAGTCGATCATGAGCCAGCACCACGAAAAGTTCGACGGCACCGGCTACCCTCGCGCGTACAAGGGCTTCCAAGTAGACGACATCTCCCAGCTCCTTGCGATCGCCGACATCCTCGACTCGTTCGCCTCGGGGCAATGGGACGGCGAACGGCGAACTCTGGCCCAGACCTTTGACCTGCTCGAAGGGCTCGAAAAGGCCAGGACCTTCCCCGAATACTTCAATCCCGACGTCTTCTCGGCCGTCGTGCAATGGATCCGCAGCGCCAGCGCGAACGCCGCCAAAGAAAACGCGGTGCAGATCGCGCAGGACCAGGCCAAGAAGTTGATCGGCGCCTGACCGGCCCGCTCCCCGAGCGGCAAACAAGGTCAAGCGGACTTCTCCAAAGCTTTTTGCGGAATTTATGCGGCGTCCACGTCCATGACAGCGTCGGTATCAGAGGCGGTGCCGGCGTCGGCGTCGGCGTCGGCGTCACCGTCACCGTCACCGTCACCGTCACCGTCCTTGCGGCGCGAAAGCGTGATCAGCAGGCCCCGGGCCATGTTCCCCACCGCGAACGCCCACTTGACATCGATCTGATCGACTCCTTTGCCCAAGAAGACGAGCGCGCCCACCGCGGGACTTCCCGCCGGCGCGCCCGGCTTGTCAGTCACCGGCACGAGAAACATCGGCTGGTTTCCGTAAGGCACTGGGCCGAGGTCCGGGTTCGCGGGCAGTGAGCCAAAATGCGGCGTGAGAATCCCAGCCTCGCTATCGAAAGTACCGGTGCAGAACCAACGGTCCATGCCGCGCGCCCAAAGTTCCACGCGAATCTCACCGGTGGCTTTTGAAACGTAATTACAGAAGCGGTGGCCAATCTTTTCAAAAGATAACCCGTGCGTCGGCTCCAACGGATCGCGCTTGGCCTGCAACTCGGACATCAAAAAGGCGATGCTCAACGGACTCAAGGACGGCTTGCTGGGATGGCCGTGCCGGAGGTCCGCGCTGGAGGAGCCGTTGCCACTGTCTTTAGCGACGCCTTGCGCACCAGATTCCGTGTCATCTTCGGATTCATTGCGAGGCTCTTCCTTCAGAGCGTCTTCGGACCGATTCTCTTCGGACGGATTCTCTTCCGAAGTCTCTTCTTTCTGCGGATCCTTTGCGCCCCCACTCCCCTCGCCTTCGCTCCCCTCATCCGGCTGTCCTTGAAGATCGCCGGAATCGTCGCCAGTATCGTCGCCCGAATCCCCGGCCGTTTCCGCGTCGGTTCCCGCTCGCGCCTTCCCAGCGGCGGTCTTTTCGCGCGCTGACTTGCGAGCCGCCCTCTCCTGAGGAGTAGCCGAGCCGTCGTCCGGATCGACGCCAATTTCGTCGCCAGACTCGTCGTCATTGGGCTTTTTATCGTCCCGATCGGAAGGCGATTTCGCCTTGCGAGAATCCGGTCGAGGTCCCTTCTCCGCTTTTGTCGCGGCGTCCTTCGAAGCATCCTCCGAGAACTCGAGGGCATCGGGATCCGCTTCCGAATCTTCGCCCTGCTCATCGCCGGACGCGCGGCCTTGAGCGCCTTTCGAGTCACGCTTTTTGGGCTTTTTCTTGACGCCCTGACCGCTTTCTTTTTCGAAAAGGTCGTCGAAATCGACGCCCTCTTCTTCCACCTCTTCATCGGCTTCAGGCCCTTCCAGACCCTCAGTCTCCGCCTCGTCTCCGAAACTTCTGTCCTGCGCGTCTTTGGATTTCTTCTTGCGATCGCGGAAGCTCAGCTCCGTGGGCTCCCCGCCGTCTACGGACCTGCCGTCTTTCCCTCGTTTTTTGCCGTCCTTGCGGAAATCGAGCGACCTCTCCTCGCCGTCCTCGCCTTCGCCCTGGTCCGGCTCTCCGTCGCGTCCGTCCTTCAGGTCGCGCTCGCGGTCTTTTTCGAAACGCCCTTTGAGCTCGCTGGTCTCTTCGTCGTCGAGCTCGATCTCGAGGACTTTGCCCTTGGCTTTTCGCCCCTTGATGGTGAACAAGTCTTCGTCCGCGACGCTATCCTCGTCGGACTCGCCTTTGCGCTTCCTGCGGCCCGCTCTTTCCAAGTCCGCGTCCGTGGCGCCGCCGCCGAACAGCAGCTCGTCCTCCTCCTTGCGCCGGGCTTCGGCCTGCTCTGCTTCGGCCAGCAGCTGCGAGCTCGCGCGGAAGAATCTCTGCACTGGCTCGGGGAGATCTCCAAAGTTCGGGGCTTCGACCGGCTCCCGGCCCACGAACGTCCAGTACTCGATGCCGTTTTCCGTCAGCGATCGAGGCACCTTCTGGCCGAAGTAAGTCCAGTAGGACTTGAATGCTTTGTAGGCCTCGGAGTCTTCCGCGTTGTAATCACCGGGAAGGAAAACGAACCACCGCCTCCCCTGGCTTCCGGTATCCGCCACTTCCCAGCCGCCCAGTTTTTCGCTGATCCGCGACTTCGGGATCTTGTGCAGGGTCTCCTCGGAGACGCTAGCGGCCTCGGCTTCGGCGACGGCGGCCTTCTTTTCGGCCTCCTTGGATTCCGCGAGAAACTTCCTCACGCCTTCGGCGGAGCTGAGCTTTTCTCCCAAGAGCGCGCGCACCGCCTCGGGGAGATCCGCGAAGCGCCCGTGCTTTTTCGGCTCCTGACCGCGGAACAGATACTCCTCCCCCTCGTTGCCCAGCAGCAGCTCCGGCTTCTCGGAACCCGACTGCGTCCAGTAGCACGGCAGCTTCTTTGGATCCGGCACCTTGCCTTCGATCAGCTCCTGCGGCAGATAGACGTAGAGCCGACGCCCGCTCTCGCGCGTGACATAGGCCCAGTCGCCGCCATCACCGAAAGTGGACAGGGGGATCCGCGTCTCTTTGGCGTTCTCAAGCGGGCCGCCCGCTTCGCTTTTCTTGCCCGCGTTTTTGGCTTTGACGACTTTTTCGAGATTGGCCTCGATCACGGGCAAAAACGCCACCGCGACGTCCGAGTCCTTGGCGACTGCGAGCGATCCGTCGGGCCGGGTGACGAGCTTTGCGCCCTTGGATTCCCCGTCGCAGTGGAACGCCAGCTCCGGCTGCACGGCCGTGAAGATCCACTGATTGCCGATGAAGCGCGGCTGGATCCCGCGGAAGACCCACGAGCCTTCCTCCTTGATGAACAGATCTCGCTCCGGATCCACCGGCTCCCAGCGCCAATAAAGGTCGTCCGAGCGGCGCCCCGTTTCCGACTTTCGAGCTTCCGCGGCTACCCACTTGCCGGTGTCGGGCGGAGGGCCAATCAGCGAGACGACCCATTTGCGAGTCACCCTGCGAGGCTTTTCCTTGCCCAGGATAAAGCAATCGCTCGCGAGCTTGAGCGGATCGACCATCACGAAAGTGCTGCGCGCCGCCTCCGCCACCTCATCGGCCTTGGACTTATCGCTGAGACCGGCGCCGCGGTTCTGGCTCTTGCCAGCTTTGGCCTCCACGGCCTTGCGCTCGGCCAGGACCGTCTCGAGTAGCGTCAGCGTGGTGAGCGCGTCCTGCGAGTCGGACGCCACATTGAGCACGCCTTCGTCATCGAGCTCCAGCTTGTTGCCAAAAGAGCCGCCACCGTAAAAGAAACCCAGCACCGGCCGGGCGCTGATGAAGTACCAATAGTTGCCCTGGAACTTGGGCTGGCTCCCCAGGAAGATCCATTGCCCTTCTTCCTTGATCAAGGGATCGATCTTGAGGTCCTCGGGGACGGCTTTCGGCACCCAGACCCAGAGCTTGTTCTCTTTCTGCGATGAAAGCTTGACCTTGCCCTCGGTGTAACGGACCCAATCGCCCAAAAGCGGCGGCGGGCCCTTGAGCTGCACCGTCCAGCGGCCCCCTTGGAACTTGAAGCCGTTTTTCATCGTGGCCCAGATGTCGCTTTCGAGCGTGAGCGCCTTGCCCATCCGCACCGGCAGCTGCGCATTATTGCCCTGAGGTTGGCCCACGCCCGTGCCCGAGCCACGTGGCCTCATCGACGAAGCCTCTTTTACGCCACCGCGTGCGGACTTCGCTGCCTGCTGAGCGCTTGGCTCCGCGCCCGCGGCGTCCCCCGACTGCGACTGGGGCGCGGCCGTCGGGTCGGACATTTTTGGCAGCGCCTTGGCATAGCGCTCGATCTTGAACAGCAAGCTCTTGAGCGCGATCGGCTCCATCACCGCATCCGCCTGCAGCTGCGAAGCGAGCCATTTGGCACCCGGCTCCGCGCCCTCGAGATAAGTGAGGATGATGCGCACCTCGCCGCGCTTGATCTGCGGTTGCAGCGGCTTTTGCAGGGCAATGAGGCGTCGCGCGTCCGCGTCGTTGGCGACGTGCATGAGCATGAGGCAAGCGCCGGCACTGCGCGCTGCCGAAATCGCGTCGAGCGCCGAGCCGCACTCGACGACCAGGAACTCCGAATCCTGATCCAGTTTATCTATTGCTTGTTTAAACGCCGACCCGTAGGGCGAGACGAACAGGATCGCCTTGCGCTTCGAATCCGGCTTAAACTCACGGGCGTCGATCGTACTTCGTTCCTCCCCGGGCTTAACGGAGCTGCCTCGATTCCACTGGAGCGCAGCCTTCCACCTTGAACGTATCGGAATTCGAGGACTTACCCTTGATCGGAACCGCGCTCCGGGCGTACACCCTTAAGAGTGAGCGGCAACTTTTCCCAAGACACGATGCAATGGGACCCCCCGCGAGGATCTCGACGCGCCTGGATTTTAGCGCTCCTGGCCGCTCTGCTGCTCCATGCCCTCGCCTTGGAGAGCCCCTGGGTCAAGCTCTTGACGCATCTGCGACCCTCGCCCCCCGCCCGAGTCGAAGTCCAGCAGGTCGATCCCACCAAGCTCGATTCGATCCGCCGCAAATGGAGGGAGTCCGAAAAAAGCCTTCTGCTCCAAAAAGACAAGAGCCGCTCCAAAGAGGAGGTCCCCCCGCCTCCCGATGCGCGCTATCAGTCCGATCGCAACATCCGGGTCGAAAAGGAACAGCGCGCTCGGCGCACCGATGTCCTTCCCCGACCCGGGAGCGGCAGTGCCCCAAAATCGGATTCCGCCCCCCGGGGTCGCGCGGCCCCTGTCCCTCCGCTCTCGCACCTCGGCGTCCCGTTTCGCCTCGGCAAATCACCCCGAACGGCTCCCCAGACGGCCGAAAGGTCAAAACCCGACACCCACACCCCGGAGACTCCCGCAGGCGTCGCGCAAGCCGGCGCGGACCAGGCGATCTTGGATGACAAGCTCCCCGAAGGCGGCGAAAACCTGCTCAACGCGCAGGAGTCGGTGTACTACTCGTTCTTCGCGCGGATGTACGAAACCATCGGTCCGATGTGGCGAAGCCGAATTTCCGGAATCTCGCCCCGTCCCCGCCTCGAACGCGGCGACTACACCACGCAGGTCGAAGTCGTCATGGACGCCCAGGGCAACGTGCTCGACATCAAGCTTGTGCGGGGCTCCGGCGTGGCCGAATTCGACCAGGTGGTCGCGGCCGCCGGGCGGGCGGCCCAGCAGTTTCCCCATCCGCCCCGAGGCCTCCTCGGGTCAGACGGCCGCGTGCACACAGGTTGGACCTTCACAGTCCGGATGAGCCCGGGCTTTGGCCTATATTACGCGCCCCCCGAGCGGAACTCGTGACTCGACTAGCGCTTGCCCGCCCAAGAAAGCGCGACCAGGATCGCGACGGTGGCTCCAAGCGCGATCCACGTTTCGCGCCTTGAAAAAAACGTGACCAGACTTTCCGTCAAGGTCATCCCGGCGCGCCCCAGGGCCGCTCGTTTCCCTTCGGTCTCGACCTTTTCAAGACCGCGAATAAAGCGCTCGTTTCCCTGCAATCGCGGAATCAGTTTGTCGACCGCGTAATAAACCTCCCGGCAGCGCGAGAGCGCGCGGCGACAGGCTTCGCACGCCATGAGATGGTTCTGCAGGAAAATGCGGTCGCGTCCGGCCGCCAGCTCGTCATCCATAAATCGCTGCGTCCAGGGACGCTCCAGATCGTACTCCGGACAATGGATGCCCCGGATCGCCGTGCCCACCGGGTAAGAGCGCAGCGCGTTTTCAGACTGCGACGCGAGATTGATCCGCGTGGCCCAGAGCGCGGCCTCGACCGTGTCCGCTGGCTCCTCGAGCACCCGCGCCAAGCGCTCGTAGCTCCAGCCTCCCACATGCGCCGCCACCAGCAGAAAACGCTCGCGCGGGGCGAGCCGGTAAAATGGCTCTTCAAAGCGGAGACTCTCCGGCCCTTGGGAGTTGAGCGCGCGATGCAAAAGGAGGCGCGCGGCCCGCTCAAAGCGAGGCTCCTCACTCAGCGCAAGCAGACTGACGCCCGAAAGCACATCCACCGCATTGGGCTCGCCCTCGGACTGGTTGCTCCAGAGCGCGCGACCCAGATGTGCAAAAGTGAGGATGTCAGCCGTGAAACTCATGCCCCTCCAGTGTACTGGCGCCAGGGGGCCCCTGTCCAAAAATTAGACAGCTGTCGGGGACTCCGAGTCGCCGATGGGGACAGGATTTTGGGCACCCGATAAATCCTCGGAATCACGGATCTTCCAGAAGTGTCGAACTGGCCCCACGTTTGCTTCTACCCAGGGCAAGGGGATGAACTATGAAAACCACCAAAAACAAGCCTAACCAAAGCCTCAATTTGGCGGCGCTCCTGACAGCGACCGCGACGTTATCCGGCTGCATGAACAACGGCTACCGCACCCTGGAGACATCCTCCTCCAGCTCCGGCAAGCTATCCGGCATCAAGATCAGCGTCACTCCCGCCGCCTCGCCGTCACCCACGACATCGGCCACTCCAGCCGCCCAGCTGCCGGCCGCCTCCAGCCAACGCGTCGGCGCGATCGGCTACACTTCCACCTCGATCACGGTCAAGGCGCGCAAGGTCCTCAAGCTCCGGTTCACTCCCGGCATGCAGGACGAAACCATTTCCGGAAGCACGACAAAGCCCCTTTATTCAGGCCTTGGAGTCTACATCAGCGTGGGTTCCACCTCGACGCCCACCCCCTTTCTTTACAACGGGATGTACGGCGGCGCCGCGCAGAACTCAGGCAGCATGGATTTCTCCGCCTCGATCCCGCAGAGCTGCGCCTCTTCCGACGCGGCCTGCCGCGAGGACGTGACCATCACCGTCTCGCGCCCCAATTACGACTGGTACTGCCTGAACGGCCAGGGAGGCTGCCCTTGG
The DNA here is from genome assembly GCA_964467785.1 of uncultured Bacteriovoracaceae bacterium. Taxonomy (GTDB): domain Bacteria; phylum Bdellovibrionota; class UBA1018; order UBA1018; family UBA1018; genus CAYXVB01. Next base: position 25,637 of record CAYXVB010000024.1, read on the forward strand.
GCCCATGTCCAGGACACGCATCCCTGGAACGGCACCCTCCAAGTGCAGACCGACGACACTCAGGCGCTGTAAATGATTTTTACACTCGTCTGCAAAACCTCTAGCCGTTGCGCCGTCGCAAGCCAGAAGAACCGAAAAAAGACTGAAAAGCCGCTAATAAACCCAAGTGTCACAGTGGCCCTCCGTTTGCACTGACACAGGAGAGAGAGCAAGAGAGAGAGACAGGAGCCGAATATGAAAAAGAGCTTCAAGAAAACCCAAGCAATGACGATTCTCGCGGTCGGGGCCCTCGCCCTGCAGGCCTGCGGCGGAGCGCCCTACTCCGAGATCAGCTCGATCGGCGGCTCATCCACCACGTCAACGGGCTCCGGCTCGACTTCGACGGGCACGGGTTCCGGGACCCCGAGCACTGGCGGCGGCACCACGCCGGCTCCGAGTGACCCCAACCTCCTGCCTCCGATCAGCCACGCGTTCTCCAACCAGGGAGTGACCTCAACCTCTATCTCCGACATCGTCACCGACAACAAGCTTGCCGTCACGGTCCAGCTCGGCCAACCCAGCAACATTCCGAATACGGGCTACACCGCGGCTTACCGCTGCGCACGGATCAACGTCACGGTCGCCAACCAAACCCAGACCGTGTTCGTCAGCAACACCGGCGCGGACATCACCGAGAGTTACGATCCCTGCTCTGGCGCCAAGAAATCCCAGACGGTGGACTTCTCGAGCCGCCTGACCACGGGCCACGGCGCGATGTCCGTCGCGATTCAAAACGTCGCTTACGATAATTGCCGTCTCTACGGCAATGTCTACGGCAGCGGCTGCTTCCTGACGACGGTCTACTCGACCCACGTCATCAACGGCACCGTCGCCATCCATGTCAATGGAACCAACTGAGACGCGAACTGAAGAGCGAACCGAGTCCGCCCCGGTCAACAGCCTCGGCCGGCCAGCCGCTCGAGTGTCCCCGAAAACTCTTCCGCCTGATTCTTGCCGAAATCCGCCGGCTTGAGGGTGCCGAGCGCGCCGAAGAAACGTCGCCAGTCGCCTTTGCAGGCCTGAAAGACTTTTTCGAAATCTTTTTCGCCGGTCTCGTAAGTCTTGAACTGAATCAACGTGGCGTTGTTGATCTCGCGCGGGGCCCGAAGCTCGGCGCGCAGGCGCTCGAGGATCCTCCGCTTCTCGGAAAGCTTTTCGCCCGTCGACAGCGCTGAATGATAAAGGCGATCCAGCTCGCCGTAGGCGTCATGCATCTTGCGGGTGTACTCCGCCGAGCGTTTGACATCATCCTGGTAGCCTTTGAGCTCTTCCGACGACGCTCCTCGGGTCGCGCTAAGATAATCCGCGGTCAGGCGATCCGCGACAAAGCTGGCTACGCTCTCGTTGAACGACGATTGATCCGCGATGTAAAGTGTCGCGTGAACCGATTCGTGCAGCACCACGTTGACCACGTCCCCGAGCGCCTCGGGCCCGTCAGGGATCATGCTCGAAAGCACTGCGTCCCTGAACCAGCCTAGCGTCGAGTACGCGCGCGCCCCACGCACGCTGACGTCCCAGCCCTGGGGCTCCCGCTTGACCTCGTCGCTATAGCTCAGCGCCGCCTCGCGATCGAACCACCCCACGTAGGTAAAGCTTCCGACGACTGGAAACTCCCAGCGCCGCGGCTCAAAACGCAGCGGCTCGGAGGCGCTTACCACCCAGACCGCCGCCGGGCGATCGAGCTGCACGTACTCCGAGTAGTTCCGGGTGGGCTTGAGCCCGTTACGCTCCCCATAGGCCTTGATCGCGGGGATCTCCCCCAACAGTCGGCGGATGCGTGGCGGTGTGCGCTCGTCGCCCACCACGTCGCCGATCGGTTTGGCGCGATTGAAGAGCGCGAGCTGCCCGCGCGCCGCCTGCCAATAATAGCCGGGCCCGAGCGTCCCGCAGGCACTGAGGCCGAGCGCGGCGGCGCTCAACGCGATCGCCACCAGTGCGCGCCTCAGAACACCATGCGAATTTTCAGAGAAAGAGCGAAACACCCAACGTACCCGAGAAATTGTTTTGCCACGTGCTGATCGCGCCGCCCGTCAGGTACGAAGTCCCTTCCGCCCGGATCGCGAACTGCCGCGTGAGATACACTCTCAGGCCCGCGCCGATAACGCCAGTCAAAGAATCCACGACCAGCGGCGGCGAGGCGCCGTTGGCGTAGGTGCCGGTCGCGGAGCGGTTGAGCTGGCCGATGCCGGCCTTGACATACGGCTGGAGCGGCGAATTTCGGGGCGTAAGCGACTGGACGATATCCATGCTGTACACCTGGTCATGGAAGGTCGTGTCCTCGTAGCCGGGCAGCACGGTGCGATCCGTGATGTCTTGGAAGGAGAACTCGAGCTGCGTCAGCTCCGTGAAGTGAAAGCCGAAGCTGGCGCCCCAGCGACGGGTCCAGCTGTAGTTTCCCTCGGAATAATTGCTCTGGTAAAACGACAAGCCGGTGGAGATCTCGATGGTCGAGCCCGCTCGGGCCTCGACCTCGGGCGCGACGGCGGTAAAGGCCAATGCCAGCAGCGCGATCCCCGCCCAGGCAACCCCTCGTTTTCCGCGGATCAGTTTGAAGCAATCTTTTTTCGACATATTCAGCCCCTTCCTTAGGCCAGTGAGCGACCGAGAACCGCCTCAGTCGGACTCCCGGATCCGGGTCAGCTCATCGATGAGCCGAGGCGTTTCTTTTTCCTCGGCCGCCTGCCGCTTGAGCCGCTGGCGCTCGGCCGGATCGTCCACGGAGATTCGGGCGGAAGCAGGATTGCGCCCGCCCTTCTTCGTGATCAGCTCTGCGGCGTCGTGACCGCCGCCCAGGCGGCGGTACGCGATCCCTTTCATCAGTTCGTTGTCTTCCCGCACGGCCTGCTCCTGCTCGGCCCGGCGTTCGCGGCTCGTCTTGCGCGCGCTGGCCGGCGCGCGGCCGGTAGCCGCCGCCTCCTCGTCGCCGAGGAGCTTGGAAGCTTCCTTGCGGAGATCGACGGCAAACTTTCGTTCCTCGCGGTCCTGCGCGGTCTTGAGCGCGTACTGCTCGTCGCGGCCGCCGATGCGCAACTCGAGCAGCTTGGACGCCAGCGACGAGATCGCCACCGCGCGCGGCGGCGTGGGCATCGTGCGCTGAAGCTTGAAGTTAAGCGCCGTCGACTCGCCACCGCGCAGCTTGATCGCGTCCGAAGAGCTGAACCGGTTCTCGAGCCAGGATTCGCCCCCCACCGATGTGAGCTGCGTCTCCTCTTCCGCGCCGACATAAACGACGATGGCACCTCCGCGCACGACACGCGCACGGGCATTGGCGGTGAGCACCTTCAGCTCCGGAGATCCATCCAGCACTCGCGCGTAGGCCTGGCCGCGCAAAAGAACCAGCGGCTCGCCGCTGAACTTTCCGTCCACGTTGTTCTCGGGGAGCTGGGCAAAAGTGCCGCCGCCGAGATGGATCCGGTAGCCGTCCCGATGGGAAAGCTTGACCCAGCCCGATTCGACGGAGATCCACCCACCGCACGGGATGCCGGCGCCCTTGCCCGGATCGATCACCCGGGTGCGGGCCGCGTCCATCACCTGAGGCTCGCCCGAAAAATCGTCGATCACCGCGCAGGGAACCGCGCTCCCGAGCCCTGTATTGCTCGGAAAGGCAAGCGCCGCGCGCGCGCCAAAAACAAGACCGATAATCGTCGCCGCCGTCACCCAGACAAAGGTCGAGAGCGCCAGGCGCTTCGGATCGTCAATGTTTGGAGTGCCCGGTCGGCTCGCTGGCGAGCGCACGTTGTCCTCCGTGGGATTTTCTCGAACCCGCGCCTGGATTGATCCACTGCGCTTCCATCGAGTTCGGGTTGCGGTCCAAAACCTGTCTTAGGTAATCCTGGGACTTGCGATGATCACCCTGGCGGCGGGCCATGAGAGCGTTCCAGAGCCGGACCTGATCGCCCACGCCGTCCTTGTCGAGCTCTTTGGCCTTGGCAAAGTATTCGCTCGCCGCCTTGAGGTTTTCGATGCGGTACCAGGCGATTCCGGCCATCATGTAGTTGGAAGCGGTCTGGTACTGATGAGCCTGCTGCGCGACCCCGCCCGCGGCCTCGTCCGACCGAAGGATGACTGAGAGGATCTTAGCGGCCTTTTCGTCCTCGCGCGCCTTGAAGTAGCTAAGCGCGAGCGTATACATTTGATCGGGAGTGAGATGTTCCGGCGGCTGATAACCGATGGTCGCCTCGCTCCGCCCCGAACGCGTCCAGGTATCCTTCCGGGCTTTGCCCGCGTTTTCCTCGTGGTCGCGCCGCGCCCGATGCGCCAGGTTCTCGTTGCGCGCCAGCTCAAGAGCGATCCGAAGATGCGAGTTCTCGGTACGCAGACGGATCACTTCCTCATCCGCGCGCCGCAACTCGTCCACGCGGGCCTGCACGCTCTCGGCGGCACGCCGGTAAGTTTCCCAGCCCTGCTGCCACCAGCCGCCGGCGGACGCCCTCTGGTGACCGCCGTGAGCATCGTGCGTGTTGGCGGAATCGCGCTTTCCGGACTGTATGCGCGAGCCCGCGGCGCCGGGTTCGGCCGCCGGCCCCCCAGCGCCCAGGGTCCCGAACTTAAATCCCAGCACCAGCACGACGGCGAGTGCCGCGATAGTCCCGGTTCCCAGCGCTGCCTTGCGCAGATTGGGTTTCATCGCCGGATCCTTAAGCTTGTCGAAAAACGCAGGAGCCTTCATCTCAATAGCTTTTCGGCACCTGGGCGTAGGATATTAACGGTATTCTGGGTCCTGGCCAAAAAAGAAGGCCGGCGCCCGATCTGCGGGGCCGGCCTTCCGAATTTCCCAAGATGGCTGGATTTACCGAGCCCGAGCGGCCCCCCCCGACGCGCCTTCCGGGCCCTTCAGCCTGAGGCCGCTGCCCAACGCGGGCTCACCCGCGGCAGGCTGTCTCAAACGCTCGCTCACGCGGGCGTCCCCGCCCGCGGGCGCCTCAGTGCGAGCGGCCTGATCCAGCTTGCCCGCCTGGCAAGCCGCGACCTTGTTGTTGAAGTCGGGGCTGCATAGACTGCGCAACAGCACATCCTGCGCGCGCTCTTGGACGTATTGTCCCATCAGCGTGTTATCCATCCGCTTGCTGAGCTCGGCTCGGATCGCGTTGAAACGCGCTTCGTCCTTGTACTGCCCCTTAAGCATATTGAGATCGCGGAACAGGTCGCCTGACTTGAGGAAGTCCTCCTGTAGCCGATCGCCGAACTGCTTGGCCATGTTCCTGAGGGCTTCGTCTTTGGCCCGATTGTCCGCGGCCTTGATCTGACCGGCCAACTGCGCCTTGAGCTGCGCGGGATCCGCCGTGGCCAGACTCCCTTCGTCGAGCTTGGGCACGGCCTGCAACGCTTCTTTGTAATTTCGGCCGACCTGCGCTTCGATGCGCCCCTGATGCTCACGCATCTGGCGACTCGCGGTCTCGAAGTCACTGCGGGCCCGCGCGGCCTGAGCCTCGGCCTCGATCACCTGGGCTTGCGCGGCATTGCGCTGCCCGG
>CAYXVB010000025.1:0-11458 GCA_964467785.1 uncultured Bacteriovoracaceae bacterium
GAAGAATTGGCCCGCATGGGTATGGCCCGAGAGCTGGAGATCGCAGCCCGCGACTTCGGCCTGGACGTATTGTTTGGGCTGATGGGCGAGAAAGATTCGATAATCCGCGCCGGAGGGAGCGCCCCGCATGGCTTTCTCGGGGTCAGGCGCGTCCGCGGCTATGAAACCGCCGGCCCGCGCGTCGGTGATGCCCGCGACCAGGATCTTGGCGCCGCTCTTGGAGACGACCGCGTGGGAGTTGCGAAGCACGGTCACGCCGTTGCGGGCGAACTCGCTCATCCAGGCGTCGGCGCCGGAATAGTACTCATGGTTGCCGGGAACATAGTACACGCCGAGCGGCGCGCGCAGGCTCCACAGCGGCTCGATGTCGCGCGCGAGCTGCGCGACGCTGCCGTCGACGAAGTCACCGGTGAGCGCGATGAGGTCGGGCCGCGCTTCCTGTGCGATGCGCACGACGTTTTCGACATACTCGCGCGTGATGGTGTTGCCCACGTGCAGGTCGGAGATCTGGATGATTCGCAGGCCCTCGAGATCGGGGTGGAGCTTGGGCTCGGGCACGGCGACTTCGACGAGCTTCGGGCCCGTGAGGGCAGTGTGGAGCCCGAAGCCGCTGAGCGCGCTCGCTGCCCCGAGCGCGCCCCAGGGGAGCAAGCTTTGCAGAGCTTCGCGACGTGAGCGGCCTATGGCGGTCAGTGTCCCATCGTTTGTTCGTTTTTTGATTCGGGCGAGCCGCTCGCCGAGATCGATCGCGAGCAAGAGCACGAGAAAGAATCCGGCCATCCCCATAAAGAGATATCCGCTCCACAGGGGAATCCGGACGCTCCACGCGGACATCGCGTCCAAGCGCGACCGGTAGATCCAAGGCGAAGCCCAAAGTGCGAGCAAGCACAGGCCGAGAGCGCACCAAACCACGCGTCGCCAAGGGCTCTTCGGGGGGAGGGTGCCGGTGAGTTTGAAGCCCATATAGCCGAGGCTGCTCAGCGTCACTAGGGTCATGATCGAGATGAAAATCCAAAGTTGTTGGCCCATGGTGACAGTGTACACCACCCCAGTGCTCCGGCAACTTCACGGTGCGCGGCGCGTTATCGTGGAGGTGAGCGCTAACCTTTTGGAGGGTGGCCGATCTTTTGGTAGATTGCCGGGCATGGCAACTCTCGATGCTCTGAACCGGACCCATTCCCTGAGCTACGCGCAGTCGGGAGTGGATCGCGCCTCCGCGGATCAATTGGTGGAAAAGATCTCGGTGCTGACCCGCGGAACCCTCAACAAGAAGGTCAAGGCGGCAGTGGGAGGTTACGCGTCCCTATACGAGATCGACAAGAAGCGCTGGATCGCGGCCTCGACCGACGGGGTGGGTACCAAGCTCAAGCTCGCCTTCCAGCTCAAGAACCATCGCACCATCGGCATCGATCTCGTGGCTATGTCCGTCAATGACATCCTATGCGTGGGCGCGGAGCCGATGTTCTTTCTCGATTACTTCGCCACCGGCAAGCTCGATAACGGGGTGGCCGAGCAGGTGATCGCGGGCATCGTCGAAGGGTGCAAGCAGGCCCGCTGCGCGCTCGTCGGTGGCGAGACCGCCGAGATGCCGGAGTTCTATCATCCGGGCGAATACGACTTGGGCGGCTTTGCCGTCGGCATGGTCGAGCCCAAGCGCGTGTTGCCGCGCGCGCGTGAGATCGCGCCCGGCGACGAGCTCGTCGGGATCGCGTCCTCGGGCTGTCACAGCAACGGCTATAGCCTCTTGCGCAAGCTGCTCGAGCGAAGCGGCCTGAAAGGCGCCGAGCGCGAAGCCCGGGCGCAGGAGCTCCTGATGCCCACGAAAATCTACGTCAAAGCGCTCTCGCCGTTCCTGAGCGGCACCGGCAAACAGGCCAAGCTCGGCCGACTCATCAAGGGACTCGCTCACATTACCGGCTCCGGCTACCTCAACGTGCCTCGCATGTCCGAGAAGGTCAGTTACGCCATCGAGTTGCCGCCGACCTCCGAGGTCGCGCCCATCTTCAAGTGGGTCCGCGAGCAGTCCAGACTGCCGCTCGAAGAGCTCGCGCAAACTTTTAATCTTGGCGTCGGGATGGTCGCGGTCGTGCCTCCCGGAAAAACCGCCGAAGTGATCGCTACCCTTAAAAAGTCCGGCGAAAAGGCGTGGGCCATCGGGCAGGTCACGCGCCGGCGCAAGGGCGCGGTCAGCGAAGTCACCGTCTCGCAGGACGGCGAAACCACCGTTCTCAAGTACAGCTAAGTGATCCATGCAGAGCCTCTTTGATCGTATTCCGGTCGAAATGTGTCTCGGCCTGCGGCCCAAAGTCTGGCTCGCCGTGGGCGCGGGGTTTTCGCGCGAGGACTTCAAGGCCGCGCTGCTGGCTTCGGGGCGGGGCTTCGTCGCCGAAGCGGTAACCAGCCTCGAGGAGATCGCCGAAAAGATCGTTCGCGCGGCCGCGACGCCAGAGGCGGCGGCACGCCTGCGCGTGCTCGACCCACCGGCTCGCCAGGAGGCGCTCCGAATGCTTGTCGCGCGTCCCGAGATTCTGGGACGCTTGCCCGAGATTCGACGCCTCAAACGCCAATCGGGATTTTTGCGGCGCTTGGATCTCGCCATCCAGAACGGTCGCAGGGCCGCAGCCCACGCGGGCGAGGACCAGGTCATGGCGGAGCGCGCGGAAGCGAGACTCGGACCCGATCCCGTTCGCGATGAGCTCCGTTTTCTCGCGCGCGTCTACGAAGCCTGGCTGGGCGCGACCGCCGAGAGCGGTCGCTACGAAGCGACCGACGCGCCGGCGATCGTGGCGCGCGCCACCGCCGTCCTCGAGCAGGAGGGATGGCCGCAGGGTTTGCAGCGGCCGGAGGAGATTCTTGTTTTTTCGCAGCAATGCGAGGAGGGTTTGGAGCGCGCGTTTCGTGAAGCGCTCGGACGACATGCCCGAGTGGAGCGCGTACGCGCGGAGCCGATGCCAGATCAGGATCAGGTGCCCTTCGCGCTCGGTGCGCCGGGAGGCGCCTGGGAGCGCTGGCATGCCATCGATGACGCCTGCGAGCGCCTCGTCGACGAGCTCCTGGAAGTGAAGCGCCAACAGGGCCATTGGGACGATGTCGCCATCCTCATGGGCGATGAGCCCGCCGTGCGCCGGAGCCTGCGGCGCGCGCTCGCCCATGCGGGCATCGAGTTGGCCGACGCGCGCGACCCGACCCGGCTCGAGTGGGAGGAGGCGCTTAAGTGGGCGCTGCTGCCGCTGGAGGTCATCGCCGGCGATTTCGAGCGCTCGACCGTGATCGAATGGGCACGCGTCCATTCCGCGCTCAAAAGCGATCCGCTTCGACTCGGCCATGCCATCGCCGAGATCAACTCCCGCGGCGTGCGTCGCGGACTCGTCAGTTACCAAGTTCAGGAACCTGACGTGCCCGCCCCGCCAATTGTCCCTGGCGCTCCTGGGGCGCGTTCCTCGCGCTCGGCCCGGCGTTTCGAACAGCTCTCCGCGTTGCGGGAGCTGCATGCCGAGCTTGTGGCGCTCGCGGCGCGACTCGGGGGGCGGCGCAAGCTCGGAGACATGGCGGAGGCGCACCTGCAGCTGCTCTCGGAGAGTCTCGAGGGTGCGAGAGCGCTCGGAGCGGAGTGGGTATTTCAGGTCGTGCAGGGGGCTTGGCAGCGTTTTTCGGATGATGCCGAAGTTCTGCAGGCCGAGAGACGTCGCGCGCCGCCGCTTTACTGGCTGGAGCGCCTCAGTCAGCGTCTCGCCCAGGCGCCCGCGCCTGTGGCTCCGCTCAAGCCCGATCACGGCGTTCCGGTCTATCGCCTGCAACAGGCGCCCTTTTTTCCGCCCGGTGCGAATGGCGAGTGCGCTCCGCGCCAGGTCTGGGTCGTGGGACTTTCGGCCGGTTGGCTCTCCGGAGACGGGACCGGCGACGCGTGGTGGGGCTCGCGCGATCGCGAGATCCTCGCGCCCGAGTTCGCGATTCGATCGAGTCATCAGATTCGCGAGGAGCGCTTGGCCACGCTGAGGGCCTGGGCTTGCGCTTCGTCCCGCTGGGTTGTTCTGGATTCGGCTTTCAGCCCCGACGGCGCCGAGCGTGAGTCGCTCTATCCCGTTCTCAAGGAGATCTTCCGGTCCGACGCGCTCGCCTCCGAGCCGGTCGAACACGGCGCGCATCCGCGCTGGGCTCCGAGCTTTGGCGTGGTCCGTTCCGAGCCTCCACGGGTGATCCAGCTCGGTCCGATCGTGGAGAGCGCGGGCAAGACCCGGACAGAAATTTCCGCGACCGTACTCGACCATTACAGCCGCTGCCCGTTCCAGGCGCTCGCCTATGACCGCTGGGGCCTGAGCGACGGGCGCGAACCCGATCTCGAACTTTGGGCTGACGTGCGCGGCACCATCCTACATGAAGCCGTCAAGGCCCTCGTGGAGACGCGACTTGAAGAGGGGACCTTCACGCTGGATCCGGGACAAGCCCTGGATCGCGCGATGAAGAAAGTCCCGCCTCGGGGGATGATGAAGAGCCCGCGCATGCTCGACTACCTTCGTCGGCGCCTCGTGCAAGTGCTCGAGTCCTTCATGGAAAAGGAGCGCGAGTATTTTGATCGCGCCAAAGCCCGCGTCCTCGCGCTCGAGAGCGGGATCTACCGCCTCGATTTCGATGGCGTGAGCGTTTACGGCGAGCCGGATCGCGTGGACGATACTTCGTTCGGTCTCTTCGTGATGGATTACAAGACCTCGAGCTCGCTTCCCAGCGGAGCCGAGATGCTCAAAAGCGGCTATCGGCTCCAACTGCCGTTTTACGGTCTGGCCGTCGCCGAAAAGCACGGAAAGGATCTCGCCGGCGTGCAATTCATCGAGCTCACCGGGGACGGAAATCGCGGCAAAGGGGTTTTCCTCGCGCCCTACAATGGCAAGGACGCGGGCAAGCCCACCAAGGTCACGCGCGCCAACAAGAGTCTCGTCGAAGGCGAGCCGGATGCGGTCTGGAAACAGTTGAAACGTCATATCGAAGAGGCCGCGCTCGGCTATGTCGCCGGCAACTTCGCTGCGCAGCCGCGTTACTCCAAGCCTGATGCCGAGTGCGACGGTTGTCGCGCGGCGGATGTTTGCGGTTATCGCCGGCGAGTGGCTGACACGGCCGAGGCGGGCGCGGAAGGCGCGGCGGAAGGGGCAGGCGCATGAACACACCCGGCAAAAAGACTCTCGCGCAGTACGTGAACCTTTCGCACGAGCAGAAAGAGGTCGTCGACACCTGGGGCCAAGGCCTGGCCGTGCTCGCCGGCGCCGGCTCGGGCAAGACCACCACGCTCGTCATCAAATGCCAGGAGCTGCTCAAGCGCGACCCGGAGGCCCGGATCGCGGCGGTGTCGTTTACTGAGCGCTCCGCAAGCGACATCCGCGCCAAGCTTGCCGAGCGAGATGTGCAGCTTGCCCGTCACTGGGTGACCACGATCCACGGCCTTTGCGGCCAGATCATCCGCGAGTTTCCGCGCGAAGCCGGCTTTGACGGCGAAGAGACCATGCTTTCCGAGCCCGATTCGCGGGCCCTCTGGGAAGAAGCGCTCGAAGCGCTCTGGTTCGGCGCGCTCACTCCCGAGGCGGAAGGCGCGCTGGAACTACTGCTCGCGCGCGAAGGACGCCAAGGAGTTTCCGATCTCGTCCATCGCGTGCGCGATCTCGAGCCCTTTGGGGCGATCCAGTTTCTCGAACAGTCGGAGGATCCCGACTCCCGCGCGCTCGCGCTCGTGGCTCGGGAGATCGTCTCGCGTTATCGGCGTCTCAAGCGGCGGCGCGGCGCGCTTGATTTCGGCGATCTCGAGCAGGGGGCGGACCGGGCGCTCGAGCATGAGCATGTCCGCCGGGGATTTCACGAGCGTTTCGCGCTCGTGCTGGTGGACGAGTTCCAGGACACCAACCCGTTGCAGGCCGCGATCCTCACGCGCTTCGTGCGAGCGGACCTAAGCAATCTCTGCGTGGTGGGCGACCCCAAGCAGTCGATCTACCGTTTCCGCGACGCGGATGTGAGCGTCTTCGAGGAGTTTTGCGCCCGGCTTCCGCGCAATATCACGCTGACCTACAACTTCCGGAGCCGTCCGGGGATCATCCACTACACCAACGAAGTCTGCGGCCAGGCGTTCGCGCAGACGCCCGGCGAGGGACTCGGCGCCGCCATGAGGTACGACGCCCTGGATCCCCAGCGAAAGCCCGCGGAGGGTGACGGCATCGAGCTCGATCCCGTGGTTCGCCTGGACGTGCGTTCGCCCGAGGAGCTGGGGCGCTGGATTCTGGCCGAAGAGGCGCGTGGCATCCGGCTCGACGATCTGGCGCTCCTGGTGCGACGCATTCGCGGCAACGAAAAATGGTTCAAGGCGCTCGCGGCCTGCGGGATCCCGATCGCGCTCGGCAGCGGCGGCCTTTTCTGGGAGGATCCGCGCGTGCGCGAGCTCGTGGCGCTCTTGCGCTGGTGGGATCAGCCAACCCATACGCTTTCTGCCGCGGCTTTTTTGCGCGCGCCCTGGGTGGGCGTGCCCGACAGCCAGCTGGATGCCTGGGTAAAAGAAAACCGCACCTTCGTCGGTCCGTTTTTCGATTCCGCGCATCCCATCGCTCGCGCGCTCGCGCCCTTGCGTGGCCGGGTGGTCCGGCCCGGGGAGCTGCTCATGGCCGTGGCCGTCAATGACGAGGTCGAGGCCGAGATTGGTTCCTCGCTCCTCGGGCTCTGGCATCGCGTCGAGGACATGTCCTCGCGGGGGATGGCGTTTCATTCCGTGGTGACCGAGCTTTCCGAGGCGGTCGAGACGGGGCGTCGTGAGCGCGACGTGCCTCCGCCGCGCGGACAGGGCAGTCTTTCGGTCCTGACGTTCCATTCTTCCAAGGGGCTCGAGTTTCCGCACGTTATCCTGATCGATCTCGGCGCCAAGTCCAGGGCGATGCCGTCGCCGCTTTTGTTCTGGGACCGCAGGCGGGGAACTTATCTCGTGCGTCGGGACGAAGACGGCAAGCGTGATGACAAGGCGCCGGCTTTTCAGCTCTGGAAAGCCATGGAGAAGGAAAAAAGCCTGGCCGAGAGCAAGCGCCTCTTTTACGTGGCGCTGACCCGCGCGCGCGAGCGGCTCGTGCTGGTCTGCCCTGAATTGCCCGAAAAAATCCGTGAAAAAGGCTTCGATCCCGCGACGGCCTATCTGGACGACGACTGGCGCGCCTGGGTGGAGTGCGCGGGCTTTGCCATCGCGCGGGCGAAGGTGCCCGAGGCTTCCGCCCGTGCGGCCGCGCGCCCCGAAAAAGCGGCCGAGACTCGCGCGCCCCGCGAGCGGCCGGAGCCGCCGCGCTTTTTTCGGCCCCGGCACAGCGTCACCGAATGGAACCTGCTCTCGCGTTGTCCGCGTGCATATGTTTGGCGTTACCTTCGGCCCGAAGAGGCCTGGCAGGAAAAGATCGTTCCCGAGACGCAAAAAGCCGCTGTCGAACGAGAGGCTGCGGTCGGGGGCGAGCGTTGGCTTGCGGACCCGGAGCGCTCCCAGCGCGAGATCGGCAGCCGCGTGCACAAGGCGCTGGAGTTCGGGGACGCCGCAGCGCTTCAGCGCATCGAGGCGGAAGCCGGCGGCGCGAGCGGCCGGTTTGTTGCCGCGCCAGTGATCGAATGGTTGCGAAGCTCCGCTTGGTTCTCCCAGGATTTCCCGGCCTGGTCCGAATTCTCCTTCGAGATCCCGGTCGCGGGCGAGATTCTCGTGGGTTCGATCGACCGGCTGGTCGAGGCGGATGGGCGCCTCAACATCATCGACTTTAAAGTGACCGCCTCGAGCGCCAAGGGGGCCGACGAGTTGATCGCCGCCTATGGCACGCAGATGTCGCTTTACGCGGCGGCGGTGGCCGCGCTTGAGCCGGAGTCAGCCCGTGTCGGGATCGGCGCGCGTCTGGTCCATATCAGTCCCGCGGGCGTCGAGGAGATCTAGGTCCCGATCGTTCTGTCGCGGGCGGAGTCGCTTGCGCGCTAGGCGGCGGCTCTCGTCAGCGGAAAAGCGGGCCAAGCCAAGCCGGGCGCGCTCTGCCGAGTTTGCGAATTCAGTGAGCGTTGCAGGCGCTGAGCTCACATCGGCGGCGGAGGCGGGAGATCCGCGGGCGGCAAATCTGCAGGTGGCAAATCCGCCGACGGAGGCGCCGGCACGTTTTCAGGAGGCGGAGGCACATCCGCCGTCGGCGGAGACGTGAGATCCGCGGCCGGAGCCTCCGGAAGCGCGCCCTCGGGGACCGTGGCCGGATCCGGAGTTGGAATCGCGGGATCGGCGGTGGGAGGCGCGGCGAGGCCGTCCGATGGCGGCGGGAGCGTGCCCTCCGGGCTAATCTCGTTCGAAGCGTTCGGATCGACCGCCGGTGGGAGAGCGTCCGGAGCGGGTTCTGGACCCGGTTCGGTCGCCGGCGGCGGCGGTTCGGCCGCGGGAGGCGGCGCGACCTCGGAATGGGAGCGGCCGGAGAACCCGTCATGCGCCTTGGGCTTGCGCCAAGCGGCTTTCGGGATGTTCCAAGGCGCCGGGAAACCGATGAGCGCGGCAACAGTGGTGAAGCCCGTGTTCGGAGTCGTCGACGTGGAGAGAGTGGAAACGCTGGTGTACGTGTGGCGACAGACCTCGAGCGAGAGTTTGGTGGTTTCCTGGAGGAAGTAGCTGAAGGCGCTGCGGACCGTGTAGCCGTTGGCGGTAAAGGCGCTGTCGGTGGCGCTGTAGGAGTCCAGGAAGTCGAAACCGATGTTGAAGCCCACCGGCAAAGTCTCGAGCACCATGCCCACCGTCATTCCGATGTTGAAGCCGAAACCGTAACCGTGGTTGGCGATGTCGGACATCGAGAGCCCTGCGTTGATCTCGGTGTAGTAGTCGTCCCTGGCCAGGCCGAGACCGATGCGGCCGCCGAAGCCCAGGCCCAGGCCCGGCGCGGCGCTCGACATCGTGACGGACGTGTTGTCCAAGAGCGCCGGCGAAGTTGATCCCGCCAGCGCGCCGAAATTCAGGTCCCGGTACCATCCGTCGCGGACGGACGCGGCGGCCAGGTTCGGCAGCGACAGCGCGGTGGTGGCCAACAACAGCGAAGGGGAGACATGGAGTTGTTTGAGCTTCACGATAGAAAAAGGATCGGCCCCGCCCGTTTTTTTGTCAAGCTTCGCGCCTGTTTGGATTTGCGACTGACAGGAAGTTGACGGCGCAATTATCGTGCAAATCCCTTGCTCGATGTGCGTCACAACCTTAGAATTTTCAGTAAGCATGAATAGCGACACAAATCATCGGGAAGATTTGGGAAGCCATATGAACGGTCTGCGCACCTGGGGAGTACGGATACTCGTCGTGCTGATGGGGATCCTTTGGCTCGCGCTGGTGGCGACGTCATGGGCCGAGGCTGCGGAAACCAGGGGCGAAGCGGACGATTACTCGTTCAAATGGCTCGATCCGGAGAAAAAGATCTACGTTCTCCAGAACCGTCGTTACACCAAGTCGGAGCACGCGCAGCTGAGCGTGTTGGGCGGAACCGGGCTTTCCAACCCATATCAGTCCACGCTCAACGTCGAAGGGCGGTTCGGCTACTGGTTCCGCGAGGATCTCGGCATCGAGGTGCTGTACGCGCGGGGCTTCAGCTCCAACAACAATACCTATCGCGCGCTCAAGGCCACCGGCGCCGCCAGCCCCGTGGTGCGCGAGATGCGCGGCCAGTACGGAGCGTTGCTTAACTGGGCGCCTTGGTACGCTAAGATCAACGTCTTCAACAAGATCCTCTACTTCGATTGGTACTTCTCCGCGGGCGCGGGCACTATCGGGAGCTACGTGGATTCCAATCCGTCGGGCACGGCCAGCTTCGTGCCAGCGGATTTGTTCGCGATCTACGTCGGCACCGGCCACCAGTATTACGTCAACGAGTCGTTGCTCGTGCGCCTTGATCTGACGAGCGGAATCTATCAAGCGCCCCTGCAGGGCACCACGGGCGAACAGACGTGGTACTCCAACGTGAACTTCAACATCGGCATCGGTTTGAGGCTCTGACGAAGATGACGAGTGTGATGACGCCGACGCCGGCGACGGGGACTTGGCAGATGAAGGCGGCAGCTCCCATCCGGGTACGAGTTCTCCTCGGCGCCGTCATCGGAGCCTTCGCGGGCACGGGCGCGGGCCTGCTCGCGGCGCAAGCCGCTGTCGCGGCCGAGGAGTCGGGCGCGGCAGCACTGCGCGACGCGCAGGCGTTCTATCGGCAGGGCCAATATTTCAAGGCCGCGCGCTACGCCTTCAACGCCAAACAGCTGGATCAGGGCCTCTCCGCGGAAGCTAATTCCTGGATCACGCTCGGGCTGATGCGCGCGCGGCTCTACAACTCGGCGACTTATTTTTTCATCAATACTTTGCAGACCGGCGACTCCAACGCGATTCGCCGGGTGCTGACGCAGACTCAGGACCTGATCGTCCACGTCGGGCCGGACATCGTCCGCAAATTCCTCGTCAAGCACACGCGTTATGAGGATTACGATTCCCCGAACCGCAGCGCCTATCTCTACGCGCTCGGCAAGGAGGCGCTGCTTTCTTCCGCCGAGGACAAGGCCGTGGGCTATGTCAACGCGATCCCCGAGCGGAGCGCGCTCTGGCCGTTCGCGCTGCAGATCCGCGCCGCCGCCCGGGCCATCCAGGGCAAGGGCGAACTGGCCGTCGAGGATTTCGAGCTCTGCGCCCGGCGGGCCTTTGACAGCGTGCCGGAAGGCGCGGCCGACGAGCTCGCCGTCAAGCAGGCCCGGCTCGAGGCCGAGGACCTGCAAGCCCGCTGCATGGCGGGCAAGGCGCGCACACTCTATCAGATGGAGCGCTTCGACGAGGCCGACCAGGCTTACGACCGGATCTCCAAGTTCAGCTTCGTTTGGCCGGACATCCTCTTCGAGCAGGCTTGGAACTCGTTCGCGCGCCGGGAGTACAACCGCGCGCTCGGCAAGCTCGTCTCTTACAAGAGTCCCGCTTTGGCATTCGTGTTCAATCCCGAAGTGGACGTGCTCCGCGCGCAGACCTTTCTGGGGCTTTGTCTCTACTCCGAGGCCAACGACGTCATCAATGAGTTCAATGGCAAGCATGCGCGGGTGGGCGAACAGGTCAAACGCCTGCTCGAGCAGGGCGAAGGCAGTCTCGAGAATTTCTACTCCATCGGCAAGGAGGCGCTGTTCGGGCCGCTTTACACCGGCAACGAGGCGCACAAAATGGCTAATCGCTTTGTTCGCAGCCCGTATTTCCAGGGTCTGGTGCGGGCCGAAAGCGGAGTGGAATCCGAGAAGGTGGCGATTCGCCGCTTCGACGCCACGCAGGCCGGCGTGGCTCACGATCCTTCGCGCGGATTTCCGGGGTTCCTCGAGCAGGTGCTGCGCTGGCGGCGCAAGTCCATCGGGCAGCTCGGCGGGGCGTTCGTCAAAAACAGTCTGATCGATTATCATTCGGCGCTGATCGCAGATTTCGACAAGATGTCCTTCATCAAGC
>CAYXVB010000025.1:11468-31110 GCA_964467785.1 uncultured Bacteriovoracaceae bacterium
AGATGCTCAAGCGGGCCAAGGAACAGCTGATGATTCGCAAGGGCAAGGGATCGGCGACATCTAACGACCGCAGCTGGGGCAATGTGGCCCCCTCGCGGCGGCACTACCAGTATTACTGGAGTTTCAACGGGGAGTTCTGGAACGACGAGCTCGGGGACTACGTCTTCGGGCTTGAATCCGAATGTCGAGGCGGCGAAGGTGCGTAACATCCGTGAGAAATCCATGAGTGTGGCGGTCCTGACCGCGGCGGGCCTGGGCTTGCAGCTTGCCGGGACTCTGGCGATACCGACGGGCACGTATCCGCTTCCGTCGCTCCCCGCGCTGCTGCGCGAGTCGGGGGCCTGGGCCGCGCCGGCCGCGCGCGAACCGTACGCGGAGAGCGAGCTCCGCGCGCTCGAGACGCCAGAGGAGGCCAAGATCCGCGATCTCCGCGAGCAGGAGATCAACCAGTTGCGAGTGGCCCTGGGGCGCCGCATGCCGCAGAATCGGCAAGCCGAGCTGTATTTCCGGCTCGCCGAGGCCTATCTCGAGGGCTATCGCGCGATGTACCTGCTGGAGGGCCGCGTCCATGACCAGCGTCTCGAAAAAGGACGGCAGGAAAGGGGGATTGACCACACACGCTCGCGTCCTTATCTGCAGGGGGGCATCCACTCCTGCCTGGCCATCCTCAAGTTCAACATCCCGTTCGACCGGTTGGATCGCGTCTATTACTTTCTCGGCTTCAATTACGGCGAGCTTGGGGATCGTAAGCAGAGCCTCAAGCACTTCCAGGAGTTGGCCCGCCGCTTTCCGACGAGCTCGTTCGCGACCGAGGCACAGATGGAACTGGGCGACGCCGCATTCGGGGATGGCCGGTTCCCCGAGGCCGCGCGCCATTACGAAACCGCGATCCCGCGCGCCAACGCCGACACCGCGGCGCGCCTTTACCACAAGCTCGCCTGGTGCCGTTACCGCATGAAGCAGTATGATCGCGCCGTCGACACCATGAAACACGCGATCTCCGCCGCGCAGAAAAGCGGTGAGCGCCTCGTTTCATTGCGCGAAGAGGCCTTGCGGGACATGGCCGTCTTCATGACCGAGACCGGCAAGGTCGACGAGGCCATCAGTTACTTTGGCGGCGTCGTCAACGACCGGACCTATTATCCCAAGGTGCTCGAGCGACTGGGCAAGCAGTACGAGCGCAATGTCGAGCCTGAAAAAGCCACTCAGGTCTACGAGTCCCTGCTCAAGACCAATCCCGAGAGCGAGGCTGCTTTCCGCGTCCTCGTCAAACTCATCGACCTCGATCTCCGCCGCCGTCGCTTCAACGACGCGCTCGCCCGCATCCGGGAGGCGCGCATCCCCAAGGAGCGCGATGCCGAGTCGGCCACTGCTTTTTCCAATCTCAAGGCCATGGTCCGCCGGACCGCGACCGAGCATCACGAGATCTGGCGAAAAAAGAAGGATAAGGCCGCCCTCGATATTTCCGAGCAGTATTACAGCGCGTACCTGCGGCACTTCCTCGCGCTCGATGATGCCCGGCAGGAAACTCCCGAGATCCAGATGTATCTCGCCGAGGTCAAGCGGGAACAGGGCAAGGCGCGCGAGGCTTCGGAGCTTTATCGCAAGGTCATCGAGTCGCGTGACCGCCGCTACGCCAAGGAGGCGGGAGCGCTCTGGACCGCGAGCCTCGCCGAGGCGATCAAGAAGCAGGCGCCACAGGGCCAGAGCCACGGACAGGGGGCCGGGCGTCGCGAGCCCTCTCCGATGGAGCAGGAGTTCGTGAGCGCCGCCGACAGCATGCAGGAGGCACTCGGAGACGTGCCCGAGGGCCGCGAGGCCGCGCTCAAGGCCGCCGAAGTGCTTGCTGGATATTCCTCAACTCATAAAGATTCGATCAAGCGCGCCCAAGCCATCATCGCGCGCGCTCCGAAATCTCCGCAGGCGGTCACCGCCGCGCGTCTCTGGCTGCAGCTGCAGGCGGAAAAGATCCCGGCCACTGGCGCTTCGGCGAGCGGCGGCCAGGCCAACCTATCTGGTTCGCTTGCTGGTTCGGTAGAGGAGCTTCGCGAGGCCGTTCAGAGTCTGCGCGCCAATGCTCCGCTGCTCCAAGCCGATCAGGAGTTCGCCAAGGGCAAGCTCAAGGCGGCGCTCGCGGATCAGGAGACCCGTCTTAAAGTGCTTGCCATCGCGCGCAGCGAGCAGGATCAGGACTTCGCCGCGGCAGCGCGCGGGTACGAAAATTTCGCCCGCGACGCCGGAACACGCGATCTTGCCGAAAAAGCTTACGCCAACGCGCTTGCCAGTTACGCGCGTGTCCCAGGGGCCGAGGCTCACGAGTCGCTCGAGCGCGTCTCCGCCGCATGGCTCAAGCGTTTTCCAAAAAGTCCCAAGGCCGCCGAGTCGCTCCGCTCTTCCGCCACGATGCTCCTGGTCCAGGGCCGCTTCGATGCGTCGATCCGACTGTTCGCGCGTTTGGGAATGGACGGCGCCGATGCCGCATCGCTAGAGACTGCGGCGCGGCTGACCGAGGGCCTAGGTAACGTTCCGCATGCGCTTGAGCTTTGGGGCGGATACCTCAATCTCTACAAGGGTGCTTCGCTCGCTCGCAGTCAGGCCGCGCTCGCGCTCGGTCGCCTGCGCGAGGCGCAAGGTCAAGACAGCGAAGCCGCGCGCGCCTATCAGGACTGTCTCGCCGGTCCCGAGCCCCTGGCGTCCCAATGCGGCGCGCTCCTCGGAGACCTCCATCTGCGCGCACGGAACTATACCGAAGCCCGCGCGTTCTACAAGCGCGTGGCCGGCGCTTCCGCTGTCGCGACCCCTAAGAGCGGCAAAAGCGGCCGAGGTGGAAAGTCGTCGCAGCACAAAGTCGAAGTGGCTTCGCCCTATGTGGGTTACGCGCGCTACAAGCTCGCGACCTTCATGGAAGAGGAAGCGCGCTTCGCTCCGCTGCAGTTCCCCGAGAGCGTGCTCAAGAGCGCGCTCAACCAACGGTTGGAGTTCCTCGAGCCGTTGAGTCGCTCGTACTCCTCCGCGGTCGAGGCGGGGGGCCCGTGGGCCATCGCCTCGCTGAGCCGGCTTGCCGCCTGGGCGGTGCGCTTTGCCGACGAGATCGATCAGATCGCTCCACCCGCGGGCGCGGATCCGGCCGCCATCGCGCGTTTCCGACAGAGCCTTTTGTCCATCTCCGCGCCGCTGCGAAAAAAGGCCGCGCAGACCTGGTTCGAAGCCTACAGCAAGGCCAACGCTTGGGAAGTGCTCAGTCCCACGTTGCCTGAAATCTCCGATCTGCTCGCGGATTCGGGCCAGGCTCGAGGGCAGGCCTTCGGCCGCGCCCAGGGTGCGAGAGGCCGCTTCCGCCTGGCCGGCATTCCCGCCGACGGCGGTTCGTCCGCGCTTGAACGCATCCGGGATCGCCTGTCGGGCAACCTGCAAGACGCCGTCGCCTGGACTGATTACGGCAACCTCCTTTGGGGCGAGCGCAAACCGCTGTTGGCGCGCATCGCCTATGACCGCGCGCTCGCGCTCAATCCGCGTTTGCCAGCGGCGCTCAACAATCGCGCCGTGGTCGCCCTGCTGACCGAGGCGGGGCAGCCGGGGGGGCAAGCGAGTGGCCAAGGTAATGGCCCAGTCAATGGCCAAGTCAATGGAGAGGAAGCCTGGCTCGTCGCCGCCGAGGCCTCGATCGCGCTGGCGCAGGCTTACCAGCAAGACCCGTTCTTCGTGACCGCCAAATTCAATCACGCCTTGCTGCTGAACTACTATCGCCTCTTTTCACAGGCGCGGCCGCTCTGGGACCAGGTATTGGTCAAGAGCTCCGTCGGTCCGCTCGCGGCTGACGCATACGACGGGCTCGGTGTGACGTTGCAAGGCACTGGCAGGGCGGCGGAGGCCGAGCAGGCGTTCCGCAAGGCCTCGGAACAGGGAGCCGCAAAGGAACGCTTTAGCCAAGCCTATCATGAGGCTGCGCGCGCCGCAGCCGAGGGCGGAGCCGCCAAGTGCCGTACGGCTCTCGAAGAACTCGACGTCGGGACGCTGGCCGGGTTCGAAAAAGATTCCCACGAGAGACTCAAGAGGAGCTGCAGATGAGCGAACTCACCCAGAACAGGGCGGTATTGAGGTACGAACACGCCTATCGCATCCCGTTCACCTTGCTGGTGCTGGCGGCGATCGCCGGAATCGCTTTTGCCGCCGGAATCTTCTGGGGAAGTCGGGCGCACGCGGCCGAGCCCGGGCGCGACCGGCGCGTGGTGTATCCCAAGAAGACGGAGCTCGACTTCGAGGGTCTCGCCATCCAGGGCGAAGTCCGTAGCCCCGGCGAGTTCTATTTCCAGCACCGGACGGAGGAGAAGTTCGATTCCCTCGTCAAACGGCGCATGAATGTTCTCCGCGTAATGCTCCGCGACGTCGTCCTGAGCTAGTGAGGGAACCGAGATGTGCGAAATCGACACCCCGAACCGAAGCCGATCGACGATCGAGACTGGGAGTCCGGCCGCGGGTTCCGGCTTCTCCAAAGTAATTGTCCTTCAGTATAAGAACAAGGGCTCCGGCGAGGCGCGCGCCTTCCGGATCAACAAGGAGCGCGTGGTCATCGGCAGTGTCGTCTCAGCCGACGTCAAGCTCACCGGATCGGGCGTCTCGCCGATCCATGCGGTGCTCGAGGCCGGCCCCGACGGCGTCACCACCGTCTACGATCTCGCCAGCGAGACCGGGGTCTTCGTCAACGGCGCCAAGGTGGTCACGGCCCCGGTGCGTGCGGGAGACCGGCTGACTATTGGCAGCCTCGAGCTGGAGTTCAGCCTCAGCGATCCCGAGTCGGTGCGCTCCAAGCTCGTGATCGAGTCGCCGCTCAAGGAGTCGGCCATCCGCGAGGCCGAGGGCCGCAAGCTTTATCTCAATCCCGACGAGGACCTTTCGCCGCTCCTGCTCGAGAGCGACCGGCATATCGAAGAGATCTTCGATTATCGGCCCGCGCAGAAACGCGCGCTCGAGGTGATCATGGCCTGGCATGGGACCGTGCTCAACGTCGAGCACTTCGTCGCGCGCCCGTCCGTGGTTCTCGGCGTCAGTCGCACCGCCGATTTCGGAATTCCACCGCTCCTGTCCGCTGCGCGCCACGTGCTTGCCACCCGCGCGGGCGAGGGCAGCTACACGCTCAATCTCGACCCAAAGATGGAGGGCGTGCTCCAGCAAAAGGGGCGCCTGAGCCGACTCGGCCAGGGCGGCGAGCTCGGAGGATCGATTCCGCTCGGAAACGACGACTTCGCCAAGGTTTCCGTGGGCGAGATCGATTTTTACCTGAGCTACACGGCCGCCCCGCCGCGCCTCAAACGCAGTGGGATCTTCGAACGGGATCCGTTCTTCTTCAAAGTGCTCGCGATGTCGATGATTTGCACGGCATTGTTCATCGGAACCCTGATGAACGCGCGCGTCGACAAGACGCTCGAGGCCGAGCAGATCCCCGAGCGCATCGCCACGATCCTATATCAGCCGGAAAAGTACCTTCCCAAGCCGGTTCCGACGATCGATAAGGCTCCCGCGGTCAAGACCGAGACGACTCCGCCTCCAAAAGTCGAAGTCAAAAAGCCCGAGCCCAAGCCCACTCAAACGATCAAGGTCGAGGTCAAGCCGCAGAACAAGCCCGCGGAAAAGAAACCTCTGCCCAAGGAGATGAACGTCAAGCCGGTGGAAACGAAATCGGCCAAGACGCCCACTCCAAACGCCACGCAGAACCAGGCCAAGAAGTCGCAGGGGCAGCGTGGCTCGAAAGAAGGCGAGGGCGCTCGCGCCAAGGGACCTGAGGGCACGCGTGGCCAAAAGAACGCTCCCCAGGACGTGGTCCATCAGAACCGGGCCACCCGACCGTCCCCGCAAGGCGGCAGGGGCGGTGGAGCGACTGGCAGCTCCCAGGTCCCGGGCATCGGCAACGTGGATTTGCTCAGCAGCGCCACGGCCAAGATTTCCAACATCCTTGGCAATTCGTCCGAGAAGCTCGGCAAGGGTGGCTCGAAGTTCTCCGGCTTTGGCGGCTTCACCACTCAGGGTGGCGGCGGACTCGCGCTCTCGGGCACCGGCCAGGGCGGCGGCGGCACCTCTGATCTTTCCCAGGGCCTCGGCGACAAGGGTCTGGGCGGCGGAAAAGTCGGCACGGGTCTCGGCGCCATGGGCAATGGCAGCGGAATCATCGGCGGCCAGGCCCGCGTGGCGATCCGCACGGGCGGCCAGGAGGAAGCGGTCGTGATGGGCTCCATCGACGCGGACGCGATCGAAGCCGCGATGCGCGCCCATGCCGACGAATTCCGGCTCTGCTACGAGAAGGAAGTCAACGCGGAGAACAACAAGCTCGCCGGTCGCGTGAGCACGACCTTCGTGATCGGTTCCTCGGGACGCGTGACGAGCGCGGGGATCGTCTCCTCGTCGCTCGGCAACGCCAATACCGAACGCTGTATCCTGAACGTGATCCGGCGGATCGATTTCCCGATCCCGCGCGGAGCGGGAGTCGTGCAGGTTAAGTATCCGTTCAAGTTCTCGCCCACGGGCGGCAGATCTTAAGGGAGACCCGTCATGAAATTCCGTTTGAAGGCTAGGGTACCGGCGGCCATGTCCGCCCTGGCTCTCATGATCTCAGCGGACGCGGGTGCCGTCGACGTCGCCCCGTTTCGGATGGGTCTGCAGCTTGGAGTGGGCGCTTCGCCGTTTCCAAGCCTCATCGGGTTGGCCGTGACCGGCGATATTATGGGCCTAGTTCGGCTCCACATTGCCGGCGACGCGTTCGGGTTTGTCCAGGGATTCAGCGCGGGCAACTCCGGTGGCTTTGGTGGTCTTAAGCTCGGCGGTTCGGCGGGCGCCAAGCTTCGCATTCCGAGCTTGATCGTGTCGCCCACGGTTGGCATCGAGTATTCGCGGACCACAATCGTCGGGACGATCAACAAGTATTTTGGCACGGCCGAGAACGAGAGCGAGTGGGTCATGGTTCCGAGCGCGGGCCTGGAGTTCGGGATGCACGGAAAATCCTATATCGCGGC
Organism: uncultured Bacteriovoracaceae bacterium; assembly: GCA_964467785.1. GTDB lineage: Bacteria > Bdellovibrionota > UBA1018 > UBA1018 > UBA1018 > CAYXVB01. The sequence continues at coordinate 18,473 of CAYXVB010000025.1, forward strand.
TGGAGTCAGCTTTCCCTGGATGGCCACGGGCGGCACCGTTGATTACGTCAAGATCGATGGATTTTATCCCTATCTGAACCTCGGGACGTCGTTCTAGGGCTTGAGGCTCCCACTGGTCCCCATCGGTTCGAGATGCTTGCGGATCAACGTCTGGATCCTCTTCCATTCCTCCGAACCCACCGAGGGCTCGTCGATGATCAGGTGGTGATACGCTCCGCGCTCGAGGGTCGCGCCGCGGTTGCTGACCTGCTCGAGGCGCCACTCATTGAGGGCGTTGAACTCGATCAGTTCCGCGAGGCCCGGTCCACTGACCAGCTCGTCTTTGGGGTCGATCAGCACGAGGGTGGGGGCCTTGCTCTTGCCCAGGCCGGACTCTTGGGTCGCGCGCAGTGAATCGAAAAGCGCATTATACGCCGCCATCGAAGTGCCTTCGCAGCTCGCACGGTAGGTGGCGTTACTCGCGCTCGGAACCAGGAAATCCTCCCCAAAAGCGTTGAGCGCGCGCACGAGTTGGCTCGTCCAGTTGAGCGCGGCCGCGGGCGCGAGTAGTACCATCCGGTCGTAGCGCACGCCCGCTTCTGGGACATTGTTCATGAGGTCGAGGTTGACGAGCGCGCCCAGGGAATAGCCCACGAAGTTCAAGGGCAGGCCGCGCCGGTCCGCCGCGCGCCGGGCCTCGCAGTAGGCGTCATGTAGGTCGTGGAGCCAGCGGTCGCGGCTCACGTGTTTGAACTGCTCGAGGTCGCCGCGGTGTCCGCTCAGCGAGGCTCGAAGCACGTCAAAGCCTTCTTCATTCAAAGTGCGCGCGATCGAATCCATCTTGTCCGGGCGGAGGTTGAGCCCGTGTACCACCAGTGCGACGCCGCGGGCGGGCTGTTTCTCCGAGCGGAGCCAGGCGGAAGCGGCGGGAAGCGCGGAGCTTACGGTCGCGCAACGGAACTCGGAGGCCTGGGCGCCCTGGCCGCAGAGGAAGATTGCCGGGAGGCAGAGGGCGCGCAAGACTCGATAGATCGTAGACATGAACTTCATCTCTCTATGGTACTGGTTCCGTAGTTCGATTTCAGTATGAAAAAGGCCTTAAATCAGGCCTAAATCAAGGTGTTGATCGAAGTTTCAACTGTCTAATTTTTGGACACTCCCGCGGCTCGCGAGGAGCTTGTAAGTGCAGCCTCTAGGCGGATCGCGATCGGCATCGCTCTTGCTTCGTACCGCCTCATGAAATTAAAACGTGTTTCAATCTTTGTTCTGGGTGTTGGTCTGGCTACCGCTTCGGTAGTGAATCTCTCGATGGCCCGGCGCACGGTGGCGAGTAGCAAGTCAATGACGGCGCTCTACAATAACCCTCGTTCATTGGGAGCTGATCTCAGGGGCGCGGCTTTGGACTCCTTGAGTAGTGAAATCTCCCGGGGAAGATACGGATTCACCACGGTGGTCAGCAATGGCGCCCTTCCGCCGGCTCGGAGCCGCGAGGAGTTCTGCGAGAACGCCAAAGATCCCGACTATTTCAAGACGCTGCTCTATGATGTTGCCAACCTGAATGCCTATAGCAACAGCGCTGGCGGTTTGGGCACCGGACTTTGCTGGTGGCATTCGGAATTTCAGCGCAGCGCCACTTATCTCGCGGTTTACCGCCCGGACCTCCCTGGACCGAGCGAGGCGGAAGCCCGTGAACTGATCAATGACCTCATGACCAAGCAAGGGGTGGTCGAGATTCCGGGCTTCAGGAATTTCAATGGCTTCAGCTACTCCTATGGTCGGTTAATCGAGAGCATGCTGACCGCGGGCGAGGTCAATACCTCGATCTTCGAGCTCGGCTTCTTTAAGGGGCTGTTTGGTTCCTCGGGCGGCGCGGACGCGAGCCTCGATCGCGGGATGGACGAACTTTATGATCAGGTCGTCAATAAGAAGCACATCGCTTTTCAGGTCCTGCAGATGCCGGGAGTTGCGGCCCATGCTTGGCTCGTGATCGATATGCGCAAGACGGATAGCGGCTACGATCTATCCTTCATCGACAGCAATTACAGTAACAATGTGGGCATCTACCACTATCGACGTGGAGAACCCATGCGCACGTACCTCGGCGACTTCGCGCCGCATACCTACAAGAGCTCGGACATCAATTACATGCGCCACTTGCAGGACGAATATTGCCGCTTTGGCAAGACGGCCAAGGAAAAGCGAGCCAATCAGGGCTTTGGAGGCGGCGGGAGCTGATCATTCCCTCGCTGAGATTTGGAAATTGAAGGCCGGTCCTGGGGCAGTCCCGGGGTCGGCCTTCTTGTTTTCTCACGGCCGAGGCCGGATGCCGTCGCCGTCCGCGCTGTCTTTGGATCCGCTGACTTCGGATGCGAGCGCGCGCCCGCCTCCTCCGATGCGCTCATAGATCAGCGCGGCCTGCCCGAGGCAGTTTCGAAGTTTTTCTTGCATCTGGGCAAACGCCAGCGAGCGCAGCTCCGCCTCCGGGATCGTTTCGCCGCGCACGATAGCCTGCTCCTCGATCCTCACTCCGCGCGGGATCAGCTTGAGGCGCCGCTTGGCCGAAAGCCAAGGGCTCTCGATCTCGCAATCCAGCGACTTTCGTCCCACCAGCTTAACATCGCGTAGCTCCGTGGTGATCCGATAGGTAAACGGCGAGCCCGTCTGCAGATCCGAAACGCGGTCGGCAGTCTTGGTTAAAAGTATGCCCGTCACGCTGTCCATTGCGCCCAGATAGTATGCATGACCGGCCGAAGTGCGGATCGGCGTATCCCTGATCGTCGCAAAGACTTTGAAGTCGAGATCGCGGACCACGCGCGAGGTGAGGTCGTAGTCCGCCGTCTTCCAGTCGATCAGGAGATTTGGGTCGACGAAGTAGCGGGTCAGATCCAGATCGAGCGAGCGCCGCGAGTGGGTGAGCGCCGCGCCGGTGTAACCGGTCGCCGAGACGCCTTCGAGCCGCAGTTGGCCTTCGACAAAGCGCCGGTCGCGGCCTTCGGGCGAGTTGGGCTCCCCAAAGCTCAGGATCTTGGTGACGTTCACGCGGGCGTCCTCGGGGCGCGTCCGCGGCGTCTCCGTCAACAGCGGCGCCTCTCCGCGGGTGACGAGCGCGGGACGGCCCGCGATGTCACGGAACATCCCTTGCGCGAAGCTCACAAAGTTTGTCGGGTCGATCCAGTAGTCGCGCTCTCCGTCGCGGAACCAGACGATCGCGTGATTGAAATCCGATGGCAGCACTCGCGCGCGGCCCGGTCGGTTGTAGACGTTGGAGCGGTGGACCAGGGCGATCTCGGCGCGGTAGCCGAGCTTGCGGAGGATCGACGCCGTCGAGGCCGAGTAATCCTTGCAGTCGCCGTACTGGGTTTCGGCGATCGCTGCCAGGTCGCGGGGGATGTATTTGCCCGCGTTGGTGCGCCAGTCGCCGAGATAGCTGACTTGCGAGGCCAGCTCCGAGGTGATGGTGTTGAGCTTGTCGACCAGCCGCGCCTGGGTCGCGGCTTTGGCGCGTATCGCCTCGAAGCGCGGAGGCAGGGGCTGCTCGAGGATCTTTTGATAGCTTGCGGTCACGGGCTTCATGATCTCCGTGATGTCGCGCGCGGTGGAGACGCTGACCCAGGGGAATTTCGAAGGATTGAGCGCCGCGGCCTGCTCGTCGACAGCGACGCGGTAGACGGGTTCCTTGAGTGTGATGGTGATCTCTTGCGTAGCGCCCTTTTTTACTTCTTCGATCGCGAGCACTTGGCTCGGATCGTTGCGGTCGACCGCGAGAGGGATCGCCGAGCGGATGCGCACGCGCCCCGCTTTTTCGCGAACCGGGACGCCGTAACTGTATTCCGCCGAGAAAAAGCCAGGAAAGGAGGCTTCTTTCACGCGCAGGCGGACCTTGGTGTAGACCGATGCGCCGATCTTGACCTCGGGAAACGCGATCATGACCTGATTCATCTGGTCAAAACCCTGTTGGGAGCTCGCTCGCGGCTTGTCCTCGATTTTGGAGCTGTCGACTGCGATTTGCTTTCCGTCGACCTGAGTGCGCGCCGCCAGCACCTTGAATTCGGTGGTGTTGGAGTTGTAGCTAAACAGTTGGGTGCCTAGCTCCGTGCGGGCACTCTCTTTGAGCAGTTTGACCTGGGTCTCGACCACAGTCTCGTAGGTGCCGTCCTCGCGGACCTCGGTGTCGACGTTTTGGAACTCGACCTCGCTCGCGGCGTCTTCATCCTGTGCCCAGCGGGCGTGGGCGGCAGTGCCGGAGAGGGCAAGCGTGAGAGTCAGCAGAATCAGGCGTGGGATCGATTTCGGCGCAAAGTTCACGGGCGAACCTCCGTCGAGACTTATCGGTATCCGCCCGCTAAAGTTGTGGGTGAGGGCATGGTCTTGAGCTCGAGGACCCGTTGCTCGTTCGCGGCGTCAGCGAGTTGACGGGACGGGTAGGGCAGATTCTAAAGAAGGGGTTGATGGCCGCGTCCCTGCGTTCAAAACAAGAAGAGCGGCAAGGCTTCACGCCCTGCCGCTCTCGTGCGGGATTCTGGTTCCGCGAGCCGGATTACTCGGCTTGCTTGGCCTGCGCGCTGCGGGCCATGACCTTGGCGACGAGCTGGTCGATGCTCATCTGGGAGGCGGAGTCTTCGCCGAGCTCATTGGCGGCGAGCTCGCGCTCGATTTCGATCAGCTGGCCGAGGTCCGGGGAGACGACGTTTTCGGCCATGTAATGGGCGACTTCGTTGTCGATCTGCTCGTAAGCGACCTTGTAGTAGTCGTTGACGGAGAAGTAGGTCTGGCCATTGTCAGTGACTGCCGTCGCAAAGGAAGTGTGCACGATGCTGGTACCGCTGAGGATGTAGGGCCGCGCGTGGGCGAGGCTGGAGACGGTCAAGAGCGAGAGGGCGATCAGGGCGAACTTTTTCATGGGGACATTCCTTTCTAAGGACAGTTGATTAATTGTCGATTGGACGTATGGCGCATTAAACACGTTTGACTTGGTGTGTCAAAATATTTTTCACCTGTTATTACTTTTTGAAAGTTCTTCAATCGCCTGACGGGAAAGTTGCGCGAGGTTGGCCTGGATCGCGCGTCGTTCGGAGACCATGCGCATATCGAGGGCTTTTTCGAGTTCCTTCTGGAGCGTGAAGGTCGCCATCGATCGACGCAGCTGCCGTTCCGCCAGGAACGCGGGCGTTGGTGACTCGATTCCCTGCGGAATGCCGTAGCCCCCTTGAGGCGTGGTCATCCACGGCAACAGGTCTTTCATTGCGCTCTTGAGCGCGTCGAGCGGCGCAGAGAGCGCGAGCGCGGGGTGCTCGTCCTGGATCAGCGTGCCGACTGCTTCTGTCAGCGCCGCATCCACGAGACGCCGGGCCTGCTCCTCGAGCTGGAGGAGCGCGCCGAGGAGCTTGCGCTTCCGATCGGAGGGAAGCGATAACGCCTGCTCGGAGAGCTTGCGTCGCTCCGCGGCCGTGCTCTTCTGGAGGAAAGATTTCATGCCTTCGGGGTATTCCTGGAGAAGTCCGGGAAAGGCCTCCGTCGTCCGCGCATAGGCCTGCTCAAGCGCCAGGCGATTGGAGGGAAAAAGGGTGCGTCCGCTCGTGGGCGTCTGCTCCAGCGTCCGGCGATCGACGAGCCCCGCTCGGATGAGGCGGCTCAGGAGTCCGTTGGGCGTGTCGGGATTTTCTCTCTGGAACGGATGGGATTCGTCGAGCGCGGACTGGATCAGATCCCTGCTTTCCGAAGCGCAATTGTTGGTCAGGAAGTAGTATTTCCCCGAATAGGACCAGAAGCGCTCCACGGCATTCTTGAGCAGGGTCTCTTTTTCGGAATCGGTGAGGAGCAAAGGGGCACTGATCAGGTCGCGAAGTTCCGTCCGGGTGTATTCCTCGACGACTTCCGAAAGATGGAACATGAAGAGCTGCGAGGGATAGTCACCCGTCAGCCCCGCCCACTGGCTCAGGATCAGGTCGCTGATGTTGGCGCGATAGCTGATCACGACATGATAGGCTTCGTCGGCCAGGCATTCCGGTCCGACGTTTTGCCGTTGCGGCGCGCAGGTCACGATCCGGATCATGGAATGTCCCCAGCGGCTCATCATGGAGTCGCCCTTGGATGCGAGCAGGTAGTGGATCTGGTACACGCGCTTGGGGTCCAGATCGATCGGCGCTCCGCTGCCGCTCAGGAAGGCCCGCCAGTTTTGAACGCAGGAACCGGCGGGAAAGGGGCGATCATTGAATGTTGATGCCAGGTAATCGGCTAAGGCCGGGCGCCGGCAGGCAAACTGCGGGTCCACGAGGAAGTACTCCATGGCGACCGCGAAGGCTTCCTGTGGGCTCTCGAACTCATAAGGATCTGCGCTGCGCGCGCGAAGCTGGTTCTTTTCCTTGGGCGAGACGCCCGAGGCTTTCCAGCCAGCGAGGTTCAGAAATCCTTGCCGCGAGGAAACGAGTCCTACGATCGTCGGCTTGGACTGAAGCGGATCTTCGATCGCCGCTCCAGGATTCACGGATTGCAGGTCATAGGCATGAGAAAGCTCGTGCAGGAGCGTTGCGAGCGCCAGACGGTGGACGTCAGCGTGTCGACAGCCTCGTGTCGGCTCGCCGCCGGGTCCCTTTTCGATGCCCCGGAGGAGCGACGCGTTCATCACGATCTGGATGCGATCCCGAAGATGCGTGGTTTTTCCGAGTTGTAGCCTGCCATCGCATGTGATTTCACCCTCCGGCGAGGTGCCCTCCAACTTCTTGAACTCCAGGTGCACTGGCTTGCGGATCCCGGCCTTCAGGGAGGGCGGCATTCGTTCGAGCGCGGTCTGCACCAGTCGTTGGACGGTGGATAAGCGCGAGCCCAGCCGCTCCGGGTGCTGAATCGACAGCGAGAGTTCAGCGGCTAAGCTGGACTGGGTGCAGAGCAATGTGGCCAGGGACAGAAGGCGGAGATAATTTCCCATATGGCGGCACTCATACTTGAAATAATGCATTGCGTCAATTCTGGCTTGACTCCCTCTGGTTTGCGGAGGAGTGGTGATTTAAAAATTTTTCTATTACTTACAGCAAGTTATTGGATTAAGGCCTGTTTCGGGGGCATGAGCGAAGTGCAGCGGTGATACGCGAAGACATCCCCAGGCAATCCGGGAGGCTCTTTTTATGGGGAGATGCCTCCGGAGGGGATTTATACTGAGCATCATGGCCCATGGCTCGAACCAAACCATCACCGTTTCACAAATCCGGAAGGTGACCGCTGGAGGTCTGATTCGAGGCGCGCTTTTCGCGGCGATCCTACTTATCCCCTTAGGCCACCCTACGTTCGCCTCGGATCCGGAATTTACCGGTCTCCCGGACTACTGGGTGCGTTTTCTCCACCAGGAACGCGACTTTAATGTGGATCTCGCCAACGCCGCGCCGCTCTCCCCGGAGGATAAGAAGGTCAAGAAGCTCTACCGTTTCGAAGTGCCTCTCCCCCCCGACGGAGCGACCTTGCTGGTTGGCAAGAAGAAGGTGCGCGTCCCGGTGCTTGAAAGTACTTTCTCCAAATCCATGAGCGAGGAAAAGGCCCGTCAATTCATAGATACAGAGCGAGGTATAGTCAGCTACTTCGTGCTTGAGGACAACGCCGGGGAACTCCAAGAGCTGACTCAGCGTTACGGCCCACCCAAGGAGACCCTGCTCACCACCCGGATGTCGGGCCGCTCAACTCGTCTGGTTTGGAACCCGGACGGAAAGGGATCCCCGGCACTGCTCAAGATGGACTACTACGGCAACGATCTCTTGACGTCTGGGGTTCAGAACACGGACCGCATCCGCGCCATCTCCGATTCCATCCCGATCATGCGCGAAGAAGCTGCCGTTACCATCCACACGCATGGCTATGTCAATAGTTACCTCGTCAGGGATGCCTCTGTCATTCAAGAGTCCTTCGCAAAGGGACTCGAGATTGGTCCGCTACATGGATTCATCAGTTCTGGAAAGCTAGACGAGGCCGCCCGCAAGGCCGGCCTCACTCGCAAGGAATGGATTACCCAAGAATACCTGCCTCAGCTTGCCAGGAGCTTGGCGGAGAATCATTTCAGGCATGGCATCTATTTCGCCGCCCACACCCAGAATACCCTGATCGAGACCCATCCCGGCACTGGGAGGATCACCCGACTGGTCAGCAAGGACCTTCCGGATGTCGCTTTCGACAAGGAAATCCTCAATCGAGCCAAAAAGCTCGCACTGCTTCAGGGTCCGGGAGGTGGTCGAATCATCAATGAGCAATGGGTAGATGCAACTGCTATGACCAGAAAGCGAGGAGCCGAGGCGGGGATGCACTTCGCGCTGTACGATGCCCAGTCCATCTTTGGCCTCACCGCCGACCGCAGCGACTGGAAGCGCTATTCGGCGGTCTTCCTTGACCGCTATCTTGAACAGGCCGAAAAACTGACTCAGACCCCGATTCGCCTCTCGGAGGAAAACCGGAAGCTCCTCGAGGCCATGCGCTTCGGGCTGAGCCTGGACGCGCGTGAGAACGCGCAGCTCAATGATCTCCAATCGGCGCTGGTCAGAATCCTAAACGACGTTCATCAGCAAATTGCCGGATCCCGAATGCCCCCTCTCACCCAGGAGATGTTCGGCTACAATCAGGCGGTTCTGGGAAGGATCTTCAGTCATGAGTCCCGGAGCGGAAACACCATCAAACTGATACCGCATGCCCCGTTGATCACTCACTACGCCTACGACGGAACGCGGATCTATCAGGTGGATCCCACGACCTGGAAGCCCATCGCATACGCGGAAGTGAGCGAGAAGACGCACCCCGAGTTCGACGGTCTCATTCGCAAAACCCCTGGGAGCATCTCCCCGCTCAAGCAAGCCTTTTCGAAATGCTCGGAAATGTTCTCGTGGATCGCCGCTGCGATCCGTTGAGGGCTCCTTTATCACTGCGCCAATTTATCGAGAACACCTTGAACAGAGTTTACGAGTTGCACGGGGTATTCCGGTGCGCTTTCGCGCAAGCAGCCCGGGGCAGACGAATTTTGGACAGTGGGCTTAGCCTTTCGAGTCGAACAAAAGATCGGGCGGTCACGGCTGCTTTTATCGGCCTTAATGAGAAGGTAGGGTTTCTTTGAATAGTCCAAAATGTTGCCGAGATGGGGAGTGGTGCTAGAAGTCATCGTGACCCTATTGCCGCGCAAGGAGCCGACTCCGACCGCGAACAATCCTGTGACGTCCACGCGGTAGGGCTTTCTTTCACGCTTGGAGAGAACCTCCTGAATGGGCCGGAACGGATAGGAAGTCGGTTTGACCAACTCTCCTTTCTCGTTCAAGCTGAATTCGAGTGAGTCGTCTCCGGGTAGAGCGATGGAGATCTTCGCCCCGTCCTTTGGACCCTTGCCGACTTCAATAGAGCACGACGAGACGAATTCCATCCCAGACATAAGCTCGCTCAGGTCATCCGCATGCGAAACCTTATCAAAGATAAGTTTGCCGATTTCCTCAGGTGTCGCAACCGGTTCGACTGCCAAGAAATCCCGGCTCTCCTTGAGAAAGCGAATCGAAGCTAGATCGCCGTTCACTACAAAGACGTTTCCTGATCTATGACGAACCTTGAGCGCAAACGCCGGGGTTCCGTGCCAGATCACTCCCGGCTCGATCCCGAATTGCTTATAAACGTCAGCCGCCGAAGCGTGCGAATCACCGCTATCGGCAGAGCCATTTCCACCTCCATCGGCGGAACCTCCTCCGCCACCGTCTGCGGAGCCTCCGCCGCCTGCGGGCGCATTGAGAGGATTGATTTCTTGAGTGCCGCTTCCAAGGTCGCGGTACGTCAGCCCGTTTCTGAGGCGCCAGCGAGTGGGGTCGAGCGTCCCGCGTTTGCCGGCGTTGAAGCTTTCCAGCAATCTGGAAATCTGCTCCGCCGTCACGAAATGCGATTCCTCGAAGGCTCGCGAATAGCTCTTCGCAATTCCGCGTAGAACATATCGGTCAGACCCTGGAAGTCCTCCCGAATCCTTTCCGCGTTCCGAATAACCATTGAAGGAGTCGCGCCCGATCAGAGGAGCGCCGCTCATCCCGGGCCGGATCTGCACATCTGCGATATACTCGTCCGCTGCGAGCGTAGAACGAAGATAGCGATCTCCGGTCAAATCGGTCGCTCCGAGTCCCGGCTTCGCGGCAGGAGCCTTGTTTTTCCACTCATCCGCATTGAGATTCCAAGATGCTTGGGGAATTTTGTGGTCCCCAGAGGGCGTGACTGATAGCCCTTGAATTTCCAGGCCCGAGTCCACGAGTGGACCGACAATAGAACTTTGCCTTTCGTCTAAGCGGTCATAGGCCAAAACGCCAAACGGCTTCACGTCTTCTTCGCTGATGCGAATCAGCTCGATGTCGGCGAGGTTATCCGAGAGTCGTTCATGCTTGAGAAATTGAAGGCGGCGACCGCCTGATTGGAGAATGACGTTATCACCCTGGCTGACATGCGATGCGGTTAATACAAAGTAGTCATCGCCGATCTTGACGATCGTGCCTGTTCCGTGAAACCTCTGCGCCTTGCCGGTTACTTCGTCATTGTAAGTGGAGCCGACTTGCACGAGCCATTCGGGATCCGCCTGCTCCGCATAGGCAAACGTCGCACTCAAAAATCCAAGCATCAAGGAGGATGCGATCCAAAGGCTCCTCATCCAGCCTCCTCGACGGAGAAGCTCAGCAGCGAATAGTCAGAAATCTTGTAATGATTTCCGATCCGGCAGATCAGTCCCGGCCTTTTTTTTCGAACTCGTGACAAGAGGACTTTCAACCGGTTTTCCGAATGCTCGAGCGCGATCTTGTTGCCATAGAGCAACTCGATCAGCTCGTGCTTTTCTTTAGGGCCACGACTCAGGAGCTGAAGTAGGCGAACCTCGAGCGCACCGAACTTCTCGCTCGAATCGTTGTCATTTCTGCCGATCCGAACCAGTCGATCTTCCCAGGTAGGAAGAAGAGTGGCGATGTTCCCTTCATAGTGAAAGGCCGGATTGACGGCGGATGGAAGCGCGCGGAGGGCATCCTGGATCTCCTTGAACGGAGCAACGCGGGCAAGATCGTAGGCGTCGGCGGCCTCGACGCGACGTCCAAGCTGTAACAGGAGATGGCAGCGATGCACGACCGCCGAATAGTAATGGAGCGTACCGTAATCATGTCGCAGGAGCGCGAGCGAGCGTTCACAAAAGCGAAGGGCCACAGAAAGCGCTCCTTCTCTCTGAAACTCGAGCGAAACATTGTAGAGCGCAACCCCCGCGACACCGGGTTCGCCGCAGGTCTTTGCTTTGTTATAAATCAGCATGTAGTCGGCGATGATGCGTTTTGAGGCCATATCAATGCGACTCTCGGAGGCGACCGCGTTCAGGAGTGCCTTGATAGACTTCCGTTGAGCGCCGACCGCGGAGAGCTGAGTCGCCGCCTGCAAATAGGCCTCGCGCGAGGCCACGTAATTCCGTCTGGCTTCATAGGCGAGGGCTAGGACAAAGGAAGCTTCCGCGAGCCATCCGCTTGAATTGCGGGCAGTGGCGATCGCAGACTTCAGTTCTTCGATCTGTTCTTTGAGAACAGTTCCCGTCCGGATTGCCAGGCGAATTTCGATGAGAAGGCGAGGAAGTGCCGAGTTTTTTTCCTCGGCGTGGTGACCAGAGAAGTGATCGAGCTTCGCTCGAAGTCCCTCGATATCGCACTTGAGATAAGAAATGAGCGAGAGCCGATAGGTCTCTTCAGAATGCTCATGACTGGCGGGAAGCGTGATGAGCTCCTCTAGATTGGATTGGATAATCTGAATTAGACTTGAGTAACTCATCACTATCTCTCGGCATCTCTCGGCTTAGGGAGTTTAAATGCAATCGTCGTTCCGACGATAATGAAGCTAAGCGAGTGGATTAAATGGCTAATTGTTTGGCATCCTGAATGGGCTTCGTCACTCTCCCCACAGCTGTCAAAATATTAGTCATCCAAACCCCCTGAGAAGTAACCCTCTGTAACTGCTTTATGGGAGCGATTTGCGGTAATTTTCAGTTCAACGCCGGGATGTTCTCGGAGTTTAAAAATGTAGGAGAGCGAACATGTCGAAACGAAGTGCCCTTGGATTTTTGTGTAGTGGCGCTATTGCGGGCTTAGTGGCCTTTGCCTCTTCCCACGGTTTCAGCGCGTCGGCGGCCGCGGATCAGTCGATGGTGCTGCGAATCCAGCGTAGCGATGTGACTCAACAGTTTTGGGACTGTGGTCAGCTGGCCGAGTTAGCCCGGAAGCTGACTTCCATTGAAGCCATCGTTGCGCCTTCATGCGAGGAAGAGCAGGTTTTTGATCCTGGAGTGAGCACCGTGGCGAACCAGTTCGGTTATTGGCGCGTCCCGAGGTTGACCAGTACTCAACATTTCTTTACCGGAGCTGTCCGTATCCGGAGTGCTGAAAAAAGGGAAATCGACTTGAGTTCGATTCGTTATGGTAGAGACCGCTTTCCGCTTGATCACGTTGCCATTTGTGAACGGGAAATGAAGTGGCTTAACGAGGTCGTGCAACTCGAAGCCGCTGACCTGATCCTTCGTTGTGAGTCAGACCGTCAGGGGGGAAGCGAATTGAAGGGTCGTATCGTCCACAGATAGAGGCAGGACCTTATTGGAGAGGGCCGCACCGTTGTCGAGCATTCGCTCGACAACGTCATGAAGCGCTCACGGGTTAGCT
>CAYXVB010000026.1:0-30833 GCA_964467785.1 uncultured Bacteriovoracaceae bacterium
GCCAACCCGCCCGCGAGACCGCCGCGGACGCCGTCGCCACGACGAGCGCCGCTCCGGCGTTCGCGGCGCAGATCACTGATCCGCTGGCCCCGGGACAACCCGAGGTCGCGCCTGTTCCCACGCCTGAATCGGCCGCGCTTCCCGGCGGCGAGGCGGCGGGTTTCGCTCCGGGCGCGCCCGGAATGGACGCGCTCGGCCTGGAGTCACCGCTGCCGAGCCACATGGGCTCCGAGGCAGCGCCGTTTGGCCAGACTGAAGCCGGCGATTCCGCTGCCGCGGCGATCCCCATGGCGGATGGGGCGCTTCCCGAGCTGGCTCAACCGGAGCTTTTGGATGCGCCCGAATTGAGCGCTGCAGCGCAAGGCCCCGTCGTCGCTGAGGACTCCGCGACGCGCGTCACGATGGTCGGCAAGATCGACGCGCGGCTCGTGTTCAGGCCCGGCGACGCCAACGTCACCGAGCTTGGCGTCGGCGACGAAGAAGTGGTCATCGGACGCGGCAAGGGTTGCCAGGTCGTGCTCAACGACCGGAAGTCTTCCCGCAAGAACACGACAATCCGCCGGCAAGGCGCCCAATTCCTCATTAAGGATCTTGACTCCTCGAACGGCACCTACGTCAACGGCGAGAGGATCACCGGCGAGGTGCCGCTCGAGAGCGGCGCGCGTCTCCGCATCGGCGAAGTGGAATTCGAATTCAATGCCGTCAATCCGGACTATGCGGCAAAAAAGGATGATTTCCTCGCGATCTCCCTCTTTGATGCCCAGGCTCCGGCGGGATCGGCGGCGATCGATCTCGGGGCGGTTTCGTTGGACGGCGCTTATCAGCAACAGACCCCGGAGAGCGTGAATTTCGGCGGCCAGCTGGCCTCCCCGGCGGCACCCCCAATGCCCATGGGCATGGCTCCCGCTTCTGATCTGCCACTGATGCAGGATCCGATGGCTCACGCAGGAGCGATGCCTGGCGCGATGCCCGGCGGCATGGCTGGCATGGGCGGAATCGCGGGAATTCCGGGCGTCGGCGGCATCCCGGGCGTCGGGCAGGCGGGACCGGCGCCGAAGACTCTCATCGGCAAGGGGCTGGCCTGGTTGCGCGCGCAGCCCAAGCCGCGGCAGTACATGGTGACCTTTCTCATCATCGCCACGCTGGGGATGTTCCTGTTTGACGAGGAGGAAGAGACCAAGGCGCCGGCCAAGAAGCCCGCGCAGACGCAAACTAAACCGGGATCCAAGCCTGGCGACAAGGACAAGGCGTTGGCCGTGAGTTTCGAGGCGCTGACGCCGGAGCAGAAAAAATTCGTCGAAACGCAGCATGCGCTCGCCTTCGAACATTACCGCAACAAAGAGTACGATCGCGCGCTCTTCGAAGTGAGCAAGATCTTTTCTCTGATCAACGACTATAAAGACGCTCGCGAAATCGAGCGTTACTCCCGCGAGGGCAAGCGCAAACGCGAAGCCATCGAGGAGGAAAAGCGCCGCAAGGAGGACGAGGCTCGTCTCAAGGCCAAGATCTCGCAGCTCGAGGACGAGACGCGGTCGCTCATGAGCCGCAAGCGTTACGAGCAGGCCCGCGAGCTGTTCTCCCAGATCCTGGCCATCGATCCGGAGAACAAGGCCGTCGACCAGTGGCGCCAGGAAATCCAGATGTGGGAAGAGCATAACGCCGCCGAGGCCCAGCGAAAGAAGGTCCAGCAGCAAGTCGCCGAGCAGGCGTGGAAGGTGTACTCCGAGGCGCTCTCGTTGAAAAAAGCGGGGCGCTACCATTCCGCGATTCGGGCCTTCGAGAGCGCCATAGAGCTTGCGCCGCTGGAGAAGAAGCTGGTGAGCCTCGCAAAATCCAATATTAAGAAGTCGCGTGCCGCGATCGCCGCGGCCTTTGCGCCTGTGCTCGAGGAGGCCCGCCAGGCCGATCAGGCCGGGGAGTTCGCCAAGGCGTTTGTGCTCTATCGCAAGGCAAGCCGGATCGATCCGAACCGATCGGAGACTTACGTGGCGATGGACCGGATCCGCGCGATTCTCCATGATAAGGCCAAGGTGCTATACACCGAAGCGGTCCTGGCCGAGAGCTACAGCGACTTCGCTTCAGCGCGCAAACGCTATCAGGAGATCATCGATTCGATCCCGTCCGAGGATCTCTACCATGAGCGCGCGACCCGCAAGATCGCCCGCTATCTCAAACAGAGAGAGGAGGCGGCTCAATGAGTTTTCGCTCAGCAGCCACGCTTATGCTTCAGGGAGACTGTCCCGGCCAAGAGGACCATGCGTTGGTGCGCGAGGAGAAAGGGATCTTCGTGCTCGCGGACGGTTTTGGCGGTCCGCAGAGCGGAGCCCGCGCCTCGCGCGAAGCCTGCGAGGCCCTGCTTGGCTTTCTCGTCAAGGAGGCGGGCGACATGGACGCTACGCTGCCGTTTGAGATCCGCTCCTACTTTTCGCTCGCGGGCAACGTCTTGTTCAACGGGCTGGTCCATGCCAACCGCAAGGTCAATGCCGCGAATCGTGGAAAGAGCGTCCATGAAAAGGGCGGCGCCTCGGTGATTGCCGGTTACCTGGACGACGGCTTGCTCGCGCTCGCCAACGTCGGTTCTTGCTCGGCTTGGATCTTTCGCAAGGGAAAGGCCGGGGAGCTGGCCACCCCGCGAAGCTATGCGCGGCTACGTGATCCGGTGTCGCGCGAGACGGCTCACTGGCGCCAAGTGCCGCTGATGGCCTTGGGCACGGCGGGCGATCTCGAACCCGAAATCGTGGAAACGCGAGTCGAGAAGGGCGATTGGATCCTGCTGCAGACCACGCCGGTTCATCCAGAGGGCGTGCAGCGGCTCGAGCAGCTCCAGGCGCGCGCGCCGGAGCTTCGGGGCGAGCCGGTGGTACGGGCGCTCGAGGAAGAAGTCACGGCTTTGGGACGGTTGAGTCGCAACTCTTCGTATGTATTTGTTTTTATATAAAAATGGTATACTTGACTAGACAAATCAAAAATTGCTATCATCTTAACTGACAGATGAGGGAGTCAATTTCCGGCCGTATTCCGCCGATAGGCGGGGACGGATGGGAAGGAGAGAGAGTATGTCGGAAAAAAATACGAAATCGGCAAAAATGACCGGGTTTTTCGCGGAATTAATTCGTGATGAGCGCGGCCAGTCCACTGTAGAATATATCCTGATGCTTTCAGCCGTGGTGATGATCGCGATGAAGTTTAAGACCGCGTTCAGCAAGCAGGTCGATAGCATGGTGAACAAGGTCACCGGCGAGATCAACCAAGGCATGGAAAACAACTGATTCCGCCCCTCACGGGGTGACAATCGGAAACGTTCCAAGGAAGGGACGACAGGGGTATGAGGGGTAGTACCCGCTTTTTCGCAATTTTGGACGCGATCTATCGCGACGACGCCGGACAGGCGACCGTCGAATATATCCTTTTGCTTTCAGCGGTCGTCGCGCTGGCGGGCGGCCTCTCGCGCGCGATGCTCAGAGCCGTCGACAACGGCATCCTCTTCTTCGGCGCCAATCTCGAAAAAAACATCAAAACGGGGAGAATCAATGCCGGCATCTGGGGCAATTGATCTTTCCTCTTTCGCAGCCTGGGCAATCGCCGCGGTCGCCGCGGTCGCGGTCGTCACCGACCTGCGCTCGGGGCGAATTCCCAACTGGTTGACGCTGCCCGCGCTCGGCGCCGGCCTGGTCTTTTCCGCGGCGACTGGGGGGTGGCAAGGCCTCGGTCTGGCGCTCCTGGCCGTGGGTTGCGCGCTCGTCCTGTTGGGCTGGATGTTCGCGATCCGGGTCATGGGCGGCGGCGACGTCAAGCTCCTCATGGCGCTCTCCGCCTGGAGCACGCCGAAGTTCGCGGTCGAATCCGCGCTACTATCCGTGCTGCTGGGCGGCCTGATGGCCGTGGTTATTTTATTGGTCCGCGGTCGCATGGGCGGCTTCGTGCGCAAGATGCATGCGTTTATCCTTTCAGTGATCGTCAAGGACCTGGAGCTGGCGACCCCGAAGTTCGATCGCAATCTGACCATGCCTTATGGCGTCGCCATCGCGGCCGCCGCGGTCTGGACGATCTGGGCCTGGCCGCTGCGCAAATGGGTGGAGCTGCCATGGAGCTGAAAGCGAGAGCTGCTATGGAGCTGAAAGCGAGAGCTCGCCGCCTTCGCCGCCGCCATCGGAGCGGCCAAGCCACCGTCGAGTACATCCTCCTCCTGACGACCGTCGCGCTGATCTATTCCGTCGTGATCCAGGGGTTCAAGAAGTTCGGCTTTACCGAAAGAATGAGCAAGCAGCTCTCGGGCCCGTTCGCGCGCGCTTACCAATACGGCCATCCGGAAGCCCGTGGCTTCGACGACGGAGGTCCCAAGAACCATCCGCGCGCCGTCACGGGCGGGGAAAACAATTTCCGAATGTTCCTCAATCCGGAGGTCAAATGAGGCGGCGCCGGAAGGAGAGCGGGCAATCCACCATTGAGTTCGCGCTGACCATGACGCTGCTCATGGGCTTCGTGCTCTTTTTCGTTCAACTAGCGTTTCTTTTCGCCTACGGCAATGTCGTCCACTACGCCACGTTCATGTCGGCGCGAGCCTATCTTTCCGCGGGCGAGGATCCCGAAAACCAAGTTCGGCGCGCCCAGAAGGTCATCATCCGGCTCCTCAAGCGCTCGGAGGTCAACCCGGGCGTGGAAAAGTACCAGTTCGTGGCCAAAGGCGTCGAGGGGGAGGAGATCCCCGGGATGTACTTCACTCCCAAGCCTCCCTATGACGGAAAGGACCGGAACTTTAGTTGGCTGCAGGGAATCCGATACAAATTCAGGGCAACTCTGCCCGTGATTCCGCTTTCGACCGGCAACGGCGGCGCCAACTCATTGACGCTGACTTCGGAGAGCTGGCTTGGACGCGAGAAGACCCGGGTGGAGGTCAATAGCTCCATGTTGAAGCTTCCCGGAGGAGGGAGGATTCTTGAAGATAACGGCATGTGAGGTCAGCGCTTCCGTCCCGTGCACGCGCAAGCCGGCGCGCGCTCGTGCGCGCTCGCGCGTCCGCTGTCGCGGCCAGAGCATCGTGGAGTTCCTCCTTGCCGTCCCAGTGATGTTCGGTTTGACCCTCCTGTTGATCCGAGTCAATACCGTGATTCAAATGGGGATCGTCGACCAGCAGTATTCCCGGGCCCAGGCGCTCAGCCTGGCGTTCAACAGCAACAGCTATCCGGAGCTTAGGTTCATGCCCGGACAGTTCCACGGTAAGAGAATGAATCAGATGATTATCGGCACGGCGGAAAATGCGCCCCCGGATGACGGGAGCGGCGGCTACACGCCGTTGGCCTCGACATTCAAGCTCGGATCCAAGAGCCCCGGCGCCAGCGAGGATAAGGGCGAGGTCGAGCGTCGCAACAACGTGCGCGTCCGCAATACCGTGACTCTTTGCACGCAGCTCAACGTGGTGGATGTCGGCGGCCAGAAGCGCCCGCTCCTGACCGTGAGCGGCGATCGGCCTTACGCGGCCGCGGGACTCTGGCAGTACCATGAGGGCGTTCTCGGCGGGATGGACTTTTGTTACGCGCCTGGGGTGCTTTACGGCGGGGGTGGGTGAGTTATGAACAACAAGGCCTTGACTCTATCGATCGTGATGGCGGTTTTCGCGGTCTTCATGGTGCAGAGCTACGTCTCCAGCATCGAGGAGAACGCGCAGAAGAAATTCGGCACTGAAGTGCTGGTGGTGACCGCTAAGCGCGACATCAAAGAGGCCGAAAGCATCAATGAGACGATGCTGGAGCTGACGCTCAAGCCGGCCCGATTCCTCGAGCCTTCGGCGCTCTCCTTCGCCAAAAAGGAGGCGGACAAGGAGACGACCAAAGGCATGCGCTCGTTGATCGGCACGATCGCGGTGGTCCCGATCAAGAAAGGCGAGCAGCTCACCTTCAACAAGATCGTGGAACCTGGCATCCGCACCGGCCTCGCTCCGCAGATTTCGCCCGGAAAGCGCGCTTTTTCGATCCCGGTGAGCGACATCACCGGCGTCTCCAAGCTGCTCAAGCCGGGTGACCGCGTGGACGTGATCGCGATCGTCGATCCGGGAGGCGGTAAGGACAAGAAAATGTCCCGCACGATCCTCCAGGACACGCCGGTGCTTGCCGTGGGTCGCAGCATCGCCAATAACGCGGCCCGCACCATCGAGGCGGACGCCTTTGCGGGCGGCAAGGAGCGCGTGCGCTCGCTGGCGGAAGACTACAGCTTTTCGTCCGTGACGCTGGAGCTGGATCCGATCACCGCCCAGACCATGGCGCTGATCCTGGCCAGCGGCGATACGGTCCTGAACATCTCTCTTCGTAATACGGATGACAACGAACGCATGAACCTCGGGGTGACGACCTTTCCGGATCTCTTGTCGGACCAGGCCCGCGGCCTGGCTTCGCAGCGACGGTGAGGACGAGGGCACGGGGGCAAGGTCAGGGGAAATGAGAGCCGTACTCGGAAAACAGCAGAAGATCGTGAAGTCCGCCGAAAGACGCAGCCTGCGGGCCGTCGTCTGGGCGATGCTCGGCCTTTCGCTGACCTGGATCCCGCTTTACGGGATTTCGCCGCGCGGCATCGCTGCCGCCGCCGAGCCTGCGTCCGAGACCGGAGGTGACTCCGAGGGCGAGGGGGATGCGGTCAAGGAGCCCGCACCGGCGCCATCGCCAGCGACGCGCGGGCGCAAGAAGAAGAAAAGCTCCTACGGAAAATCCCGCTACACTTCGGACCGATCCGAGGCCGCGGCGGACCGCCGTTACCTCCGCTTGTCGACGGGCGAGGATCGCACGGTCGATCTCGATTTCGAGCCCTCGAAAGAGAATGGGAATATCGTCATCGGCAATCCCAAAGTTGTCGCCACCACTCTGATCACGCTCGGCGACAAGCGCCAGCTGGTGTTCAAGCCGCTGAGCCCGGGCGAGACCAACGTCACGGTGCGCGGCGAGACCGGCGAGCTCAAGCTCGTGTTCGAGATCCAGGTGTCCGGCAGCAATATGCTCCGACTGGCGGGCGAGATCCGCACGCTGCTCCGTGACGTCGAGGGCATCGAGGTCCGGATCGTCGGCGCCAAGGTGATCATCGATGGCGAGGTACTGGTGCCCCAGGATTACGCCCGCGTCGTCACGATCGTGAACGAAAAAATCTATGGCGAGAATGTCATCAACATGGCCACGCTTTCGCCGCTTGCCTTGCAGGTGCTCGCCAAGAAGATCCAGGACGACATCCAGGTCTTCGCCCCCGAGGTCAAGACCCGCGTCGTGAACGGGCTGATCTTCCTCGAAGGGCAAGTCCAGTCGTCCGACCAGGCCGAGCGCGCCAAGCGCGTCGCTACGCTTTATCTTCCGGAGGTTCGTCCGGCCTCGGCGATCGAATCCGCCAAGGAAGGGGTCCAGCGCCTGCCTGCGCGATACATGGTCCAGAGCTTCATCACGATTCTCCCGGCTCCGCCCAAGAAGCAGGAAAAGCTGGTGCGAGTCACCGTGCACTTCGTCGAGTTGGCCAAGGATTACAGCCGTCTTTTTAACTTCAAGTGGCAGCCCGGCTTTGCCTCCGATCCCAAGATCTCGATCGGCAGCGACGGCACTACCGGGGCCGTGGCATCCGGGGGGCTCTCGCTGAGCGGCACGATCTCGAGCTTGTTTCCCAAGCTCGCCAGCGCCCAGTCCGCCGGCTACGCGCGCGTGCTCAAGACCGGGACGATCGTGGTCCGCAGCGGCCAGGTCGGCAAGCTCTCCGAGCAGATGGGCTTTCCCTTTGTCGCCTCGAGCGGCAACGGAGGCGTCCAGGCTGGCAACGCCAAGGTGGGCCTCGCGCTCTCCGTGACGCCGGCGATCCTGGGCCAGAGCGAAGACATCCAACTCGACATCGACTTGCAGCAGAGCAATGTCGTGGGCCGTTACACCAACGGCACGGCGCCCGTGACCTCGGAGCACGCGATCACGACCAAGCTTTACGTCAAATCCAACGAGAGCGCGGCCGTGGGTGGCGTCTCCTCGGCGGACGTCGGCACGGACTTCAATAAGGATGATCCGAGTCCGACGGCCTATGAGAACGGGAGCCAGGCGCTGTTCACGCTCATGCGTTCCAAGAATTACCGGAAGAAGAAGTCCCAGTTCGTCATCTTCGTGACTCCTCAGATCATCGACAGCGCAAGCGAGGGCACGGATGATCTCAAGAAGAATTTCCGGGTGAAGGTCAAGTAGGGCGGAGGCCCCAAGGGAGAAATCGAGCCATGGCAGGCCATATCATCGCGGTAGTCGGAGGCAAGGGTGGGGTCGGCAAAAGCGTGTTTGCCGCCAACCTTGCGCTCGCGCATCTGACGGAGTTCAAACAACGCCCGCTGATCGTCGATCTCGATCTGAACAGCCTGGGCGACCAGAACATTATCCTCGGCCAGAACCCGCCCAAAAGCATCGTCGACATCACCAAGCTCAACGTCGGCGCGTTCGATATCAAGAGCCTCCAGCCGTTTCTTGCCAACGGGCAAGGTGGCTACAGCTTCGTGGCGGCGCCGCGCGATTCCATCGTCGCGCGCGACCTCGACATGGAGGGGCTGGGCAAGTTCCTTAAGTCGGTGACGTCGCTCTTCGAGCTGATCGTGATCGATTGCGGCAACGGGATGGATCCCGCGGCGCTTAAGGCCATGGAGTACGCGACCGCGATCTTCGTCGTCACCACGGCCGACATCATCGTGATCAATCAGACCAAGCGCCTGCTCGCGCGCATTCAGGAGCTGATGTTCCCGCCCGAGATGGTGCAGGTGATCATCAACCGCTATTCGCCTTCCAACATCATCAATCCTCAGCTGATCCAGAAAAACTTGAATCGAGCGGTCTTCGCGGCAGTTCCGGATGATCCGGCCAGCTGCGACGGCTCGCTTGCCAAGGGGATCCCGGTCTCGATCGCGGCGCCCAACACGCCGGTAGTGCGCGCGTACTTCGACATCGTCCGCAAGATCCGGCAGGTCAATCTCCTCGAAAGTCTGGCCCGGCTTAAAAAGCCAACCGGAGTGGCTGCCAAAGCCACGGCCGCGCTCGCCGCGTCGCCGGGGGCCGCGGAAGGGGGCGCCAACTCGCCGGGCGGCCGCAGCTCGGCCGCGCCGCTGGATCCGTGGACCGCCATGAAAGTGCGCATCCACAAGGCCCTCGTCGAGACCATGGATCTCAAGAAGATGGGCGCGGATAACTCCAATGATCCCAAGGCCCGGAACATCCTCGAGGAAAAGACGCGCAAGGCGGTCCTGGACGTCCTGGAAAAAGAGGACACCTCCTCGATCATGCCGTCGCGCGAGCTCAAGATGCAGATGGTCAAGGAAGTGCTCGACGAGGCCCTCGGCCTCGGCCCGCTCCAGGATCTGCTCGCCGACGACAGCGTGACGGAAATCATGGTCAACGCGCGCGACCAGATCTACATCGAAAAGGGCGGCAAGCCCACCATGTCCAAAGTGAACTTCTCCAGCGAGCTCCAGATGATGAACGTCATCGAGCGCATCGTGACGCCGCTCGGCCGCCGCGTGGACGAAAAGCAGCCTTATGTCGATGCCCGCCTCGCGGACGGCTCGCGCGTTCACATCATCATCCCGCCGCTCGCGCTGCGCGGTCCGACGATCACCATTCGTAAGTTCCCCAAAAAGCGCATCACCTCCAAGGACCTGGTCCAGTACGGATCTCTCACCGAGGACATGGCCGACTTCCTCCGCGCGTGCGTCGAGGGCAAGCTCAATGTCGTCGTATCGGGCGGCACGGGCTCGGGCAAGACCACGCTGCTCAACGTGCTTTCAAGCTTTATTCCCGCGACCGAGCGTATCATCACGGTCGAGGACGCCGCCGAGCTGCAGATGATTCAGGACCACGTCGTGCGCCTCGAGGCCCGTCCCAAGAACATCGAAGGCGAGGGCGAAGTGAGCATCCGCGACCTCGTCAAATGCTGTCTTCGGATGCGCCCGGACCGGATCGTGGTCGGCGAGTGCCGCGCGGGCGAGGCGCTCGACATGCTGCAAGCCATGAACACCGGTCACTCCGGATCGCTCACCACGCTCCACGCCAACAACCCCCGCGAGTGCATCGCCCGTCTCGAGACGCTGGTCATGATGTCCGGCCTCAATATGCCCTCCAAGGCGATCCGCGAAAACATCGCGTCCGCCGTCAATCTGATCATCCAGCAGACCCGTCTCCCCGACGGCTCGCGCAAGGTCACCTATGTGACGGAAGTCACCGGCATGCAGGGCGACGTCGTCAGCCTGCAGGACATCTTCACCTACAAGCAGGAAGGCCGGGACAAGAACCAAAAGATCATCGGTCGTTACGTGCCCACGGGCTTCGTGCCCAAGTTCGTGGAGGAGATGGAGCAGAAGGGCATGAAGGTCCCGCGCCATCTGTTCGCGGCCAAGCCATGAGGCGAAAGGAGGGCTGAGCTTTGAACATCAAATGGATCGGTCTGATCGCCCTCGGGCTCGCCGTATTCGGGATCAGCTACCAATACAACAAGCGTTTCCTGGACTGGCTGCGATTCCAGTCGCTTGGCACGCGCGATTTCATCGTCGAGCGCCTCAACCAGATGTTCATCGAGGTGCCGCCGCAACGGATCCTGGCCGGGCTCTTCGCCATCAGCATTGGCTCTGGCTCCGTGGTGTTCCTGATCTTCCTGCCCAAGGTCGCGCCGGGCCTGATCTTCGGCTTGTTCACCGCGTTTGTGGGGTGGAAGGCACCCAAACCGATCGTCGAGTGGATGTACCGCCGCCGGGTCAAGACCTTCGTCCTCCAGATGGTGGACGCCCTAGGCCTGATGTCCAACGGACTCAAGTCGGGCCTTTCCATCGTTCAGGCCATGGGCCTGGTGACTCAGGAGATGCCCCAGCCGATCCAGCAGGAGTTCGGTCTCGTGCTCAGCCAGAATCGGGTCGGCGTCTCCCTCGAGGAGGCGTTCACGAATCTCTCCAAGCGGATCCAATCCGACGACGTGGAGATGTTCGTGACTTCGATCAATATTCTCAAGGAGACCGGCGGAAATTTGGCGGAGACCTTTGACACCATCGTCCTGACTATCCGCGAGCGCATCAGAGTCGAGAAGAAGATCGAAACGATGCTGCAGCAGACATTCCTGAACGGAATGATCGTGCTTGGCGTGCCCCCGGTTCTCGGGCTCTATTTTTACACGGCAAATCCTGAATCCATGGGTCTGCTTTTCTCCACTCCGGCCGGCTGGGCCATGCTTGTGGTGATTATCCTGTTGGAGGCGGCCGGTTTTTTTGTCATCATGAAAATTGTCAAAATCAATGTTTGAGCCGCGGTTACGCTCATCGGATCCCGGACTTCGAAACGGATTTTCGGCGTGTCCGGCAGTGACGACGCACTCACTCGGCGGAAAGAGGGACTCACAGTTGAAAGCGAACAAAACGACGGGTATCAAGAAGTTTGTGGGCAAATGGATCGCGGGACTCGCGCTCCTGGTCGGCATCGGATTCGGCGCGCTTACCGCGTCCGCGGGCGTGAGCCTGAAAAACGGCAATTTCTTTGTCGGCTACTCCGATATCGTTTACCCCGGCCAGTTTGAGACCAAGATCGAGCGCGTTTACAATTCCAAGAGCAGTACCGCGTTCAAGGGCATGTTTGGCTGGGGCTGGGGCAATGAGTACGAAGTGAACCTCACCGTCTCGGCCGATGGCAGCGTCGTGGTCTATGAATACGGCGGGGGCGCCGAGAACCGCTTCAATCCCACCAATTTCAAGCCCGCCGAGCTCGATGCCGCGGTCGAGAAGTTGGCCGGCGTCGCGCAGAAGGCCGGCTTGTTCTCCACCACGGGCTCCGCCGCCGCCTATAAGAAACGCCTCAAGGACGACGCCGATTTCCGCAACGAGGAGTGGCAGAAGTTCCGCAGCCAAGGCAAGATCGAGGCCCGCGTTCTCGCCGAGGGCACGCAGCTCGTGTCCAACAAGTACAGTTTCCAGAAGCTGGAACGGATCAAGAACGGATATCGCCGCATTTTCGACAGCGGTAAGACGGAATATTTCAATGACGCCGGCCGGCTGGTCAAGCTCACCGACAAGAACGGCAACTTCATCGAGTTCACCTACTCCAAGGACGGGAAGCTCGAGAAGCTCCAGGACAACTTCCACCGCCGGATGGCATTCAAGTTCAATACGCAGGGCCTCGTCGAGTCGATCGACGGCGAGAACGGCAAGCGCGCCGAGTACCGCTACAACAGCCTGGGCGAGCTGGTGTATTCCAAGGACGTCGACGGCAATAAGTACGAGTACAAGTACTCCGCCGATCGTCAGCACAACATGGTCGAGGTCGCCTACGCCGACAAGTCCACGATGCAGATCGCGTACTTTGGCGCGGACAAGCAGTTCAATGTCCGCTCGGTCAAGGAACGTGACGGCTCGGTGACCGATTACACTTATGATACGGACGCGTCGGATAAGGGACATTTCACGGTCGCCGCCAACGTCAAAGGCACCGACGGCAAGATGATCTCGACGAGCAAGTACGAGTACTTCAATAAGCGTAAAGCCAACGGCGAAGAGTGGCTTTACAAGATGGTGACCGTTCTCGACGGCGACCGGACCGAGACGAGCTACAACGAGTGCTGCGGACTTCCTTTGCTCATCAAGCGCGCCGGCGAGGAGACCTCCTTCGAGTATGACTCCAAGGGCCGCGTGACCCGCAAGACGACGCCGAACGAAGTGACCGAGCTGGCTTACGACGACAAGGTCGGCAAGGTAACTAAGGTCGCCAAGTACTCCAAGGCCGACAAGAAGCTGAGCAACTGGTCGCAGTTCCAGTACGACACCCGCGGCAACCTGACCTTGGCCAAGAATTCGGAGCGCAAGGGCGTCAAACTGTTCTATGACAATACGGGCCGGATCAAGACGATGGTCGACCAAAACCAGCGGCAGATCAACTTCAAGTATAACGAGAATGGGAAGCCGGTCGAGATCGCCGATCCCAAGCTGGGCGCGATCACCGTGAGCTACACCAACAGCGGGGAGATCAAGAAGGTCGAGAGCAGCGCTGGCCGGAAGGTGGCGCTCGAAGTGACCTCCGCTTTCCAGAACCTGCTCGATATTATTCGTCCGGCAGGCGTGACTCTGTCCTTTTAATCCGTCGACTGGCCTGTCTTAAGTTTTGAGGGATGTAAACCGATTAGACACTGAAGGGGGAAACCCCTTAAAACTCGCGTTCCAAGTGATTGAAAACGCGGGGATTGTTCCGGGGCGTACTGGCACCACCCTTGCTTACCTAGAGGGGCAAGAGGTCCGGTGAAAAGTGACCCTTGATCGGTTCGATACCGGGCCGGTAAAATTGGATTTAAGAGAGAGTTTCTAGAGGAGAAAGAGCCATGAAAAAGTTTGTGATTGTTTCCCTGCTTTCGATGTTTGTCGCCGCCCCGGTGTTCGCCGAGGAGATCAAGGGCGAAGTTCCCTGCGTCTCCGTTACGGGCAAGAAGGACTCCAACAAGGGCGAAGCGACTGGTGGCGGCACCCCCGCTCAGCAGTCAGGCTCGTCGACCGCCGGCAGCGCCAATGGCGGCGGCACGGGCGAGAAGAAGGACAAGTAAGCTTTCGGCTCTTCTGAGCTGAACCAGTTCACGCAGGGGACGGGAAGGGCGTTACGGCGCTCTCCCGTCCCTTTCGTCTTTTGGTGATCCCGGTTTTGGAGCGCGCGATTTTGAGCTAGTATCGGGACGTGCTCGAGCTCCAGGGACTCATCAAGGATTTTGGCGGACTTCAGGCGGTGCGCGGGGTCGATCTCACGATCGCCCAAGGCGAGTTCTTTTCGCTATTGGGTCCGAGCGGCTGCGGCAAGACGACCTTGCTTCGGATGTTGAGCGGTCTCGAAACCCCGGACCGCGGGGCGATCCGGATGGATGGGCGCGAGATCCATCGGCTGCCCCCGGACAAGCGCCACTTCAACATGGTTTTTCAGCGCTACGCGCTCTTTCCCCACCTTAACGTGGAGGACAACATCGCCTTTGGCCTGCGCGCCCGCAGGATCGCTGCGGGCGAGATCACCACGCGCGTACGGGAGATGCTCGCTCTAGTGCGGCTCGAAGGCTTCAACCGCCGGAGCGTGACGGAGCTGTCCGGCGGTCAGCAGCAGCGGGTCGCCCTGGCCCGCGCGCTGGTCAATCGCCCCAAAGTGCTGCTCCTCGACGAGCCGCTTTCCGCGCTCGATCTCAAGCTGCGTCAACAGATGCAGGTGGAGTTGCTGGCCATCCAGCGGCGCCTCAATCTCACCTTCGTGCTCGTGACCCATGACCAGGAGGAGGCGCTGACGCTTTCCGACCGAGTCGCCGTGATGCATGCCGGTCGCATCGAGCAGGTTGGGACTCCGCGCGAGATCTATGATCGCCCGGCCACGGAGTTCGTCGCGCGATTCATCGGCTCGATCAATGTGCTCGAGGGACGGGTCCGAAGCGTTGACGCCGGAGTGACCGAGCTCGACAATGGATTGAGGATCCGCTCCGAACTGGCTTTGCGGCCGGGCGAGGCGGTCCGGCTTTTGATTCGGCCCGAACGCATCCGGCTGGGGCGCGATCCTCTCGCGCCCAACCGGATCCTAGGCGAAGTGCGCGAAGCCCTTTACCAAGGCGCGCTGACGCAACTGCTGGTGCGCGCCCGGCTGCAAGGGGCCGAAGTCGATCTTCAGGCCACGCTGCCGAATCTCAACCGTGGCTCGGCGCCCGACTTCGAGCCCGGGCAGCCGGTGGAGCTGAACTGGTCCGAAGAGGACGGGCTATTGCTCGCGGAATCCCGGGAGATCCGTCGGTGAGCGAGGGGCGCCGCAGGCTTTCGGCCGGCTGGCTTTCGTTTCCCGCCGGCGCCTGGTGGTGCGTGTTTTTACTGGCTCCGCTTGGGATCGTCCTGGTGCACAGCTTCGCGCAAAGGGGGACTTACGGATCGGTGGAGTTCGGGTTCCATTTGCAGAACTACGCCCGCGCCTTTGAGCCCATGTTTATCGGCGTTTTCCTGGCTAGCGTGCGGCTGGCCGCCCTGACGGCGCTGAGCTGCGCGATCGCCGGCTTTCCCGTCGCTTATACGATCGCCCGCGCCCGACCGAGCTGGAGGACGCCGCTTCTGGTCGCGCTGATGGTTCCGTTCTGGACTAACTTCGTGGTCCGCACCTATGCGCTCAAGGTTCTACTCTCGGAGCACGGCGCAGTGAACTGGGCGGCGGTGTCGCTCGGGTTGCTCGCCGAGCCGTTTGACTTCGCCAACTCGGCGTTCGCCATCTGGCTCGGGATGCTCATCAACTATCTACCCTTTATGGTGCTGCCGCTTTACGTGGCGCTCGAGAAGTTCGACTTCACCCTGATGGAAGCGGCGCGGGATCTGGGCGCCGGTCCGGTGCGGGCTTTTTTCCGGGTGCTCCTGCCCGGAGTGCGGCCGGGGCTCGTCAGCGGCTTGATTTTTGTACTCACTCCCGCGCTGGGCGAGTTTGTGATTCCCGATATGCTGGGCGGCGCGCGCACCTTGCTGATCGGAAACGTGATCACCGACCAATTTCTCAAGAGTCGCGACTGGGCCTTCGGATCGGCGCTCTCGCTGTTGCTCATCGCCGTGATCGGTTTCAACCTCGCGCTCCTGTTGCGCAAGGGGCGTGCTTCGTGAGGGCGGGCAAGGGCTGGTCCGCGCTCCGCTGGGTGGCGGTGCTCGCTGCGTTCGGATTGCTCTATGTTCCCTTACTGGTTGTCGTGGCGCGCTCGTTCCAAGCCGGGCTCAACGGGGGCGGGGAGTGGACGCTCCGCTGGTACCGGCAGGTCTTCGATAACGACGAAGTCATGGGCGCGCTCCGCACGAGCCTGGTGATCGCCGGCGCCACCACCGCGCTCACCACGTTGATCGGCACGGCGGGCGCGCTCGGGCTCTCTCGCCTGAGTTTTCGCGGTCGTTCGTTGCTGAACGCCCTGACCTATCTCTGCCTGGTGATGCCGGAAATCGTGCTCGGCCTCTCGCTCTTGCTCTGGTTCGTCATCCTCGGAGTCACGCTGGGCACGGTGTCCGTCGTGCTCGCGCACGTCACCTACAGCCTCTCGTACGTGATCATCACGGTCGGAGCCCGGCTCGAATCGATGGACCGCTCACTCGAGGAAGCGGCCCGCGACCTTGGCGCCACTCCTTGGATGACTTTCTGGAAAGTGACCTTCCCGCTCTTGCGACCCGCGATCCTTTCGGGCGCGCTGGTCTCTTTTACTCTGTCCTTTGACGATTTCCTCGTCGCGTATTTTACCACGGGGCCGGGCGCGGACACCCTTCCGATCCGGATCTACACCATGGTGCGATTCGGGATGTCCCCGGAGATCCACGCGCTCTCGACCCTGATCCTCGTGGTCACGCTGGTTTGCGTCAGCTTCGGAATCGGTGGAGCGCAGGCGCTGCGCAGTGGTCGAAAGGCCAGGAACTGATCCCGAAGTAATACTCGTCAGAAGCCAGGATGGCGATAGGGCGCGTTTTGCCCGCCCAATGGATGTGCCGTCCCGACACCTGTCTCCTCAAGATGCGGTCTTACATCCGAAATACGCCGAACTTAGTCTCCGGGATTGGCGCGTTGTACGCGGCCGATAGTGCGAGCGCCATCGTCTCGCGCGTCTTCCAAGGGACGAGAATGCCGTCATCCCAGATGCGGGCGGTCGAGAAATAAGGGTTGCCCTCGCGCTCGTACTGTTCGCGGATGGGCTTTTGGATGCGCTCGATCTCTTCGTCGGTGAGCTTGCGGCCCTGCGCCTCGAGCTGCTCGATCTTGACCTGCGAGAGGACGCCACCGGCCTGCTCTCCGCCCATGACGGAGATTCGCGAGTTGGGCCACATCCACATCATGCGGGGCTGGTAGGCGCGGCCGCACATGCCGTAGTTGCCCGCGCCATAGGAGCCGCCGACCACGACCGTGAACTTGGGGACTTGGGCGTTGGAGACGGCGGTCACCATCTTGGCTCCGTCCTTGGCGATGCCGCCGGATTCGTACTTTCGCCCGACCATGAAGCCGGTGATGTTTTGTAGGAAAAGCAGCGGGATCTTGCGCTGGGAGCAGAGCTCGATGAAGTGCGCGACCTTGAGCGCGCTTTCACTGAACAGGATGCCGTTGTTGCCGATGATTCCGACAGGGTAGCCCCAGATGTGCCCAAAGCCCGTGACCACCGTCGTGCCGTAAAGCGGCTTGAACTCGTGGAAGCGCGAGCCGTCCACGGTGCGCGCGATGATCTCGCGGATGTCGAAGGGCTTGCGCAGATCGGTCGGCAGGATTCCGGCGATCTCCGCGGGATCGTACAGAGGATCCTCGGGGGTCTGGCGCGCGCACTCGGTGGGGGATTTGCGGTTGAGGTTGGCCAGGATGTCACGCGCGATCATGAGCGCGTGCTCGTCGTTTTCCGCGAGGTGGTCGGTCACGCCCGAGGTGCGAGAGTGGACATCGCCGCCGCCAAGCTCTTCCGCGGTGACGATCTCGCCGGTCGCCGCTTTGACGAGCGGGGGGCCGCCGAGGAAGATCGTGCCCTGGTTCCTGACGATGATGGTCTCATCGCTCATCGCCGGGACGTAGGCGCCGCCGGCGGTGCAGGAGCCCATGACCACCGCGATCTGCGGAATCCCCAGCGCGGACATCTGCGCCTGATTATAAAAGATGCGGCCGAAGTGATCGCGGTCGGGAAAGACTTCCGCCTGCATCGGCAGGAACGCGCCGCCCGAGTCGACGAGGTAGACGCAGGGAAGTAGGTTTTCGCGGGCGATCTCCTGGGCTCGGAGGTGCTTTTTCACGGTCATTGGGAAGTAAGTTCCGCCTTTGACGGTGGCATCGTTGGCGACGATCACGACTTCGCGGCCGTGTACCACGCCGATCCCGGTGACCACGCCGGCACCTGGCGCGGCTCCTTCGTACATATCCCATGCTGCAAGTGCGGAAAACTCGAGGAACGCCGTGCCCGGGTCAATCAACTTGGCGATCCGGGTTCGGACAAAAAGTTTGCCGCGTTTCTCGTGCTTTGCGCGAGCTTCGGCCCCTCCGCCTTGACGGACCTGGCCGAGGCGCACCTCCAGCTCTTCTGCGAGTTTGCGGTGATGCGCAGCGTTGGCGCGGAATTCGTCGGAGTTGACCTGGACATGAGATCTCAAAATGGCCATTCCTCCGGTTTACCCGCTTTCGAGGACAATGCAAGAGCTGGCTGCCCTTCAGCCCATTGCAAGCCATGGGTATCCCTGTTAACTCCATAAACAAGATGAATCCCGGGAACGACACGAACTATAAAACGCTTTTGGTGAATCTGGACTCTCGCGGGGTGCTGACGGTCTCGCTCAATCGTCCGGACGTGCGCAACGCATTCAACGAGGTCGTGATCGACGAGCTGGATCGAGTTTTCTCCAAGGAAGTGCTCGAGCCCGAAGTGCGCGTCGTCGTCCTCAAGGGCGAGGGCCCGGCCTTCTGCGCCGGGGGCGATCTCAATTGGATGAAAAAAGCGGTCGACTTCAGCTTCGAGGAAAATCTGCAGGACACCCGTCAGCTCGCGCGTATGTTTGCGCGGCTCAATGAGTGCCCCAAACCGGTGATCGGCGTCGTCCACGGCGCGGCAATCGGCGGCGGCGTCGGATTGGTCTCGATCTGCGACATCGTAGTCGCCCTGGAGCACACTCAGTTCAGCTTGAGCGAAGTGCGTCTCGGAATCGTGCCCGCCTGCATCGGTCCGTTCGTGGTGGCCAAGATCGGGGCGTCGCATGCGCGTGGTCTTTTTGTCAGCGCCGAGCGCTTCGGTCCTCATCATGCCCGCGAGATCGGCCTCGTCCATCGCGTAGCCCCGGATGAAACCGCGCTCCATGCCGCGGTCGAGTCGATCCTGTCCAACATCCTGCAGTGCGGTCCCAACGCGATGGCGGTGGCCAAACGATTGGTTCTGGACCTGACCTGGCCGGAGCGCCGCCATGGAATTCCCGATAGCCTGGATTATGTCGCCGAGACGCTGTCACGGCTGCGCATTTCCGACGAAGGGCAGGAGGGCGTGAAGGCGTTCCTCGAGAAGCGCAAACCCTCCTGGATCCGTGCGCAAGACTGATCCCAGCTGTCGACGGAAAACTGATAGGATCCCATCATGAGCTCTGTTCCCAAAGTTCTCGTCGCGAATCGTTCCGAGATCGCCTGCCGTATTTTCCAGACTTGCCGTGAAATGGGCCTTCGTACCGTCGCGATCTGCGCGCCCGGTGACGAAGAGGCCCGCCATGTCACGATGGCAGACGAAGTCCAGGAGGTCACCGGCTACCTCGACATCGACTCCGTGGTCCGGACTGCGGTCCGTGCTGGCGCCTCGCTGATTCATCCTGGCTACGGATTTCTCTCCGAGCGCCCGGCCTTTGTCCGCGCAGTCGAGAAGGCAGGCTTGAACTTCGTCGGGCCCCGAGCCGAGACGATGGACTTGATGGGCGGAAAGATTCCCGCCAAGGAGCTGGCTATCCGCGAGGGCGTTCCGACCTTGCCTTGGGCGCGCGTCGCCCGCGGCGAAGATATCCGCGCGGCCGCCGAGAAGGTCGGTTTCCCGCTTTTGCTCAAAGCGTCGGCGGGCGGTGGCGGCAAGGGAATGCGCCGAGTGGATCGCGTCGAGGATCTCGAAGCGGCCGCCGAAAGCGCTTCGGCCGAGGCGCTGAGCGCGTTCGGCGACGGCACGCTCTTCCTGGAGCGATTGGTCGACAGGCCCCGTCACATCGAGGTCCAGGTCTTTGGCGACGGCCACGGCCGTGGCGTGCACTTGCATGACCGTGAATGCTCTCTCCAGCGCCGCCATCAGAAGGTCTGGGAAGAGGCCACCGCGCCCCACCTTTCGGCGCATACCCGCGAAGGTCTCTACGAAGCCGCGATGAGGCTCGTGCGCGCGGTCAAGTACCGCAGCGCCGGCACCATTGAGTTTTTGGTCGACGAGGCGGGCGGTTTCTACTTCCTCGAGATGAATACTCGACTCCAGGTCGAGCATCCGGTCACCGAGCTGGTCACCGGCCTGGACTTGGTGTGGGCGCAGCTTGCCCAGGCGCAAGCCCCGGACGTGACGCTCCTGATGGATACTCCCGCGGCGCGCGGTCACGCGATCGAAGTCCGCCTTTATGCCGAGGACCCGGCGCAGGGGTTCATCCCCACTCCCGGCCGCGTCGAAAAGCTGCGTTGGCCCACCGGCCCCGGCATCCGCGTGGATAGCGGGATCGAAGAAGGCCAGAGTGTGGGCACTTCGTTCGATTCCATGGTGGGCAAGCTGATCGTCTTCGCGCAAAGCCGCGATCACGCGCTCGCGCGGATGCGCTACGCTCTCGACGAGACAGTGATTCTCGGCCTCGGCACGAACCAGTCCTACCTGCGGGCCCTTGCGGATCATCCCGCCGTCAAAGAAGGCCGCGTGCACACGGGCTTCCTGGGGACGGAATTCGCTTCGTTCGCTCCCGTGCTCTCGACCGACGAATTGGCGCTCGTGGCCGCAGCCCGCTCCGCGGGACACGGCAAGTCCGTCGCCGGCGTCGCGATGGGCGGAGGCGCAGGGCTGGCATGCGGCGGCGGTGCGGGCGCGCCCGCGGTGGTCTCTCCCTGGACGGTGTTTGGCGGAGCCAATGGAGGGGTGAAGGGATGAGCGCACACGAAAAATTCCGAATTTCGGGCAAAAAACAAGAGTTCCCCTCGACAGGATTGCCGCGCGTGAAATGGACGGTGCGGCCCGGTGGTTGGCTGGTCGGCGAACGCGAAGATGGCTCTCGTGTGCGGATGATGTTGCACGAATCCCGCGGGCAACTGGGCGTTGCCATCGGAGGCCGGCTCTACCAGGGCCAGGTTGCGGCCGACGCTCATGGGGGGCATGGTGGCGCGGGTGGCGGGGATGCTGATTTGGTCGCGCAATTTCCAGGCAAAGTCCGAAAGATCCTGGTGGCGCCGGATGCGGAAGTGGCCGAAGGCATGCCTCTTTTGCTGGTCGAGGCCATGAAAATGGAATTCACGATCAAGGCGCCGTTCGCGGGCAAGGTATCCAAGATCCTGGTCAAGGAGGGGCAGCAGCTCTCCCCTGGCGATCGCTTCGTGGAGCTTGAGGAGCTTGCGGGCATCGCCGAGTCGGAAGAGTCGGCTGGGTCCAAAGGAAAGGGAAAGGCATGAGCGCCTCCCACTCCCGCATGGACGTCCGTGTTTTCGAAGTGGGTCCGCGCGACGGTTTCCAAAACGAACCCCTTCCGGTCACGCTGCCTGCGAAACTTGATTTTGTAGACGATCTGATCCGGGCGGGGATCCGCGACGTGGAGCTGGGCGCCTGGGTCCGCTTCGATCGAGTTCCCAAAATGTCGGACACTCCGGCGATTTTCCGCGCGGTCCGTTCCGGCAAGCTGGATCTGGGCCGGGCCCGTGCCTGGTCCCTGGTACCCAATCTCAAGGGGTTGGAGCTGGCGCGCGCGGCTGGCGTAAAGAATATCGCGGTTTTCACAGCCGCGACGAGCAAGTTCACCGAGCGCAACATCGGGATGAGCGTTGAGCGCTCACTCGCGGTCTATCGCGAGGTCATCGCCGAGGCAAATCGTTACGGCATGCGCGTGCGCGGTTACGTTTCAACGGCCTTTGGCTGTCCTTTCGAAGGAAAGGTCGCGCCCAAGCGCGCCCTGAAGGTGATCGAAAAGCTGGCATCCTTTGGCGTGGAGCAAGTCTCCATCGGCGACACGATCGGCGTGGCGACTCCCAACCAAGTGGATTCGGTCGTGGTCCCCGCGATGAAAGCAATCGGTGCGGCCCATGTCGCGGTCCACTTCCATGACACTCGCGGCACGGCGCTGGCCAATACCCTGCGCTCGCTCGAAGTGGGCATACGCACGGTGGACGCCTCCGCGGGGGGTCTGGGCGGCTGCCCATTCGCACCTTCGGCCACGGGTAATCTTGCCACCGAGGACCTGATTTACATGCTCGACGGAATGGGCATAAAGACTGGCATCGATCTCGAGGCACTCTGTTTAGCTAGCCTCCGCCTCGCTCGGCGGATGAGACGGCCTCTGACGAGCCGTTATCTCCAGGCATTTAAGTAGGTATCCGCTTCCTTTTTGATGCACACTGCGTCACCGAGGCCTTGGAACTGCCTTGGGGCGTTGTGATTTCGATCCTTCCACCCCCGAGCTCGACACGAGGGTCACCCACATTCAATCCATTCATGGGGTTCATTCGGTGCTGGCCAGTTTTTGGCCCCCTTGGAGTCGCGCGGAAACTCAAATCTGAGCCTTCTGAGTGCTTTGCGGATTCGCTCTTCGGTTTCGGAGTGGCTGGGACGATTGAGCCACGGCACATCGGTCAGCTGGCGGACGAGGCTTGGGGAGGTTTGATCCAGTTCGTAGGGCAGATGTAGCGGAAATCCAAGGCGCTGCATGCCCAGTAGCCCGGGCAGGGTGCTAAAGCGATAATCTTCGGCGGATTGAGTTAATTGGGCGCGCACCGGATTCCTGTAGAGATATTTGTAGGCGTGAAAAAAGTAGCTTCGGGAGTCGATGAGTGACCAGTGATAGCGGCTGCCGAAAATCCGGCCACTCTGTCCGGATTTCAGATTTACATCTTTGGTGAGGGAGCGGACAAAATGCATCATCACTTTGCCCAGGTCTTCCGAAGGTGTGGTGATCAACAGGTGAAAGTGGTTGGGCATCAGCACAAAAGCGTGAATGCGTGCCTGGAAAAGATAGGTGATTTCATACAGTCGGTTTTCGCAAATCCGCCAAACGTCCTCCGTGGGGAGTCGGAATGGCTCGCGATTATTGCAGCGGTTGGTGACGTGATAGGGCAGGAGTTCGCTTCGAATCAGAGATTTTCTTGGCATCGTGGCGTCGTCTAGTGCGTGCCATGTGCCAATGCGGTGAGTTCAAATTGAGCTCATCTTGATTACTTCCCGGGCCACCTCGTTGGAGCCGAAATGATGCGGCGTGCATCAAAAAGGAAGCGGATACCTATTTTCTCTTCCTGGAAGACGGTCGAAGCGTTTTTCCGGAGTCCGAATGCCAGATCACGCGCAAGTAGGGTTCTTCGGTGGAATGGCGATATTCGACCTTGCCTTTGAAGGAGCGCCCCAAAGTTCGCCCGATTTGGCGCGCTAGCTCCGGAAGCGTCACATAATATTTGGTGACGTTCCTGTAGGTTCGTGACCAGAGAATCCGCTCCTGATCGTTGCGCGAGCGAAGGATCTTTTCGGTGTTGAGAATCGTCTCGGCGACCAGAGGCGCCTTGTCCTTCCAGGCTTCGCCATGGATTTCCACGACGCCCATCGCGTAATGGTCCTTGAACTTCCGGCACGCCGGACATTCCTGCTTGGCGGGGGCACGGAAGTTCCGGGGGAGCCGCTTGCGGGCATCCTCGAGTGCATACCACCTGCCTCGGACACAGATGCCTAGGCAGATCGGGCACTGCGGGTTGCCTTCCGGCTTGCTGTCCGTCCGGTAGGGGTCATGCCGATGTGGCTCGATCAACTGTCTTTGGATAATTCTGCGTATGGGTAGGCCGGCCATCGTGCTGAAGAGAAAGCAATCACTGTTCCGCCGCGGATCGGGCCGAGCCGGGCAGGTGCGGCTCGCGTGCTCGAACGCCCAACCGCGCCCTCTTATATAAGATCGCCGTGGTATGGAATTCGCACTCACACCGCGCTGGGAGATTGATACACCATGGACACTGAAACCCTCCAGGAGATCAAGGAAGCGCTGTTGAGACGCTGGAACGCCGTCCGCAAGCAGACCCAGCGGGACAGCGAGGTCAGCAGCCTGGCAGTGGCCGAAGGCAGCGTGCCGCAGACCGAGATCATCGACATCGCGCAGACCCTTGAGCAGATCGGGCGCGACACGTCGCTCGCCGAGCAGGAGCGGAGGGAGCTTCATGCGATCGAACGGGCCCTGGCCAAGATGGCTTCAGGTAGTTTTGGTACATGCGAAGACTGCAACGAGGAGATCCCCGCCAAGCGGCTGGTCGTTCTTCCAGAAGCCCGGCTTTGCGCGAATTGCCAGGCCTACGAAGAAAAACAGACTTCGCGTCTGAGAGGTCAGAGAGTCTCCGCGAGGTGAGGCGTCTGGGGAAGTGGCATTGCTGCATATTGCATCGTTGATTCTGCATGAAAAGGTTGTCTGCGACATTTCCCAGTCCATGACGCGAAAAGTTAACCAGTTGAAATCGCGGAAAGTGCGCTCTAGGTCGCAATCGGTATAGCACTTGCGTTAAGCCCCCGTTTTTCTGCGTCCAGGTGGGGGAATGCTACTGAATCCGCAATCTGAAGTATTTGATAGGGCGCTGATCCTGATCATCGCACTGATGAGCGTTCTTGGTCTATTGACCTTGGTCCTGC
Organism: uncultured Bacteriovoracaceae bacterium; assembly: GCA_964467785.1. Lineage (GTDB taxonomy): Bacteria > Bdellovibrionota > UBA1018 > UBA1018 > UBA1018 > CAYXVB01. The sequence continues at coordinate 24,283 of CAYXVB010000026.1, forward strand.
CGGTGTCTAAACCGCAGCATGGCGGCCCGTCAGACGTCCAATCCGACATGAGCGGAATAAAGTCCCAAGGCCAAGTGGCCGCAGATGCTGGCGCGGCGGGGACCGGAGTCAGTCTCTCGTCTGCGTCTACTTCCGAGGTCGCCGTCAAAAATCGTCTGACTCCTACGCCGAATCGCAATGGGGGTGGTGGACTTCAGGCGATCAGCTCTTCGGTATTCGCGGCATTTCTCGGCGCAAACCCACAAGTGGGGCGTCTGGTCAGTTTACAAGTAAGACACGAGCTGGAGCGGGTCGGGAAACTGGTCGTTGAGGCGGAGTCGGGGCTAACGATGACCCAGAGCTGGCAGGAGAATGGCGTTGGTGTTGTCGAGCTGAGACGACCCCCGCGGCAATCCCTTCGTCTGTTACGCGGGCTGGTGCGTAGGATCGCGCTGGGTGAGGGGCGCCAGGCGATGATCGCGGATTTTCAGCGCGATGCCGACCGGCTGGCCTGGGTTGATCCCGAAGCTGCTCGGAATCATTCTGGGAATATCTCCGAAAGGGCCAAAGATCATCGACAACAGAGAGTCAATGCCTGGTTGCGGCGATTGGCAGGCTGGGCGGCAAAGGAAGGGGACCGCGACGGGTACCTCAGAGAAGCTCGCTCCGCCTATTTTCACGCAATGGGTCTCAGTAACACGGGCCAGCATCTCGATGCGTATCTGGAATTCGCGCTTTCGCTCGAGGGCTTTCGACGGTTCATCGAGCGCAATCCGCTCGATGCTCGAGTGCCAGAGAGCCTCTACCTACTGGGCGTGGCGTTCCTGAATCTGCGTGAGCTGCTTCCGCCGTCAGTGATGGGTGAGCGCTTCCTGATGATGTGCACGGATTTTTTCGGGGAAACAGTCTGGGGCTCCAGGGCGCGGCAGCTTTGGGCTCCTGCTCGTGGCGGGGATCCCAGGGAACGAAGCGAACGGAGGAATCGACATGCGCTTTAAGCTTGCGAACGGCCGGTTTCCTGCGTTCTCGCTCAAACAGCGAATCCAGGGCTTGACGGCGCTCATCGTCGGGCTGGTCACCGCTTTTGCCATGGCTCTCTATGTGCGGGAGAGCCGGATTGCCAAAGAAAGCATGGAGATCGCAATTTCCGCCTACTCTCAAAAAGTCTTGCAGATGCGTGTTGATCTTGGACCGACACCTCAGCGAGGCGAGAGGATCGGCGAGGCTGAGATCGCGCGATTCGCCAATGACTTGGATGAAGCTCGACGCGAAATGAAAGCGCCTGAAGTTCAGGAAATGCTCAACGAGACCTCCGCGCTGTTCACTCGCATGAGTGAATCGCTCGAGAGAGGCCAGTGGTCGGACGCAGCCGAAGACTGGCGGAAAATTCATTCGATCCTCTTCGCGCTCGACGAATGGAACAAGAACAGCACCTATGCCAGCCTGAATCGCCTGGTTGAGCGCGAGCGCCAATCAGTCCGCCAGGCGATCATCCTATTCTTAGTGTTTTTCACTGTCCTCACCGCGCTTGGCAGCAAGCTGATCGGTCGGGTGACCGAGCCACTGACGCAGTTCACCCGCTTCATGGACAGTCTAGATCCCGAAGGGGATGTTCCGCTGCGATTCCCTTGGGAGCACTTTCGCGGCGCCGCGCCTGAGATCCACAAGCTCATGGTGAGCTGCGACAGTCTGCTCAAAAGGCTCCGCAGTCATCGCGCGGTCAATCTTCGTCGCGTGCTCGCGGAGAAACATCGATTCGAAATCATCGCTGCGGCTATTTCAGACGGCGTTATCCTTTTACGCGGAGGCAGGGAGATCTACGCAAATCCGGCGGGCAAGAGGATCCTGGGTTCGTATAATCCAGGAAATCTCGGAAACGCGCCTGCGACCATGGATTCCTTGGACGCCCAGGCCTCGCAGCCGCCTGTGAGCGGCGCCGAGGTGGTGCGGCGCGCGACCATGAAAACGATTCCACAGGAATATGCTTTTGAACAGGATGGCAGACAGGTGCATTATTTGATCTCTGCCATTCCGCTCAGCCAGGGATTCCTGCAGTCGATTTCGAACGAGGATGGAGTTCCGTCGGAACTGTCCGCCGAGGAGCCGGAGGTTCTGGTCTTGGCTCAGAACGTCACTCTGGTCAAAGAAAGCCATGAAGCGAAAATCCACTTTCTGGCCACTCTTTCCCATGAAGTGAAGACTCCGGTCACCAGTCTGATCATGGCGATCCGGTTGCTCGAACGGATCGCGCCTTCGCTGGGTAACGAGACGGTCAAGTCTCTCATCGATACCTGCAATCAGGACATTGAGCGGCTGCGCCGGCTCTTAGATGATCTCCTGCACGCTTCCCGCCTGGATACGCTGGAGATGCAGGCTCTCAATATGCGCGAGGTCGACTTTGGGAAACTGCTTCGACATACGATCCAGGGGTTCGCTTCCGCGGCACGCGAGCGTGGAGTGAAGATGGATATCGAGATCGACTCGTCCGTAAAAGCGACGGTCGTCTCGATGGATCCATCCAAGGTGGTCTGGGCGATATCCCATCTATTGCTCAATGCGCTGAGACATAGCCCGCGCGACAGCAACGTTCGAATTCATGCGGGCATGGGCGACGGTTTCATCCAGCTCGGTATCAAGGACAGTGGACCCGGCATCGATCCAAAAATTCAGAGCAGGATTTTCGAGAAATTCTCAGCGTTTTATGATATTCGCGTCGCCCGTACTGGGTCGACTGGAATGGGACTCGCCATCGCGAAGGAAATCGTGACTGCTCATGGTGGACGGATCTGGGTGAACAGCGCGCCGGGACAGGGCGCCGAGTTCAATTTAACATTGCCCCTGGGGAGGGGTGCTCGGGGCGCCGGGCGCCTGAACAGTGGGGCACCTACGCTGGGTCCAACTGAAGGGCCGAGTCGCAGTCCACTCGCCGGTTCGAGCGCCGGCGTGGTGAACGGGAGTTTTGGCAAACACTCGAAAGGAGAGGTCAGTGGCACGTCTGCTTGTGGTTGACGATGAAAAAAGCATCTGCAGCACAATTGAAGCCGCGATGAAGGTGGCTGGTCATGAGGTGGAGGTGGCAGATAGCGGCGAGCTTGCTCTGTCCGTGATGCGGCGAAAGGTTCCGGAAATCATTCTGACCGATCTTCGCATGGATGGCATGAGCGGTCTTGATCTCCTGGGCAAGGCCCGCGAGTATTTTCCGTCAGTGACTGTCGTGATCATGACCGCGTTTGGAACCATCGATACAGCGGTTTCCGCGATGAAGAATGGCGCTTACGATTATCTCGTCAAACCCTTCACTCCCGAGCAGCTCGAGCATTTGATTGAGCGTATCGAGGAGTATCGGCGGCTGCGCGAAGAGAATTCGAAATTGCGCGATACGGTCGACGCTCTGTCTGAGCCGAGCGGTATCACCACGCAGAATTCCAAGATGCAAAAGGTCCTGGATACCGCCAAAAAGGTCGCGGTCACGGACTCCACCATTCTGATCACCGGCGAGAGCGGCACCGGGAAGACGCTGCTCGCCAAGCTCATCCATGACGGCAGTGTCCGCGCCAAGGGACCGTTCGCGGTCGTCAACTGCGCGACCCTTTCTGAAAATCTCCTGGAAAGCGAGCTTTTCGGACATGTTCGAGGCGCGTTTACAGGTGCGGTCAAGGACAAGATCGGCCGCCTTCAGGTCGCCGATACGGGCACTGTTTTCCTAGATGAAATCGGTGAAATCTCTCCGAGCCTTCAGACCAAGTTGCTGCGCTTTCTGCAAGAACGGGAGTTCGAGCGTGTCGGCGACACCAAGACGGTGCGGGTGGACGTCCGGATCATCGCCGCTACGAACAAGGATTTGGAGCGCGAGGTTCGTGAAGGGCGCTTCCGGGAGGATCTCTATTTCCGCCTCAACGTGATCGAGCTTCACATGCCATCGCTTCGGCAGCGTCCGGAGGATATCCTCACCCTCGCCGAGTCCTTGCTGACTCGATCCTTCCTTGCCAATAATCGGACTCCGCGGCCCTTTACTGAATCGGCCCGAAAAGCGATCGAGAGTTACAGCTGGCCTGGAAATATCCGCGAGCTCAAGAACGCGCTCGAACGCGCGGCCATTCTTTCGACCGGGGATCAGGTGACGGTCGAGGATCTTCCAGATCGTGTTCTTGAGCATCAGGGGGGAGGCCAACCGGGGCGCCCGCCCTATTTCACCCAGGCTGATGTCAGTGTCAGTCTCGAGGATCTCGAAAAGCAACATATTCAGCACGTGCTCACTACAGCAACGACGCTCGAAGAAGCGGCCAGTACTCTGGGCATCAATCTGAGTACGCTTTGGCGCAAGCGTCGACGCTACGGGCTCGAGTGATCGAGGATCGTTCCAGGGCCGGAGGAGGGGACGTTACAGACGTCGCTTCTTCCGGCCTTTTTTCGTTTTAAGGGTCCATTTTTTACGTTTGATCGTGCGAGGCGTGCTGTATCGCACGAATGTCGAGCGATTCCCTGACTTCACATCGTCCGCGGGTTCGCGGCGAGTCATGTTCCAAGTCTCTGTTATTTCGGCATTCCAGGCGCGATGGTCCGGCGGACGTCGCTAGCGCGGGTCTCTGCCGCCTGCTGGCATCGCGATTGCTTTACGCGCCATTCGCCGCGCGGCAGTTGGGGGTGCGGCTTAACGGAACTTTGACTTTCAACTTCGACTTTCAAGGAGACTCGAAATGAAATTGAACCATCTCATGCTGTTCAGCTTTGCGGCCGCTCTCGCGACGTCCACCGCTCACGCCGTCCTCAAGGATGGCGGCACTGGCGCCGGGGAGTCTGCACCAGCCGCGGGCGAGAGCGCTCCAAGTACTGGCGCTCCTGCTCCTGCTCCGGCTCCCGGTCCGGATACTGGCGGTAACAGTAACGGCAACGGTGGCGGCAGCGCCGATAACGGAACGAGCGTCGCAGTCACCTGGTCAGAACTCAAACAGCGGTGTCTGCATCCGGATCAGTTCAATACCCAGCGAGCTCCTCAAAAGATCGTCATCCAATGCACGGAGCGCAGTCTTGACTACATTCCGGCCGGTGCCCAGCAGATTCCGCTCCAGGGAGCGCGGACGGTAGTCACAGCGGTGCTGTCCGACAAGTTCCATGTGGCCGCCTCGGCAATGGACCTTCCAGTGATGCCTAAGGGTGCAAACTGCCTTCAGTACAAAGAGGTGGAGCGCGCCTATACGATCGAGCAGCCGTTGTCTTGTGAGCAGATCCTGGGTCTCAAGGAGGATCTGAGTGCCTATTGCGTGAACTCGATCGGGCACGCTAAGGGCGACAACTTCAAGCCCACCGAGTCTCGCGATACGGGGCGCGTGATCGATGCGTGTGGTGGCCAGGGCGTGCCCTATCCGACATATGACAAGGGCGAAGGCAAAGGCGAGCAGAGCGGCGAGAAGTCTGGCGAGAAGTCCGGCTCCGCTGGCAAGCCTGAGGTGTCGGGCAAGAACTGATCGACCTGTGACCTGCAAGTTTTGGCCGGCGTCCGGATGCGGTGGGTATCTCCTCTCGCGGCCGGGCGCCGGCGCCGTTTCCGTCCCTGCGATAGGAGGTATGCGCCATGAAAGTGAAGAAGCGAGAAGTCCGATTCATCCGGGGAAAGGCTGCCGAGTCTTTCGTCATCGCGTCCGTATTGGGACTTGGGGCCTGCGCCCCGGATCAGGGTCCGACACCCGCGTCGGTCGTGGCGGCAGATCCGGTGCCCAGAGTGTTATCGCCCGCTCGGAGGGACGAGGAGCTGGCTACCGCGACGGCCGCCTTAGGGCCATTGATTGTCCGTGCGGGAAGCGAGACCCACGAGGCGTCAATAAAGCCTTGGTCCGCGTGGTGGTATCCGATCAGGGATACCGCGCTTTTTGAAGGCAACAAGCCGGGGGACTCTCCGCTCGAAAAATATGATCTTTACGTCAAGAACGTCCGTCACGAAGAGGGCGGGGCCGCTGCTTTCGAGCGCGAAAATCTGTATGACTCGCGCGCAAGCGGATGGGAAGGGCACTGCAATGCCTGGTCGCTCGCTTCGGTGATGGAGCCGGAGCCGCAGGCGGCGGTGACCTATTCAGGCGTCACGTTCGGCGTGGGCGACCAAAAGGCGCTGCTCATCAAGAGCTATGAGTCCGTCCAGGGGATTCGGCAATTCGGGCAAAGGTACAACGGTGACCGCTATTCGATCTATGATGATATTTTTCCGGATCAGCTCCATCGTGTGATTCAGGATCAATTGATCGGCAAGGGCAGGCCCTTTATCATCGACAAGGAACCCGGAGTAGCGGTGTGGAATTTTCCCATCTGGAAAGCCGACATCGCTATCCGCCCGGACGGGGCCGACGCGGGGCGGGCGCACGTGACGCTCTGGTTGCATGGCGCAAGCCCTTTTGTGAGCGAGGCCGACTTCAAGGGCACGCTGCCGCTTGCGTTTAGATACACGTATGACCTGATCGGCGAGCCCGTGGATTTGCCGGTGGGGCGCTCTCTGCGCGTGCTGTGGGGCGAGTGGACGGGCGAGTCGCGCGACTATCATCCCGATTTTGCGCTGCTCAACGGGCGTGTCTATCCCGACACGC
>CAYXVB010000027.1:0-18135 GCA_964467785.1 uncultured Bacteriovoracaceae bacterium
GATCGCCCTTCAAGAATAGCTTACGATTTTCACGACGGCAGAGCCGACAAACAGAACCACTATAACGAGACATAAATCAGACCCTTCTCCGCTTCGGAGGACGGCAGCCGTTGTGAGGAATGGGCGTCACGTCCTCAATATAAGTCACACGCAGGCCAACCGCACTGAGCGCACGCAGGGCGGATTCACGACCAGCTCCTGGCCCGCTAACGAAAACCTGAACTGAACGCATACCATTCTCAATAGCTTTGCGAGCAGCATCCTCAGCGGCAACCTGGGCAGCAAACGGGGTGTTCTTGCGGGAACCGCGGAAGCCTTTGCCCCCAGCGCTGGACCAGCAGATGCCGTTGCCCATCGAATCAGTGATCGTCACAATCGTATTATTGAAGGTAGAGAGGACATAGACGTTTCCGTTGGAAACATTCTTCTTGCCCTTCTTCACTCGCTTTACAGCCCCTTCAACAGATTCTGTTTTGGTCGATTCAACTTTCTGTTCTGACATATCTTCAATTACCTACTTCTTACTTCATCGCCTTGACGGACTTCTTGCCGGCAATGGCGACCGCAGGGCCCTTACGGGTACGTGCGTTCGAATGAGTACGCTGACCGTGAACCGGGAGACCGCGGCGATGACGAATGCCACGATAGCAACTCAAGTCGACCAAGCGCTTGATGTGGAGACTAACTTCGCGACGAAGATCACCTTCCACGCGATGCTTGCGATCGATGATGTCACGGATCTTAGCGACTTCCGCTTCCGTGAGGACATCTGACTTGCGATCAAGCTCGATACCAGCTTCCGCAAGAATGAGCTTAGCCGTCGGACGGCCGATGCCAAAAATATAGGTCAATGCTACTTCCATCCGCTTATTGCGGGGGAGATCGACTCCCGCGATACGAGCCACGGTCTACCTTCCTTTCAACTTACCCTTGACGCTGTTTGTGGCGCGGATTCTCACAGATCACACGAACCACACCCTTGCGTCGAACCACTTTGCACTTGTCACAAATTTTCTTAACAGATGCGCGAACCTTCATAACTCCGTCCTCAAATTACAGTCAAAATCTCCGGACCCCGGGGAGTAATGGCAACCGTGTGTTCAAAATGAGCAGAAAGCGACCTATCCACAGTTACTGCCGTCCAGCCATCACCGAGGACCTTCACTTCGTGACTGCCCGCATTGATCATCGGCTCGATAGCCAGAACCATCCCCACTTTTAACCCAAGCCCCTTGCCTTTCGGCCCATAATTGGGGACCTGAGGGTCTTCGTGAAGAGCCCTGCCTATGCCGTGACCGACGAACTCCCTTACCACACCGTATCCGAAACCCTCAACATAATTTTGGACGGCGTGGCCAATATCAAATACACGATTGCCTTCGCGACACTGTTGAATGCCGCGGCTCAGCCCTTCTTTGGTAACTTCAATCAATTGCTGGGCAGGTTTGGAAATCTTACCGACACCTACCGTACGGGCTGAGTCGCCATACCAACCGTCACAAATAACACCGAAGTCCAAGCCAACGATATCCCCCTCTTTTAACGCACGTTTAAAGGAGGGAATTCCGTGCACTACTTCATCATTCACGGATATGCAAACACTGGCAGGAAATCCGTGATAGCCCTTAAAGGCTGGAATCGCCCCGAGCTCCTTAGTACGAGCTTCCGCAAAACGATCCAGATCACCAGTCGTGGCGCCAGGAACTGCCATCTGCGCCATTTCTTCCAGAATCTGCGCTACAATCGCACCCGCTTTTCGCATGAGGCCGATTTCGCGTTCAGACTTCAACGTAATCATTCAACTGCCTGCACCAATATTCCGAGTGTATTACTTCAAAGCTTGATGAAGGGCCCGGTAGACTTCATCAGCCGGCAACGACGCATCTAATACCTTGAGACTACCAGCGTTCCGATAATACTGGACCAATGGTGCCGTTTGCTTGTGATAAACACCCAGCCGCTTCTCTATGACTTCAATTTTGTCGTCGTCCCTTTGCGTCAAAGCCGAACCGCACCTATCGCAAACACCGTCGGTCTTCGGCCTTATCGATACGACATGGTACATCGACCCGCAATTCAGACACGTACGGCGACCAGAAAGACGAGACACCAACTCCGCGTCCACAATTTCAAACAAAACTGCGCGGTCAACCCTACGACCCTGTTCGGACAACATTTGGTCGAGCGCGCTTGCTTGTGGAATTGTCCGCGGGAATCCATCGAGGACAAAACCATCGGCGCAATCGACAGACTTGGTACGCTCGGCAATCAAGCCGATAACAACAGAGTCTGGAACCAAAGCACCCTTATCCATATAGCCCTTAGCCTCAAGCCCGAGCGCTGACTTTTGGCTTATGGCTGAACGAAGCATGTCCCCTGTCGAAAGCTGGGGCCACCCCTTCTCTTCAACTAGACGTTTGGCTTGAGTACCTTTTCCAGAACCGGGGGGTCCAAGTAATACGAGAATCATGTGTAGGCCGCCCGCCCTTTAAGCCGGGTGTGTTTCATGAATCCTTCGTAATTACGCGTCAGGAGGAACGTCTCAATTTGAGCTACTGTATCAAGAGCAACGCCCACCAAAATCAGAACGCTGGTACCGCCAAAATAAAACGGAACTTTAAGCGTTTGGGTAAAAAACGTAGGTAACACGCAAATTGCAGAGATATATACCGCGCCACCAAGAGTCACGCGCGACAAGACATAATCTATATACTCTGCCGTGGGCTGACCCGGACGAATTCCAGGAATAAACCCGCCATACTTCTTTAGATTATCGGATACGTCGTCAGTTTTGAACTGAACGGCAGTGTAAAAGTAGCAGAAAAAGACAATCAACCCAACGAAAAGAACGTTATAGAGCAGCCCTCCAGGCTGCAAAAGACCGGTCAAACGCTGGATCTTCTCCGAAGGGAAAAAGGAAGCCAACGTAGCTGGAAACATGATGAGCGAGGATGCAAAGATCGGAGGAATCACCCCTGCGGTATTCACTTTGAGGGGAAGATTGGTGTTCTGACCACCATACACCTTACGACCAACAATACGTTTCGCATACTGAATAGGAATTCTCCGTGAGCCGCGCTCCACGAAGATAATCACGAAAAACGTACCAATGATTACCGCAAGAACCATCAAAATCTTGAAGAAACTTAGCTCTCCCGAACGGTACAAGCTAAGTGTACTTCCAATTCCTGAAGGAAGACGGGCGGCAATGCCGGCATAAATCAGAAGGGAGATCCCGTTTCCGATTCCGCGCTCGGACATCTGCTCGCCTACCCACATCAGAAAGACCGTGCCTGCAGTCAATGTAGCTGTCGTTAATAGCTTAAATCCCATGCCAGGATGCAGAACAACTGATGGATTATTGTAGTGCTCTAAACCTGCCGCGATACTGTAACCCTGCACCAGGCAAAGAATCACAGTTCCATATCGCGTGTACTGGGTGATCTTCTTCCGCCCCTGTTCGCCCTCCTTTTGGAGATCGTGCAGATGAGGGACGACAACTGTCAGTAGCTGAAAAATAATCGAGCTGCTAATGTAAGGCATCACTCCAAGAGCGAAGACACTAAACCGCTCAAGCGCCCCACCGCTGAATAGGTTAAACCATCCAAAGATAGTCCCCTGCATGTTAGCGAAAACCTGCTGAAGAGCTGCACCGTCTACTCCAGGAGTTGGGATATGAACCCCAACTCGGTAGACAGCCAACATAATCAGCGTAAAAACTATTCGCTTTCTTAGCTCTGGAATTTTAACCAGCCCATCAGCGCCAGACATAGCCGTTCAATCCTCTAAGGATGCGGTACTGCGTTGTGACTTAAGGGGGAGGCGAGCCGCGAAAATCACTTCTTGGCGGCCTTCTTTTCCTTAACTCGGACCTGTGGTCCCGGTACTGGGAGCAGCTCAAATTTGCCACCAGCGCTGGAGATTTTCTCCTGAGCGGACGAACTCACCTTATGAGCCTTAACAAAAACTGCTGTCTTAATCTCACCAGTCCCCAGAACGGTGAGGCGATCAAAACGCCCCTTAATTAGATTCGCTTGAACCAATGTCTCAAGGGAGACTTCCTTTAGACCAAAGCGAGCCAAATCTGCTACATTAACGGTAGCAATAGAACGCTTCGAGAAGCTGGTAAAGCCCCGCTTTGGAATCCGGCGATAAAGCGGCATTTGGCCGCCTTCAAATCCGGGACGCACGCTGCCGCCGCTACGAGCAAGCTGCCCCTTATCACCTTTACCCGAAGTCTGACCGTGACCAGAACCCGCACCGCGCCCAAGACGTTTACGCTTGTGAGTTGCACCGGGCTGAGCCTTGATCGTATTCAATTTAAGCATTAGTTACCTCTATTTAGCAATCCAACCAGCCATCATGGCATGAGTCCGTCTACGCGGACTATCGTTCAACCCAGCCAATAGGTATCTCGACGGATAATAATGACGTACCGCCCCTTACCGAGCCTCCGCCACAACCTCTACCAGGTGGAGAACCCTCTTGATCATCCCGCGAACAGCGGGCGTATTCTCAAGGGTACGAACCTGTTCGCGATGCTTAAGACCAAGGCCCGAAACCGTAGCACGCTGAAGCGGGTTACAGGCAACAAGACCCTTTTTGAGGCGAATTGTAATTGTCTTCTTCGTAGCAGCCATACTTACCTCTGCCCTAGCTCTTAGAGAATCTCGGCAACTGTCTTGCCGCGAGCCTTAGCGATATCAGATATATTGCGAAGTTCCTTCAGGCCCTCCAACGTCGCGCGAACGACATTGTGGGGGTTATCACGACGAATCGATTTTGTGAGAATGTTCTTCACCCCTGCGACCTCAAGAATCGCGCGAACTGAGGAACTAGCGATAATACCAGTGCCTTCGGGGGCGGGCTTCAAGAGAACTTGACTCGCACCAAAATGCCCGATGATATCATGCGGAATGGTGCTGCCCTCGAGCGGAATCTTCATGAGATTCTTCTTGGCTTGCTTTCCAGCCTTCTTGATCGCTTCCGGAACTTCTCCTGCCTTGCCAAGACCGACACCAACTTGGCCTTTCTTGTCACCGACGACCACGATTGCAGCAAAGCTGAAACGACGACCGCCCTTCACTACCTTGGCGCAGCGGTTGATGTGAATCACCTTATCGACGAATTCACTTTCCTCTTGCTGCTGCCGACCCATATGCTGTCCAGTTGCCATGAGTATATCTCCCTTAGAACTTCAGACCGCTCTCACGAGCGGCGTCAGCCAGAGCCTTAATGCGGCCGTGATACAAATAACCACTACGGTCGAACACGACTTGCGAAATATTCTTCGCAAGAGCGCGCTTAGCAACCAGCCCGCCAATCAACTTGGCGCCCTCGACGCTGCCACCGACCTCCTTGGCCTTCATCTCTTCTTCAACCGTCGAGGCCGCGACTAAGGTATGACCCTTAGCATCGTCAACGATCTGAACGTAGAGATGAGCGTTTGAACGAAACACTGACAAACGTGGGCGCTCAGCCGAGCCTTCGAGGCCGGCACGAATGCGACGCTTGCGCTTGTAGCGAATGACCTTCTTGGGACTCGTCGTCCGACGGATCTTAGTAGCCATAATAAATCCTTACTTCGCGCCCGCAGCCTTGCCCTGCTTGCGGATGATATGTTCGTCCACGTACTTGATGCCCTTACCCTGATACGGCTCCGGCTCCTTGAAAGAGCGAATCTTAGCCGCCACCATGCCAACAAGCACCTTGTCCGCCCCGGTCACCACGACACGGGTGTTATTTTCCACTTTGGCAGAAATCCCAACCGGGAGAGTGTAATCAACCGGGTGAGAGTAACCAAGAGTCATGGAAAGCACTTGGCCCTTCACGGCAGCGCGATAGCCGACGCCGACAATGTCCAACTCCCTAGTGAAACCAGTGTGGACACCATGAACCATGTTGTTAATGAGAGTGCGAGTTAGGCCATGGAGCGCCGCTGCGTTCACCGCAATCTTCTCGTCACGAGTAACAACAACTGAACCATTGTCAACTTTCGCTGCGACCCCGCGAGGGAGCTTATGAGAAAGCTTACCCTTGGGTCCTTCGACCTTCACGAGACCATCTTTCACTTCAACTTTTACGCCCTGCTGGATCTTTACAGGGGCTTTGCCAACACGAGACATAGTCTTACCAAACCTCGCACAGAATCTCGCCGCCAACCTTCATCGTCCGCGCCTTATGGCCGGTCGTAAGTCCCTTGGACGTCGAGACAATCGCAATACCTGCTCCACTCAACGGGCGGGGCATCTGTTCATAACCAGCATACCGACGCAGACCGGGACGGCTAATGCGACGAATACCGCGGATAACACTTTCGCCGCCCTCAGTATACTTAAGATATACCTTAATCATCGGACGGCCCTCTTCGCGCATAAGGCGGAAGTTCTTAATGTAGCCTTCCTCCTTCAAAACGCGAACAACGTTGGCCTTCAGACGAGAAGCCGGAATTTCAACTTTTTCGTGCTTCTCCTTCACCGCGTTACGAATGCGGGTCAAAAGATCGGCAACAGGATCAGTCATGCTCATAATCGATATCCTCTTCCGTCTTACCAGCTCGACTTGGTGACACCCGGAAGCTGACCCTTAAGGGCCAAGCCACGGAAGCACAGACGGCACATATTAAACTTGCGCATATACGCGCGGGGACGACCGCATAGCCCACAACGATTGCGGACGCGGGTCTTGAACTTCAGCTTCTTCCCGATTCTCTCGAGTTTGCACTTCTTCGCCACTTTGCGTCTCCTTTACTTGCGGAACGGCATGCCCAGTTCCGTCAGCAGCGAGCGGGCTTGCTCATTATTCGTCGCGGTCGTTTCGATTGTGATCGTCATACCACGAACCTTGTCAACTTTATCGTAGTTGATTTCGGGAAAGATGATCTGCTCACGAATACCGAAGGAATAGTTGCCACGACCATCAAACGACTTTGTGTTTACGCCTTTGAAGTCGCGAACACGAGGAAGTGCAACGTTCATCAGGCGATCCAAAAACTCATACATACGTGCGCGACGCAAAGTCACCATAACACCGACCGTGTTACCCTTACGGACCTTAAACGCAGCGATGGCCTTCTTAGCACGTGTGAGAACTGGCTTCTGACCAGTAATCGCCATGATCTCGTCAAAGGTGCTATCAAGAACTTTCGGGTTTGCAACCGCTTCCTTGACTGCACAATTAACAACAACCTTTGTGAGGCGAGGCACCTGCATTGGATTCTTGAACTGATGTTCCTTCATCAATGCGGGCACGACCTTATCATGATAGTGCTTCTTCAGGCGCGGCGTCTTACTGGGAGAAGTCTTCGTTTCTCCCGGAGCGGCAATCTTAATGCCCGCAGCGGACTCTTCCTTAGCCTTTTTAGCCTTGGCACGACCTGCTTCAGCAGCCGCTTTCTTGGCTTCAGCCTTCGACTTAGCAGCGTCGCTTTCAGCGCCCGCAGCCTTCTTATTTTCGTTATCGGCTACCACGGTAATCCTCCTGTCCGAATCACGCTGCGTCAATGACAGAGTCGCAGCGCTTGCAGACTCTTACTTTGGTCTTCTTAGCGGACGCCGTAGCGCCCTTCTTCTTGCCCTTGGCCGGAGCATCGATCATTTTGTGGCCATGACGGACGCCGCGATTACACTTGCTACAGAAAAGCTGGATGTTCGAGTAGTGAAGCGGGAGCTCCTTCTCGATGATGCCGCCCTGGGGGTTCTGCTGCGAGGGGCGAACATGGCGCTTTACCATGTTGACCTTCTCAACCGTTACACGGCCAGTCTTGGTGCTAACGCTGAGAACCTTACCGACCTTACCCTTTTCCCGACCGGCGATGATCTGGACTTGATCGTTCTTGCGAATCGACAGTTTCACAGTTTCCATAAATATCTACCTCAGAGAACTTCCGGGGCCAGAGAGATGATCTTCGTGAACGCCCGAGCGCGGAGTTCGCGAGCGACTGGACCAAAGATACGGGTACCAATCGGTTCATTCTGCGCGTTGATAAGAACCGCGGAGTTCGTGTCGAAGCGGATGTAAGTACCGTCGTGGCGGTTAACTTCCTTCTTCGTACGAACGATCACGGCTTTAAGAATTTCGCCCTTTTTCACTTTGGCGTTCGGAACAGCATCCTTCACGGTGACGACAATAACGTCGCCAACCGAGGCATACTTGCGACGTGAGCCACCGAGAACCTTGATGCACATGACAGACTTGGCGCCGGAATTGTCCGCGACGTCAAGACGAGTACGCATCTGAATCATAAGATATAACCTTTCTTCGTCTCTTCTACGCGGGTTAGACGGTCACATCCAGGACCTGGCTGGCTTTGCGGATGATCTTCCGCAGGACCCAACGCTTGTCCCGGCTAAGCGGACGAGTTTCAACGAGCTCGACCCGATCACCAACTTTGGCTTCGTTCTTCTCGTCATGCGCCTTGAAACGGCGAGACTTCAGAACATACTTCTTATAAAGACCATGACGGACCTGACGGTCGATCTTCACCACGATCGTCTTTTGCATTTTATCGCTAACGACCGTCCCGACCATCACCTTGCGTGCCTGAAGGGCATTGCGGGTGTCGGCAGTAGCCTCTTTCGACACCTTCGAGGGGGCCGATGGCTTCGCTGCCTTAGCCGCTTTAGCTGCTTTCGGAGCCTTCGCTTCCGTTCTATTTTTCTCGGTCATACTTACTTACTCCCTTGGGAGGCACTCGGGACCGCTTGCAACGTCTTGATCCGAGCAATCTCCTTACGAAGGCGCCACAGACTCGCGGTATCCGCGAGCTGGCCGGTCACCTGCTTCATCTTCGTCTGGAACAAACTGGCTTCAGCCTCACGGAGGCGGGTAGCCAGTTCATCGTTCGACAAACCCTTGAGTTCTTTAAAACGCTTGGTCGACATCTCAATACCTCAAATTCACGCCGTCTTAGCAGCCTTAGCTGCAGCCTTCGCGGCCTTCGCGACAGCCTTGGCTTGAACAGCAAGCGCTTCAGTCTTGCGCGATATCGGCTTCGCATGAAGCGGGAGCTTAGCATTAGCCAACTTCAGCGCCGCGAAAGCCTCAGCCTGCGGAATACCATCCATTTCGAAGATGACCCGACCAGGCTTGATTACAACGCACCATTCTTCGACGTTACCCTTACCGGAACCCATTCGAGTTTCAGCCGGCTTCTTGGTAAGCGCCTTATCAGGAAACACTCGGATCCAGATGTTACCGCCACGCTTGACTGCGCGGGTCATCGCGACACGAGCAGCCTCGAGCTGCCTCGACGTGATTTTGCCACATTCAGTAGCCTGGAGACCGAATTCACCGAAGAACAAGGTACCGCCACGGTCAGCTTTGCCGCGCATCTTGCCCTTCTGATGTTTACGCCATTTAACTCGCTTGGGTGCCAACATGGTCTGCTACTCCTTACGCTCCCTGAGCGGCCTTCGCCTCAGCGGCGGCCTGTTTCTTCAGGGTCTGGGTCTCACCGTGGTACACCCACGCCTTGACACCGATCACGCCGTAGGTCGTACGAGCCTCGGCCGTGCCGTAATCAATATTCGCGCGCAAAGTGTGCAGCGGCACGCTGTCCTCGCTATACCATTCGGTACGAGCGA
Organism: uncultured Bacteriovoracaceae bacterium; assembly: GCA_964467785.1. Taxonomy (GTDB): domain Bacteria; phylum Bdellovibrionota; class UBA1018; order UBA1018; family UBA1018; genus CAYXVB01. The sequence goes on from CAYXVB010000027.1 coordinate 9,585, forward strand.
TTTCAGCGCCACCAAGACGCCCGGAGACGCGGATTTTGATACCCTTAATGCCCTGCTTGAAAGCCGAAGTCATGCATTTCTTCATGGCACGGCGGAAGGCCACGCGCTTTTCAAGCTGAGAAGCAACACTCTCAGCAAGTAGAGTTGCATTAGCTTCGGGCTTCTTTACCTCAATGATATTGAGGGACACTTCGTTCTTCGAAAGCTTCTGTACCTCAGCCTTCAACTGCTCAACGCCGGCGCCCTTCTTGCCGATCACGATGCCGGGGCGAGCCGTGTGAACATTGATCTTCACCTTGTTAGCGGCGCGTTCGATCTCAATCTTCGCGATATTTGCGCCGAAAAGCTTCTCTTTCAAAAAACGACGAAGTTTAATGTCCTCGTGAATAAGCTTTCCGTATTCGCGTTTGGCGAACCAACGGCTATCCCAAGTGCGGGTAATGCCGAGACGGAATCCAATCGGATTAACTTTCTGACCCATAGTGTCCTCTTACCGTTCCGAGAGCGTCACACTAACGTGACTCGTCTTCTTGTTGATCGGGAACGCCGACCCCTTCGCACGGGGGCGGAACCGCTTCATCGTCACGCCTTTGCCCACCAGAATCTGCGAGACTTTCAGCTTGTCGACGTCGACCATTCCCTTCTGATCTGCGTTGGCGGCCGCACTTCTCAGGAGCTTAAAAAGAACCTGGGCGGTGCGCTTGCGCGGGGAGAATGAGAGAATCGTCAGAGCCTCATTAATCCCTTTGCCACGGATCTCATCAGCGAGAAGACCCATCTTCCGCGGGGTAATCCTTACAAAACTCACTTTCGCGGTGGCTTCCATGTATCACTCCTTACTTCGCAGCCGGCTTCGGGGCCGCAGCCGGAGCTGCAGCAGGCTTAGCGCCCTCAGCAGCAGCCTTCTTGTCAGCAGGCGTATGACCATGGAAGGTACGAGTCAGGGCAAATTCGCCGAGCTTATGTCCAACCATATTTTCAGTCACGTACACCGGGATGAACTTCTTGCCGTTGTGCACCGCGAAAGTCAATCCCACAAAATCAGGAAGGATCGTCGAACGACGGGACCACGTCTTAATCACCTTACGGTCATTTGCCTGACGAGAGGCTGAGACCTTCTTCTCGAGGTGATCGTCACAGAAAGGGCCTTTTTTAATTGAACGGGCCACGATTCAATCTCCTATCAATTACTTGCGGCGCTTGACGATGAACGCGTCAGTACGCTTGTTATTCCGTGTCTTGTAACCCTTGGTCGGCACGCCCCACGGCGTACGGGGATGACCGCCACCAGAGGACTTGCCTTCACCACCACCATGCGGATGGTCGATCGGGTTCATCGAAACACCGCGATTTGTGGGCCGAATGCCGAGCCAGCGGGCCCGACCAGCCTTACCAATCTTGATATTTTCGTGCTCGATGTTAGCCAGCTGACCAATAGAGGCGCGACAATTCGCATGCACCAACCGAATTTCACCACTGGGCATCTTAACCTGACAATAGTCAGTTTCCTTAGCCATCAACTGAGCATAGTTGCCTGCAGAACGGGCCATCTTCCCACCCTGGCCTGGAACTACTTCAATATTATGAACCAAAGTGCCAACCGGGATCGCAGAGAGCGAGAGGTTGTTACCCGGCTTAATATCCGCCTTATCGCTGGCCAAAACAGCGTCGCCAACATTTAAATTAAGCGGAGCCAGAATATAGCGCTTCTCACCATCGGCGTAGGTCAAAAGAGCAATGTATGCCGAACGATTGGGATCATATTCGACCGAGGAGACCTTGGCGGGAATTTCGCGCTTGTCCCGACGGAAGTCAATCATCCGGTACTTGCGCTTGTGACCACCGCCAATATGGCGAACGGTCATCTTGCCGAACGCATTGCGTCCACCAGACTTGGTGAGCGCCACAGTCAATTTGCGCGGCTTGCTCGGCTGAGCCTTCTTGGGCGTCAATACCGAGAAATCCGCCACGGTCTTGAACCGCAGCGATGGAGTAATGGGCTTAAACGACTTTGTAGCCATAGTTCATCTCTCACTTCGTTTGGAAGAAGTCGATCTTCTGTCCCTCGCCGAGGGTGACAATCGCCTTTTTCCAGTTGGAGCGCTTGGTCTCGAAACGACCGACCCGCTTAACCTTGCCATGAACCGTCAGAGTGCGCACTGCCAGCACCTTCACATTGAAAAGGCGCTGAACGGCATCACGAATTTCCTGTTTGTTCGCTTGGGTGGCAACTTCAAAAGCATAGCGATTTGCCACTTCAGCGAGAGCAGTACTCTTTTCGCTAATAATGGGTCTGCGGATTACATCATATACGCTGCGCATTGGTTACCTCACTTGCCCGCAGCCAGACGGGTATTCACCGCCTGCGCCGCGCGCTTGGTCATCACGAGCCAGTCGTAACGGACAATATCGTAAACATTGAGGCCTTCGGTGCGGAGCACCTTGACCTTCGGAATGTTACGACCCGAAAGCTCGAGGTTCTTATTTGCGTCATCAACAATCAGGACCTGATCAAGGTCGAATTTCTTTTTAAGAATTTCGTCAAACGCAGCAGTCTTAGCCTGAGCGAGATCAAGATTATCGACGATCAGCACTCGTTGAGCTTTTACGCGATCCGACAAGGCGGAACAGAGCGCACCACGCATCATCTGCTTAGGCGTGGCCTGTTCATAAGAGCGAGGTTGCGGACCGAAATTCTGACCACCACCCGGCTGAAGCGGCGAACGGCTAGAACCCTGTCGGGCATTGCCGGTACCCTTCTGCTTGAACGGCTTCCGGCCACCACCGCGGACTTCGGACTTAACCTTAGTCTTGGCAGTGCCCTGACGGCGACCAGCGAGTTGCGCTTTGATCACCTGGTGAACAAGGGGAACATTCACGTCAGCGGCAAATACTGCATCGCTGAGCTCGATCGTTCCAACTTTCTTCTTCGACAGATCAATTACATCCAAAATAGGCATAGATCACCCAATGCTCTTCACAGCGCGACGAATCGTGACGATGCCGCTCTTCGGGCCCGGGACACTACCGTGAACCAGGAGAAGCTGATTCTCCAGGTCGACGCGGACAACGCGCACGTTTTGAACCACAGTGCGCACATGCCCCATATGGCCGTTCATCTTCTTATTCTTGAACACCTTACCAGGATCAGCACGGTTACCAATGGAACCGATCTGACGGTGAGAGAGCGAGGCCCCATGCGATTTGTAGTTACCAGAATAATGGTAACGCTTCATGACACCCTGAAAGCCCTTACCTTTGCTAATCGCAGTAAGATCAACCAGGTCGCCGGCCTTGACGAAGTCCGCGCTCAGCACTTTGCCAGCAACGAGACCGTCCATCTTAGCGTCAGCAGGAAGACGAATCTCCTGGTAATGATAGAAGCCAGAAGAATTAACAGCCTTGGCATGACCTTGCTCTGCCTTGGTAGCTGCCTTAGCTTTTTTCTCAAGAAGACCAATCTGAACAGCCTTGTAGCCATTCTTCTCCTGAGTCTTCACCTGAGTGATCACCGCAGGCTTGAGATCAATAACGGTCACAGCAACAGCATCACCGTTATCGTTATAAACCTGCGTCATGCCAGCCTTGATACCGAGGATACCACCAAGGCCCTCGTTCAAAGCCACATGCTCGCGTTGAGCGGACTTTTCCATAATCACAATCTCCAAGCGCGGAAATTTTGCTAAACCGCGCAGGCCATTTTTTTGCTACGAATCTATCCGCACAGCATCACCGGGAAGCCGCCTAATTAGGCCGCCGGATGCTTTCATGAGGACAACCGTTGAGTTCGTTGACTTTCTCGGTGGGAACAGCGCTACCGCTGATGCACCAAGGAGTTTCAACTCCCTCCAATTCCAGCTCTCGGGGAGCTAGCCGATTCCATTACACAGAATCGGATCGAACGCCTAATCAGATAGGCCTTCGTTAAGACTTAATTTCGACATCCACGCCAGCCGACAGATCCAGCTTCATTAGCGAATCCACCGTCTGCTGCGTCGGCTCAAGAATATCCAAGAGCCGCTTGTGCGTCCGAACTTCGAACTGCTCGCGGGATTTTTTGTCTACATGAGGCGAACGCAGAACGCAATACTTATTGATCACAGTCGGAAGAGGAATCGGACCACGAACCGTGGCGCCAGTCCGCTTCGCGGTGTTCACAATTTCCCATACGGATTGATCGAGAACGCGATGATCGAAGGCTTTAAGTTTAATGCGAATCTTGTGTTCCATTGCCATTACACATCTCCTTGAAAATTCCGGGGAGTTACCTCGCCTAAGATGTGATTAGGCAAGCAATCTCTCCCAGTTCGTCTTTTAACAACAGGCCGCTGTCTATATCGACTATTGACGCAGAAGACAACGGCAATCTTCTGCAATTCTTTAAAATCAACGAATAATAACGCCAGCGCGAATTTTTATCTCTTCTTCAATATTCGCCGGGACCGGTTCGTAGTGATGGAATTCCATACTGAACGTCGCGCGCCCCTGAGAGGAAGAACGTAGCGCCGTAGAGTAACCAAACATCGTAGCAAGAGGCGCTTCCGCTTTGATGACCTGAAGGTTCTGCCTCATTGACATATTCAGGATCTTGCCACGGCGACTATTAAGATCCCCAATAACTCCGCCCATGTACTCTTCAGGGCACAGAATTTCACATGCCATGATTGGCTCAAGAATCGTGGGCTTGCCCTGCTGGGTCGCTTCACGGAAGGCCATAGACGCCGCAATCTTGTAAGCAATTTCGCTTGAGTCGACGTCGTGAAACGAACCATTTAGTAGAATCGCCCGTATATCAACCGCCGGGTAACCGACGGTAATTCCACCAAGCATCGCTTCGGAAAGTCCCTTTTCGATTGCCGGAATATACTCTTTAGGAATGACGCCGCCCTGAATTTCGTTAACAAACTGAAATCCCGTGCCGCGAGGAATAGGCTCCAGCCTAACAACGACATGGCCGTATTGCCCTTTGCCGCCGCTTTGCCGAATGAATTTTCCCTCTGCGGTCGAAGGCTGCATAATTGTCTCGCGGTAAGCCACCTGAGGCTGTCCCACATTAGCGTCGACCTTATACTCGCGCTTCATACGATCCACGATGATCTCTAGGTGGAGCTCTCCCATTCCGCTAATCAGAGTCTGCCCTGTTTCGTCATTGGTACTAATGCGGAACGAAGGATCTTCCATGGCTAAATTTTGGAGCGCCTGGGAGAGCTTTTCCTGATCTGCCTTAGTCTTGGGCTCAATGGCGATCGAGATAACTGGCTCTGGAAACTCCATCTTTTCCAGGAGAATTGGCTTGCCTTCAGTGCAAAGCGTATCACCGGTAGTGGTAAACCGCAGCCCCACAGCCGCTGCGATGTCGCCTGCTTTGACTGCGCTCACTTCTTCCCGCTTATTGGCGTGCATCAGCAAAATTCGCCCAACACGCTCGCGCTTGCCCTTGCCTGGATTCATGACCATTTGCCCAGCTTCAAGGCGGCCCGAATAGACCCGGAAATAAGTGAGAGTGCCAAAAGATTCGTGCATGATCTTGAAGGCGAGCGCCGAAAAAGGCTCGTCAGGACTAGCATGGCGAATTTCTACCTTTTCCTCGCCACCTATATCGCGCGGATCCTTGCCTTCGACAGGGCGGATATCAATCGGAGAAGGAAGGAAGTTAACGACCGCATCTAACAGCGGTTGCACACCTTTGTTTTTAAAGCTGGCTCCGCACATCACAGGTACGATTCGAAAGGAGATACATCCCTTACGGACAGCGTCTCGGAGCTCACCGGGAGAGATCTCCTCCCCACCGAGATACTTTTCCATGAGCTTTTCATCGCAGTCGGCGGCGGCCTCAACGAGCATTTCGCGATACTCCGCGGCCTGCTCAGCAAGCTCGGAAGGAATGTCGACTTTCTCGAAATTCTCACCGTTGCCCGCATTCCAATGTAATGCCTTCATTTCGAAGAGGTCGATGACACCTTGAAACGCATCTTCCGCACCCCAAGGAATTTGCACAGCGACAGGGTTGGCTCCGAGACGCTCCCGAATCTGATCTAGCACCGCGAAGAAGTCCGCGCCAACCCGGTCCATCTTATTAACGAACGCGATGCGTGGGACATGATACTTGTTGGCCTGGCGCCACACCGTTTCGGATTGCGGCTCAACGCCACCTACGGCACAAAAAACCCCTACTGCACCGTCCAACACTCGAAGCGAGCGCTCGACTTCGATAGTGAAATCGACATGTCCGGGAGTATCGATAATATTGATCCGATGCCCCAGCCATAAGCACGTGGTCGCAGCGGAGGTAATTGTAATACCCCGCTCCTGCTCTTGCGGCATCCAATCCATGACCGTCGTGCCTTCATGAACCTCGCCGAGCTTATGAGTCTTACCAGTGTAGTATAATATGCGCTCGGTCGTCGTAGTCTTGCCCGCGTCAATATGGGCCATGATTCCGATATTGCGGATTCTCAGAAGCGAAGGGTCAACAGTGAAGGTTTTCTCGACCATAAGCGGTACTCATAGCAGAAATTCAAGGATCAGCAGTAAAAACTAAGGCCCAAAAAGACGAAGGCCGGCACCCCAATAGAGGTGCCGGCCTTTCATATCTTTCGCAGTCAAGTCGCGCGAAACGCGAAGATTACCAGCGATAATGCGCGAAAGCCTTGTTGGCTTCGGCCATCTTATGGACGTCTTCACGCTTCTTCATCGCGCCACCACGACCATTGGAAGCTTCGATCGCTTCAGCGGCAAGACGCTCGGCCATCGAATGCTCGGGACGACCGCGGGCGGCTTCGATCAACCAACGGGACGCCAGAGACTGGCGGCGAGCGGGCTTAACCTCAACCGGAACCTGATAAGTAGCGCCACCGACGCGACGGGACTTCACTTCGAGGAGCGGCTTGACGTTTTCCATGGCCTTCTTGAAAAGCTTGAGGCCATCGTCACCAGTACGCTCCTGAATATTGTCGACGCAGCGATAGAAGATCGCTTCGGCGGTGGAGCGCTTGCCTTGGCTCATCAACGAATTGATGAACTTGGCGACCACCACATCGTTGAACTTCGGATCAGGAAGGATTTCACGTTTACGAACAAATTTTTTACGACCCATGTGTCAATTCCTTATAATTCGCTTGATGATGGGTTACTTGGCCGCAGCAGCCTGACCGGAAGTCTTCTTCGCGCCGTACTTAGAGCGAGACTGCTTGCGGTTGGCGACGCCCTGAGTGTCCAGGGTGCCACGGACGGTGTGGTAACGAACGCCCGGAAGATCCTTCACACGACCACCGCGAATGAGCACAATCGAGTGCTCCTGCAGGTTGTGGCCAATGCCAGGGATGTACGAAGTCACTTCGTAGCCATTGGTGAGACGGACACGGCAGACTTTGCGGAGAGCCGAATTCGGCTTCTTCGGGGTCGTCGTGTAAACGCGGGTGCAAACGCCGCGGCGCTGAGGGCAGCTCTGAAGGGCGGGAGACTTGGTCTTCCAGCTCTTGTTAGTGCGGCCCTTGCGAATCAGCTGATTAATCGTGGGCATGAAACTCCTGTTTCCTTTCATCAATACCTTGGAATCAAACGACTTTTTATCGCCGCTCCTGCACGTAGCACTCGCACAGGTCTCACGCAACTCTTCCAAAGCGCACCTTTAACCGCCTTTCCACGATTAAAAACACTACTTTATGAAGGCTGCCAGAAATAATCGAGTCTATAGAAGCGGTCAAGGGGTTTCGTACGATAGGTGTGGATAACTTTCAAAATAGACAGCGAGCACACTTAACCTTCGAGTCACTTTAGCGTCATCCAACACACTAGGTAAAACCCCTACCCATCAAATGCGGTAATGAGCCAGAAAAGCCGCTTCAAGCCGGCGACTTGAATGGCTTCGTACCAAAAAGGTAGTGAAGCAAGTTAACCAAGCTTCTCCTCATGCTTAGTCCGAGTCGCACATTGCGTGGAAAAGTCGACAGACAAAGGGCGACTAGCGATCACCAATTCGACATTTTGCCGACACAAGCGGGGCAATTTTTTCGGGCGTTCGCTCGAATTCAAACGCAAAAAACTCGCGGGATGCGACCTTAGCATCGTCCCAGTCGTATCCTTCATGTGCGCTTCGAAATTCTGCCTGTTTCTTGGCTGAAAGCGCGCTCCAAGCCTCAGCCGCCTTTTTCTCAAATTCCGGACAGAGGACTTGATAGGCGTGTATTCGCTCATGATTCGTCGTCAAGACCATTTCCTTGAGGATCTGCGCATAGGTCATGCTTTTGTCTTGAACGAATGCGTAAGGATTGAGGACGATAATTGCCGAATGGCCTCGTATGGAGACTTCCAAGTTGGCGGCGACCACTCCGGACTCTGATTTAACCTTCGCTTTGCAAGACTTACCTTCGGGGCTGGTCTCAATCCACTTCTGATAGGGACTGAGTTTCTCGTTCAAAATGGAAAAACCGGTGACCGTTGCCCCGAAGCGATCCGGCGACATCTTTCCTGGAGAAATCCACTTCCGAAATACGAAATAGCAGTAGCCCATCCCGGCCATGTAGTTCGGATCATTGATGACGAGAAACAT
>CAYXVB010000027.1:18145-30080 GCA_964467785.1 uncultured Bacteriovoracaceae bacterium
TGACCTTTGAATCCACCGAAAGCACAGGCGCACCGACTTGAGCGGGCGAAAAGGGAGCGAACTCCTTCACGTCGCCTTCAGAAAAGAAAAGGCGGTGAAGCCTTTCGCAGGTTTGCGTTCCTTCCGGAGTCCGATTGGCCGCCTGACATAGGCTGTTAAAGTCCGAATAGTCCGCCCGAGCGACCTGACCGGCCAAACCCATCATGAGTAACCAAAGCGCTTGCCACATCTCTATGTCCTCAACAGATGGAAAACTAAACCCCGGCCACCCTGTGAAGAGCAGCCGGGGCTTCAACTTATGACGCTACGTAGATCAGCAAGTTACCGAACACTCTGACTAGTGTTTAACGGCTCCTTTGCGGCCTTCTTCGCGGACTTTTTCGCCCGCGATCAAGGCCGGAATCGGCATCTCGCCAATGCCCTTGCGCATGAGGAACTCTTCGGGCTTGTCGAGTTCGAGAGCCACACGCAGGACTTGATCGGCATGCTCGACCGGAATGATGTTCATCCCCGCGGTGATCTCCTTGGGAATCTTCTTCATGTCCGGTACGTTGCCTTTGGGAATTAGGACCGTCTTGATATTGCCGATGCGAGCAGCCAGGAGCTTCTCCTTGAGGCCGCCGATCGGAAGCACCCGACCGCGAAGGGTGATCTCACCCGTCATCGCGACCTCGCGCTTAACCGGGATCTTGGTCAACGCGCTGGTTATGGCAGTAGCCATCGTGATGCCGGCCGACGGACCATCCTTTGGGACAGCCCCTTCCGGAACATGGAGGTGGATATCTACGTTGGCGTAGAACTCCTTGTCCAAGTTGAGGAGATGGGCGCGAGAACGGACGTAAGTCATAGCCGTTGCCGCCGACTCCTGCATCACGTCACCGAGTTTGCCGGTGACCTTGACGTTACCCTTGCCTGGGACGACGGTCACTTCGATCTGCAGCATATCGCCCCCGGCTTCAGTGTAGGCCAGGCCGTTGCAAAGACCGATCTCGCTCGATTCTTCGGCCTTGCTGACCGTGTACTTCGGAGGCCCGAGCATCTCCTCGAGATCCGCCTCATCGACTCTGATAGCGATCGGTTTATCGGCCGAAGCCTTTGGCTTCTTGCCGGTCTTGACGGCTTCTGCTTCGACTTCCGTGGACACGACCTTCATCTCGACGATCCGCTTGGCGGCCTTACGGCAAACCGTGGCGACCGTGCGTTCGAGATTACGAACCCCGGCCTCACGCGTATAGTGGCGGATCAGCGAGTAGACTGCGCCGTCGGTCATCTCAAATTCGCCTTCTTTCAGACCATGAGCCTCCATCTGCTTGGAGATCAAGTAACGGCGGATGATGTTGTACTTCTCCACCTCGGTATAACCACTGATGGTGATCACTTCCATGCGGTCCAGAAGGGGTTTCGGGATCGAATGGAGCGAGTTGGCGGTCAGGACGAATGTCACCTTGGAGAGGTCATAATCAACTTCGAGGTAATGGTCGCCGAAAGTGGAATTCTGCTCGGGATCCAGGACTTCGAGCAGTGCTGAAGACGGGTCGCCGCGGAAGTCCATGCTCATCTTGTCCACTTCATCGAGCAGGAAGACCGGGTTGGCTGAGCCGGCTTTCTTGAGCGATTGAATGATCTTGCCCGGGAGCGCGCCGACATAGGTGCGACGGTGGCCACGAATTTCGGCCTCATCGCGCACCCCGCCGAGCGAGCACCGCACGAATTTCTTGTTCAGCGACTTCGCGATCGAGCGAGCGAGCGAGGTCTTGCCGACGCCGGGCGGTCCGGCGAAACAGAGAATCTGGCCTTTGGAATTCGTGGTCAACTGCCGGACAGCCAGGTACTCGAGAATGCGCTCTTTGACTTCCTCGAGGCCGTAATGATCCTCTTCGAGAACTTCGTGAGCGAGTTTGATGTCGTTGCGGTCCTCGGTGTACTCGTTCCAGGGCAGGCAGGTCAGCCAGTCGATGTAGTTGCGGACGACTGTAGCCTCGGCGGACATCGGCGACATCATCTTCAGCTTTTTGAGCTCGCGGGTGGCCTTTTCTTTGGCTTCCTTGCTCATGTTCTTGCTGCGGATCTGCTTTTCGATCGCCTGAAGCTCGGCTTTGAACTCGTCCTTCTCTCCGAGCTCCTTCTGGATCGCCTGCATCTGCTCGTTGAGATAATACTCCTTCTGCGAGCGCTCCATCTGCTTCTTCACGCGCGAGCGAATGCGACGTTCGACTTGGAGTATTTCGATCTCGCCCTGCATGAGCTGCAACAGCTTTTCCAGACGCTTGGCCGCGTCTTGGATCTCAAGGATCTCCTGCTTTTCGTCGAGTTTGAGATTGAGGTGAGCCACGATGAGGTCGGCGAGGCGCGACGGATCCTCGATCGCGTTCACGCTCATGAGCATTTCCGGCGGAATCCGCTTGTTGAGCTTGACGTAGTTCTCGAAGGTCGCCTTGAGCGAGCGGACGAGTGCCTCGAGTTCGAGGCTCATTTCGGTCTGGTCCGCCATCTCCTCGACTTCCGCCTCGAGCATGCGGTCAGTCTCGTGATATCCCGTGATGCGGGCGCGACGCTTGCCTTCGATGAGCACCTTGACGGTGTTGTCGGGCAGCCGGAGAATCTGCAGAATGGTGCCCAGGGTGCCGACTTCGAAAATATCATTCTCGCCCGGATTGACGGTTGTCGCCTGCTTTTGAGCAACCAGAAAGAGATCAAGCTTCTTGGCGACACATTCTTCAAGCGCGTTGATGGATTTTTCGCGGCCGACAAAAAGCGGCACGACCATATGCGGGAAAATAATGACATCCCGAAGCGGCAGCAGTGGGACGCGAACTTTGGCCGTCTTCTTGTCTTTTTCCTTGTGATTGCTCATCCGTGATGTCCTGAAGGATCTCTCCCTCAGGCCTCCTTCTTCTAACTACAGCATACCCCTCAGGAGAGTGCAAACCGGGGCAATTTGCCGGGTGAATTTTTGCCTGTGGGAACAGCGATTTACTCGATGCGTCTAATGAGTGTATCGATGACTGGACTCACCTTTCGGGCAAGCATGGGTTACGCCATGCCGGGCATCAGCACGTCGGAGATAACGACGAAATGGCGAGCGGAAAGTGGAACGGCCGACGATTTGAACCGTCGGCCGTCCGGAGGATCAACTTTGCAGGCTGTTAATCGCTTTGCGTCAGGCGATTTCGGCCTTCTCAGAGGAAGAGCTCGGCTTAGGAGCTTCGGTACCGTCGGCGACGACGAGCACCGGACGCTCACCCTTGCCGATGACGTTCTTGGTAATGATGCACTTCTTAATGCCGGATTTTGTCGGCAACTCGTACATCACCTCCAGCATCGCCTGCTCGAGGATGGCGCGAAGGCCACGGGCGCCCGTATTGCGCTTGATGGCTTCTTTCGCGATCGCTTCCAAGGCATCCGGCTCGAATTCGAGCTGGACGTCGTCGTACTCGAACAGCTTGGAGTACTGCTTAGTGAGAGCGTTGCGGGGCTTGGTGAGGATGTCGATCAGGGCCTTCTCGTCCAGCTCCTCGAGGGTCGCGATCACCGGCAGACGGCCGATGAATTCCGGGATGAGGCCGAACTTGATGAGGTCCTCGGGCTCCACTTGAGCGAGCAGGGTCGAGAAATTTTCGTCCTGCTTGGAAGTGATATTGGCCTGCAGTCCGAGGCTCCGCTTGCCCTTGCGCATCGAGATGATCTTGTCGAGCCCCACGAAGGCTCCACCGCAGATGAAAAGTATGTTCGAGGTATCGACCTGAACGAACTCCTGCTGCGGGTGCTTGCGGCCCCCCTTGGGCGGGACGTTGGCGATCGTGCCTTCTACGATCTTGAGCAGCGCCTGCTGCACGCCTTCGCCGCTAACATCGCGGGTGATCGACGGATTCTCGCTCTTGCGAGAGATCTTGTCGACTTCGTCGATGTAAACGATGCCTTTTTGAGCTCGCTCGACGTTGTTATCGCAGTTCTGCAGGAGGTTCAGAATGATGTTCTCGACGTCTTCGCCGACGTAACCGGCTTCTGTGAGCGTCGTGGCATCAGCCATCGCGAACGGGACATTGAGCAGTTTGGCAAGTGTCTGCGCGAGTAGCGTCTTGCCGGAACCTGTCGGGCCGATGAGCATGATGTTGCTCTTCTGTAGCTCGATGTGGCCTTCCTTCTCCTTAGCCCCGGCCTTCTTCTCACCTTGATGCTGGATACGCTTGTAATGGTTGTACACCGCGACAGAGAGCACCCGCTTGGCGCGGTCCTGGCCGATTACGTACTGATCGAGGGTCGACTTGATCTCCGAAGGCTTTGGGATCGCCTGGGTGGATCGAGCCGGGGATTCCTTTTGGCCCTCTTCCGCGATGATGTCGTTACATAGCTCGATACACTCATCGCAGATGTAAACGGTGGGACCGGCAATGAGCTTCTTGACCTCACGCTGGTTCTTTCCACAAAAGGAGCAGCACAGATTTCCGAAACCGTCGCCGTATTTTCTATCCATAGTCATTTTTTACGGTCCCTCAATTCTCTCGATTAGACTGTACCGCGCTTTTCAACCACCTTGTCAATAAGACCGTATTCCACGGCCTCTTTGGCGGACAGGTAGTTATCGCGATCCGTATCTTTCTTGACTGATTCGACATCCTTTCCAGAGTGGTGGGAAAGAATCCAGTTCAGACGATCTTTCAGGTAAAGAATTTCGCGGGCCTGGATTTCGATATCCGATGCCTGACCCTTTGCACCGCCCAACGGCTGGTGGATCATAATCCGACTGTGCGGCAGACTAAAACGCTTGCCTTTTGCCCCCGCTGTCAATAGTAGCGCTCCCATACTAGCTGCCATACCCAAGCAATAGGTGCACACATCGCTCTTAACGAACTGCATCACATCATAGATTGCCAAGCCGGAGTAAACGGACCCGCCGGGCGAATTGATATAAAGGTGAATGTCCTTGTCCGGATCGGACGACTCCAGGAAGAACATCTGAGCCACCAAAAGGTTCGCGACAGTGTCATTCACTTCGGTGCCGAGGAAAATAATACGGTCGAGAAGCAGGCGGGAATAAATATCGTACTGGCGCTCGCCGCGTGCAGTCTGCTCGATCACGATTGGATTAGGAATATAAGCCGTCGGGTTAAACGCAGACGGGGTGAATCCCACAACTTCGGGCCGGATCAGGTCCGCGGGGATATGAGGGGAATTGGAAGTTTTGATCAGCATGGATTCTCCTTGAGAGTCAGACTGTGTCGTCTATTGCCAGTATACATATCTCGGAATAATGTTGCTCTGGGCCAAGGCATTTTTTTGCATTTTGCATGAAAAAAAGCGAAGAAAGCAGCCCAAGCGCAAATTTCTTGGCGCTCGACGCTCATGCACAACGACTGAGCCGCTCGAGTCAATGCAGAGCCGTCAGCCTTAGCGAGGAGCTGAGACAAGGAAAGAAACTTCGGACAGTCACTCGCTGCAAGTTAATGCGAGGCCCGGCATCCCGGCTCCTTCATGGGAAGAGGCACAGGCTGCGTGTTCCGAATTTTCGTGGAAACGCGCCTCCTCTTCTTCCAGCATCTGCAGGTAGGCAATGACAGCGTGACGCAGCTGCTCAAGTGTCAGCGTGTCGTCGGAATGCCCGGCATTCTCAATCATCTTGTCGAGCTCGCCACGCACCCACTGTTCCGGAAGCTCCTGCCCAGCAGTCAGTGTGACTAAAGTCTGAATCAGCTCAGGACCATTAGAATCAACCCGATCGGAGACGTCCATTTCCCCTCCACAGGGTCAAGTATAGAAAGGCGGATTTCTGAACAGCAAGAGGATTTTCAAGATCTAAGCCATGTTAGCTACGATTTCGCTGCCCCCAGACCTGACTCAGAACCGAGCCAAGGATCAGAGCCCCTCCGAACCATTGTAATCTGGTCAAATACTCTCCGAAAAACAATGAACCGAATGCCGCGCCGGCCAAAGGTTGAATGAACAAGGTCAAAGCCAGGCTCCCCACGGATAGGGTCCTGAGCGCGATCATCCAAAAAAGGTAGGTGAAAGCTGTGCCGACAGGGCCGATCCAGATTAGCGCTAGCAAAGCCTCCGCCGACCAGGACTCAGGGCGGATCAATTGGCCGATACTCCCCGAACCTTGAGCGACCAGAACCACTAAAGTCAACGCAATGACGCCGATCCCGACCGCGGATCCGAAAATCTCGTTGGCCGGGTGACGAACCATCAGTTTACGCCCAAAGATTGAATACCCTCCCTCCCCGATCAGCGAGGCGAGAATGAGCAGATTTCCGATGATATGAGCACTCTCTCCAATCGATCCAGCAGCATCGAAGGGATTCACCCCCGATAGGAGCGCAAACCCCGTCAACGCAAAGCAGAACCCCAAAGCAAGGCCCGCAGGAAGTTTTTCACGGAGGAAGAGGCGCGCCATCACGAGAGTGATCAAGGGCTCGAGCGCGGTGATCATCGCGTTGTCGGTGGCGCGGCTGGCGTTGAGCCCGGCAACCTGCGAGATGGGCGAAAGACAGAATGTAAGGATCCCCCCAAAAAAGAGAAGCCGGAGATCCGCGATCCGCTGCCGTCCCCGGCCGATGGGCATCAAGGCGTGATCGAAACGAATTCGAGGCCAAGGCTCGCGGCGGGGCAGATGACGCAATACCTTTGCAGCCGAGAGGTAAGCAACGAGGCAACTGGCGTAACGCAGCCATGCCACCTGCAGCGGATCAAAAGAGCGTAATAGCACCTTACCGGCGGCTGGATTGAGCGCCCAGATGAGATTGCAGAGCAGTAGTCCGATTAGCGTCCGTACTGGCATCGAGGGATGGGAGTCTATCCCAAAAGCCGCTCGAAGATGCTATCTTTGACCGAAGGAGATCTCGCAAAATGGCAGCACCCATCACCGGCAAACGTCCCACGGAGTCCGCGGTCGAAATGACGGAGATGGTCCTCCCTGAGAGCGCCAACAATCTGGGAACCATCTTCGGGGGTCAAGTCATGAGCTGGATCGACATCGCCGCGGCGATCGCGGCGGGACGACATGCTCGACGGGTGGTCGTCACTGCCTCGATCGACGCCCTGCACTTTCTTGCTCCCGTCAAAGTGGGCGAAGTCGTTCGGATCAAAGCCCAAGTGAATTACGCCGCGCGCACTTCCATGGAAGTCGGTGTGCGCGTAGAAAAAGAAAACCTGATCAGCGGCGCTGTCGCTCACACAGCGACGGCATATGCCACTTTTGTAGCTCTCGATGAAAAGGGCAAGCCCACGGACGTTCCTCCGATCGTTCCCGAAACGGATGAGGAGAAACGCCGCTACAACGAAGCCGTCAAAAGGCGCGAGGCGCGCGTCACTCTTGCGCAGGAACTGAAAAAGAAACGCTGATCCCAAATAAGCCGCTGGGCTCAAACGCGAGCGCTATTGCAAGCCTCAAGAAAAATGCCTACTTGACATATTATGAAAATATAATATCTTAAGAGGCACGGCGATGAAAATAAGCAACGCTTCCGCAACAGGCATGCCCGCCTGCAGTTTCGCAAAGAACGCGAAAGGACAATACGAATGAGCACGCAAGTTAAACCTCTCTCCGAAATTCTTGTCGACAAGGCCAAGATTCCCGCCGGCTGGGCGGGCAAGGTCGTCATCAACGAAGACAATCTCACCTTTCTCGTATGGAACGAGAGTTCAAAGGAAGCGCTGTTCGTCGATCCAATGCTGGACGACTGGGATGAGCTGATCCGTGAAGCGGCCGCCCTCAAGGGGTACCGATTTATCGCGGTGATCGACACGCACACGCACGCCGACCACATCTCCTGTGCCGCCCGGCTCGCGGAGCATGTGAAAGCCCCGTTGATCCAGCACGTGCTGAGCCCAAGTTCGCGGATCCACCTCAAGGTCAACCGCGATACGGCGCTCTCGACTGGCGCAGGCCCCCTCCATCTCCTGGTGACGCCAGGACATACTGCCGAGTGCATCACTCCGATCTGGGGCCCCTTCCTTTTTGGGGGTGACATGGTGTTTTACGGCGACACCGGCCGGGACGACCTGCCGGGCGGAGATCCCGCTGCCCATTGGGAAAGTCTCCAAAAGATCAAGGCACATGCCGAACCTGACATGCTGATGCTTCCGGGACACGACAACAAGGGCGGACGCGCAAGCTCGTGGAAAACCCAGCTCGAAATCAATCCGGCACTCGCTCAGGACAAGGAAACATTCATCCACGATGGTGGCGCCTGGGTTGGGCCGTCGCCCAAGCTACTCAAAGTGTCTTTGTACGAAAACTTCAAATAACTCGAAGGAAGCGCACGCATGATGCCATTCGTTGGTGAGTGGTGGGCAGTGCCCGGTGCCGGTCTCATGGGAGTCACCTTAGGACTGATCGGAGGCGGTGGCTCGATCCTCACGGTTCCCATCTTGGTCTACGGATTTGGAGTTCCCGGCGCCATTGCGACATTTCATTCCCTTTTCATAGTAGGCGTGGCCGCAGCCGTCGGCGCCCTGCCTTACGCTGGCCGAAAGAAAGTCGATTTCGAATCAGCGCTGCTGTTCTATCCCGCTTCGTTGGTCGGAGTGACGCTGGCACGACGCTGGGTCCTTCCGGCCGTGCCAGAGACGGTCAGTGCCGCAGGTTTGTCGGTCTCCAAGGATCTCCTGATTCTCGGTCTTTTTGCAGCGGTGATGCTGGCGGCTTCATGGTCGATGCTTCGCAAGCCCACCCTCTCCAATTCAGTGCCCGTAAAGCGATCGATCCGCCGGGCCGGAATGGCTGGCCTGGGGGTGGGCACGCTGACGGGCTTTGTCGGGGCAGGCGGCGGATTTTTGATCGTCCCTGCCTTGGTCAATCGTCTCGGCCTACCGATGGAGCGCGCCGTTGGAACTTCACTGCTGATTATCGCGCTGAATTCCCTATCGGGCTTCTCGGTGGATCTACTTCACGGCGCCCCGGTGCGCTGGGAGCTTATCCTCCTTGTGACCGGAGCGTCCCTGGTCGGCATCTTCGCAGGTACGTCCCTCTCAAAGAAGATTCCAGGCGCCCGGCTCAAGCCGGCCTTTGGCTGGTTTGTCCTCATCATGGGGTCCTTGATGATGTTCCGGCAGATTCACGATATCATGTCCAACTGATAAGCATTTTTCCGTAGATCATTTGAAAAGGAGAAATCCCATGGCAGCCCCTCTTCGTTCCATTACGATCCGTGAACTCAAAGACCGCTTCGACGCCCTCAAGCCCGACGAGTTGATCCTCGACGTGCGGGAACCTGAGGAGTTTTCGGAAGGGCACATCCCCGGTTCCAAGAACATCCCCCACGACGAGGTCATCCAGCACGCTCCCGAGCTGAAGAAGTACCGCACCGTTTACGTGCATTGCCGCTCAGGCCGTCGCGTGCAGTTATGCTGCGCCGAGCTTGCGGAAGCTGGCCTCGGAAACATCGTCATGATCCCTTCCGGCGGCATGCCGGACTGGATGGACGCGGGGTATCCGGTCGAAAAGTAAGCGACTCGCTCCGGACGCCTCAGTCCTCGAGCTCTCCCTCTTCGCTGTCCTCGGCGGGTACCCAGTATTTTTGGTACTCATCGAGGAAAGCGAACTTCGTCGTGTCTTTTATCCGGTCGACAAAAAGCTTTCCCTGCAGATGATCTAACTCGTGCTGGAAGACCGTGGCCAGGAAATCCTCGGCCACAATCGAGCGCTGCAGCCCCTGCAGATCCAGAAAGTCCACCCGGATCTTGCAGGGGCGATGGACAAGGCCACGCAGTTCCGGAATCGAGAGACAGCCCTCCCAGAAGGCCTGTTCCGCAGGGTCAAGCACGGTGATTTTGGGGTTGATCACCACCGTCAACGGCTGCTTGCCATGATCGGGGTAGCGCGCGTTCTCGTCTTCATAGCCGATGATCGCCAACTGCAAGGACTCGTGCACCTGGGGCGCGGCCAGGCCAATGCCTCCGTACTCCTCCATCGTCTCGATCATGTCTTGTACGAGACGCTGAATCTCCGGAGAGCGAATCTCTCCCAAGGTCAGCTCGCGGCCGACTTGTCGGAGGACGGGATGCCCAAGCCTTGCAACTTTGCGGATCGCCATGGAGGTTATTTTCCTACCTTCGAAGCTTGGGCCATCAGCTCCTGCAGCTTCGAAGCCGATTGGGCCTCGACATCCTTGTGGAGCGAGTTGCCGTGCGCGTCGATCGTCACGACGACCGGGAAATTTTCCACACGGAGCTCCCAGATCGCCTCGGGGCTGCCGAACTTCTCGAGCATATGGACGTCCTGCACTTCCTTGATTGCTTCGGCGAGCACTTGAGCGGCGCCCCCAATGGCGTGCAGATAGGCGCAGCCGAACTTCTGGCAGGCTTGGCGGGTCTTTTCGCCCATGCCCCCCTTACCGATCACGGCGCGGAGACCGAACTTTTCGATGATACCGGCCTGGTAGGGCTCCTCGCGGATCGAGGTCGTGGGTCCGGCAGCAGTGACAGTCCATTTGCCCTTCTTTTTAAGGACCACGGGTCCGCAGTGATAGATGATCCCGTCCTTGAAGCTGACGGGCGACTCGCCCCCGTCATGTAAGTATTTGTGGACCGCGTCGCGACCGGTGAACACCACGCCGGTGATCTCGACCATGTCGCCCACTTTGAGGGAACGGATCTTGTCTTCGGTAAACGGAGCTTCGAGCTTGATCATGTTCAGTCTCTCCCTCGCGGCTCAGTAGAGCCACTTCTTGATTTCGCCGGCGACACTCATCTGCGCGCCTTGGCGGCGATAAGCCCAGCACATGTACGAAACACTGACGAAGTAGGACGCCGGCACTCGATTGAGGGCGCCTATCTTGACGCCCATAAGCGTGGTTTTGCCGCCGAACCCCATCGGGCCGATGCCTAGCTGATTGGCATCGGCAAGGCACTCCTCTTCGAGCTGCTTGAGCGCGGGGATCTTGTTGGTGTCGGTGAGCTTTCGCAAGAGCTGTTCCTTGGTGTTGAGATAACCGGTAGCGCGGTCGCCGCCGATCGTCACGCCGAGAACGCCCGGGCCGCAGCCCTTGCCCTGCGCGTTCTGAACCGCGTCCAGAATGCACTTTTTAACGCCCTTGAGGTCGCGGCCCGCGCCGATCCGAGTGTCCGGCAGGCTGTACTGAGCACCGACATTTTCGCAACCTCCACCTTTGAGCATGAGGCGCACGTCGAAAGTGTCCTTGTTCCAGGGCTCGGCGTGGATCGTGGGGGCGCCAGGGCCTAAATTGGTTCCAGCGTTTTTGCCCGTGAGGCTGTCCACGCTGTTTTGGCGGAGGTAACCTTTTTTGGTGGCCTCGACCACGGCCTTGCGAATGATCTTGGCAAGGATCTCGCCGTCGATCTTGCGAGGATAGTGGATGAAGAAAAGCACCGAGCCGGTATCTTGGCAAAGCGGCTGGCTCTTGAGCTTTGCGAGGTCGATGTTCTTTTCGATGATGCCCATCGCATAGTCGCCTCGACCACCCTTTTCCTCGTTCTTGTGGTTGGCCTGAATCGCGTCAATCACGTCCTTGGGAAGTTCGGCCGAAGTCTTGCGAATGATTTCGACGAAGGACTCGAGAAGTTTTTTTTGAGTTTTGGCGTTCATGCGCCCACCTTAACGCGGTCAGCTGGCGTGGAGCAAGAGGGCACCGCAAGACTGGCCAGGAACGATACGGCCTGCTATGAAGTGCCCCATGAGCTTGCTGACCCCGGCGGGAGGCCCTTTGTTGAACGACGGCGAGAAAGAGACATCCTCTCCTTCATTTCTGCCAATGATACGCGAAATCGCCAACGAGGCCCGCGGGACGTACAAGGCGTCGGGATTCAAAGGTCTGCTCGCACGGTATGGCTGGAAAATGGTCGGTTTAATCGTGGTTTATTATCTGGTGCGTGACACACTGCTCTATCTCGTTCTTCCCTATCTGATTGCCCGCAACTTTTTCTAAGGATTTCAGGTGTCGCACGGCAACGCCCCATTCTTTGTCGACAATGAAGT
>CAYXVB010000028.1:0-30021 GCA_964467785.1 uncultured Bacteriovoracaceae bacterium
ACCCATTCGAACGCGGACTTCGGCTTCGGGTTGAAGTGGAATCCCCTCGCGGGGATTCCCCGACTGGCTGTGCAATCCGGGCTTTCGGTGCGCACGGTCTACTTCGTACAGTCCGAATCCTTGAGCGTGACCCGCCTGGATTCGGCCGTGATCCCCGGTTTGACGCTGGGGCTGAGGTATCGGGCTCTGGAAATCTCCTCGTTTTCGACGGTGCTTCATGCGCAGGGGACGATTCTGTTCGCCTCCAGCCTGTCCAACTTCACCATCCAAGCCGGCAACTCAGTCAAGACGGGCGTCGCCCTGACGCAAAACTTGTCCAAGCGGTATCAGATTTCCGGGGATTTTTGGTATCAGCAGCTGGCCCAGGATTCCTCGATCGCCACCCACTCGCGCACCGATCTCGGATTGACCTTCGGACTCAATATCCGATTCGACCCCGTGACCGATCCCGAAGAGCTCAAGAGAGGAGACTTGCCATGAAGGTTCGTATCAACTTCACCCGCCTATCCACCCGCCTGAAGGCTCTCGGAATGGCGACGCTCATCGCAGGCTGCGCCAATCCTCTCGGTGGCTTCTCGAAGCAAACCGCAGCCTTTCATCCCGGGTTTCTAAGCACTTTCAAAATCGAGACGGTGGCCCCATCCATCGGCGTATTCAGGGGCGGGACCACGATCACCATCCAGGGTTCCGGCTTCTTGCCGGGAGCCACGGTTTCGCTGGGAACCAAAGCCTGTCTCAACGTCAGCTATATCAGCGACAAGAAGCTCACTTGCGTGACTCCGAGCCACCAGGCCGGCGCCGTAGCGGTCACCGTGGCGAATTCAGACTCGCGCGCCACGACCCTCAACGCAGGATTTGAATTCCTCGGCAGCGCCTCCGGCAACGAGCGCATCGGAATCGCCTCATCCGGGGGCATCGCGGCCGGACCTGGCGTCCGTCTCCGCTTCAGCCTCGGAGGCGTGGGCAATCCGGTCCAGCCCGCCGGCACGGGCGTCCGCGCCCGGGTCGGCTTGCAAGGCGCCTTGGCGCAGCCTTGAGCCCTAACTCAAGCTCCGGGATGAAACTCGCGCACCAATACCTGCTTGCGCGCATGGCGAGCTAAGGCGAGATCAATGAGCCGCGAGAGCAGCTCACGATAGCCGATTCCGGAAGCTTCCCACATCTTTGGATACATGCTGATCGAGGTGAAGCCCGGCATCGTGTTCACTTCGTTGAAATAAAACTCGCCGGTCTGGCGGTCACAGAACAGATCCACGCGCGAGAGTCCTTCGCACTCCAGCGCCGTGAAGGCGGCGATGGCGATACGCTGGGCTTCCCTCATCTGCTCGGGCGTGATCGCGGCCGGGATGCGCAAGGCCGCGCCGTTCTCGTCGAGGTACTTGGCCTCATAAGAATAGAACTCGTGCGAAGGCGTGATCTCGCCCGCGACGCTCACCAGCGGCGGGGCGCCGGCGTCGGGATTCTCGAGCACGGAGAGTTCGATCTCGCGCGCGTTGATCGCCTTTTCGATCAGGACCTTGGTGTCGTAGCGAAAGGCGTCCGCGAGCGCTTGGGCGAGATGCGCTTCGTCCTTGACCTTGTGTACGCCCACGCTCGACCCGAGATTGGCGGGCTTGACGAAGGCCGGGAATCCGAGCTCGTTTTTCACCCGCGCGGCGAGAGCGTTCGGATCGCGCTTCCACACGTCCACCTTGGCGGAGACGTAAGGCACGATCGGAAGCCCCGCATCGCGCACCAGGCGCTTGGCGACTTCCTTGTCCATTCCCACGGCTGAGGCGAGCACGCCGCAACCGACATACGCGACATCGGCAAGCTCAAACACGCCCTGAATGGTTCCATCCTCGCAAAGAGGGCCGTGCATCACCGGGAAGACGACGTCGATCTTGCGCGCCCCGGACATCTTGCCCGCGGCAACTCCGAGCGGGAGGATCTGCGTGCCGACGGCTTCTGGATTGGGCGGCAGGATCACTCGAGGCGCATCCTTGAAAACGGGGAGCGATTTTGCATTCGCATCAATGAGCGAAAGGTCGTTGAAATGCCAACGACCGTCCTTGTCGATCGCGATCGGAACGACTTCGTACTTCCCCGGATCGAGATTTCGAATCACCGAAGCTGCGGATTGCAGAGAGATTTCGTGTTCCCCGGATCGGCCACCATACAGGACTGCGACGCGTATTTTCGCCATGCGTAAAAGTCTAGCATGTCCCTTGATTCGCTTGCAAAGGGTGAGTTATGGTCACCCCAACAACAACCCATCCTGAGGGAAATTATGACCGACCAAAAGGGTACTCTGAGTTCTCATCTTTGGGATTCGAGCGACCTCTATCGCAACTCCGTGATGCAGCTCCAGGAAGCCGCGGATACGATGAAGCTCGATCCAAATATCGCCGAACGCCTCAAGGTTCCGAAGCGCGCGCTCATCGTGAGCGTGCCGATCCGCCTCGACGACGGCACCGTGAAAGTTTTTGAAGGCTATCGCGTCCAGCACAACATGACCCTCGGGCCTGGCAAGGGCGGCATTCGCTTCCATCCGGAAGTCAACCTCTCCGAAGTCGCCGGCCTGGCGATGTTGATGACGATGAAGTGCTCGCTGGTCGGTCTCCCGCTCGGCGGCGCCAAGGGCGGTATCCGCGTCGATCCGTCGCAGCTTTCCCGCCAGGAAGCGCAAGCCCTCACCCGTCGTTACACGACCGAGATCAACATGATCATCGGTCCGGATAAAGACATCCCGGCTCCGGACGTCGGCACCGACGCCCAGCACATGGCGTGGATGATGGACACCTTCTCCCAGGAACGCGGCTTTGCGACTCCGGGCGTGGTGACTGGCAAGCCGATCGAAATCGGCGGCTCGCTCGGCCGCGCCGAGAGCACCGGCCGTGGCGTGGTGTACTGCGTGCAGCATGCGGCCAAGCACTTGGCCAAGCTCGGCAAACCGGGCCCCAAGATGGACAGCTCCACCACCGTCGTCGTGCACGGCTTCGGCAAGGTCGGCGCGGTCGCGGCGCTGGAGATCCACCAGCTCGGCTGCAAGGTCCTCGCGGTCAGCGACGTCAGCGGCGGCATCTATAACAAGAACGGTCTGAACATCCCGGACGTCCTCCGCTGGGTCGCCGTGAACAAGGTCGTCGCGGGCTACCCCGAGGCCGAAATGATCACCAACGAGGAACTGCTCGCGATCCCGTGCGATGTGCTGATCCCGGCCGCCATCGACGGCGTGATCACCGAAAAGAACGTGAGCAAGGTCAAAACGCGCATCATTTCCGAAGGCGCCAACGGCCCGATCACGGCGGACGCGCTCAAGGAACTCGAGTCCCGCGGCGTGTTCATCATCCCGGACGTGCTCGCTAACGCAGGCGGCGTGATTGTCTCCTACTTCGAGTGGGTGCAAGGCACGCAGAACCTCTTCTGGTCCGAGCAGGAGGTCAACAACCGCCTCGCCCAGGTCATGGAGAACGCGTTCAAGAAGGTCATGGACATCCAGGCCAACTACAAGTGCGGCATGAAGACGGCGGCGCTCATCGCGAGCGTCGATCGCCTCAACCGCGCGATGAGTCTCCGCGGCCTCTTCCCGTAAGATGCCTCAGAAAAGACTGATCGCTTTTTCAGTCATCGGGCTCGGAGCGGCGTTCGCGTCGCCCGAGCCCGTTTTTTCTTGGGATAATCACGACCAGTTGATCCCTTGGACCGAGCGCGCCCTCGCCCCTGCCGCCGCTCATCTCTATTCACGTTTGCGCGCGATTCCACGCGAGGCCACGGCCTCCACCTCCGTTCGCTACCTCCGGATCGCCGATGACCTCACGCTGAACCCCCGGTTCGCGCTTCCGGCCTTTCCCGCTGTCCGCAACACCGATACCTACGCCAACGAACCGGACGATGGGATGGACTCAGATCTCCCCGACTCCGCGGACCCGCAGAACTTTCGCGAGTTCATGGGCGGGAAAACCGGGCCCACTAGCCAGGGGTTCCGTCACATGTACTTTAGCGGCTGGACCGTGGCGCATCCTTTCACCACGTTTCAGATTCCCACTTTCGCAATCGGGGAAGCCCCGATGCGCACTCAGATCCTCGCTACTTACGCGCGGGCGCTGCTACGCTCGACGGGAGCTACCGCGCAGGAAGACCAGCTCTGGGGTCTGCGTGTGTTGCTCTGGGCCGTGCACTACGTGCAGGACCTGGCCCAGCCGTTCCACAGCGTACAGATTCCCTCCCTACGCTTTGTGCCGTGGCGCTCGGCCCTGGCTTGGCCTCCATCGCGGGGCTTTGACCGACTCATCGAGGAAACCACGCGCACGATGTCCAACTATCACTTTGCCTACGAGGCTCAGTCCGCGATCGAGTTCTCGCAAGGACACTACGACAGCTGCCTCAAGGAGGCCGTCGCCCGCTCCACGTTACGGTGGGATCCCTCCCACCACAAATCCTCTCCCAAAGAGCTCGCCCTGGCAGTGGTGGACGCCTCGATCCGACTTGCGCCGCGCATGGCCTCAGCGGAGCTCGACTATTACGGCGATTCGCTCATGAAGCCAGGCGTGGACGTGCCAAACAATCAAGGAACACCGGACTACCGCGCGCTTGCGGCGGATCCAAAGCTCGATTCCGCGCGCAAGGAACTTGAGGCGGTCACGTGCGAAGGCTACGCGAACGCGGTGACAGCGGCGAAGTATCTTATCGAATGGGCACTCCAGTAAGCCAAGCTCGATCTTCCATTGCAGTGCTTACCGGACTTCGCCAATCACTCGGTAAAGCTCCGCGCAATCGAAATGTCGTCCGCGTTGGCCCCTAGTGTAGACCAGAGGCCGCACGGAAGTGGCAGCCTTCCATTTCTCCGAAAGGCGGAAGTCCCGACTCTCAAGCGCCGCCCGGGCTTCCTTGATCAAGGGTAGGTAGTCCGAAGTCCGATAGGAAGAGGTCTGCAAACCGACCATCTGACTCAGGGCTCTTTCTATCGCACGCCTACTGCCATGCTGGATGATTCGACGTTTAAATCGTTCGTATCCCGCATCCATTTCCCTCTCGAATGGACTCCCCGTTCTCAGTTCGACTTCCCAGATTGAAGAATGGACGGCCCTCGCAGTCAGATCCGCAAGCTCCGGTAGATCAGAAACGGGGCTTCGCAGCCATCCTTCCAGCAATAACGGTGAATATTGGTTGCTCACAAAGATCTCGCGAAGCTTCTTGATCTGCTCAGCATTTAACTTGGGCACTGAGGCAAAATGGTCACGAAACACTGCGTTTTCGGCTTCGGCAAACTCGTAGTTTGAAATCCGTCGGGCTAACCAATCGAACAATGCCACCGGGTCTTGCGTCGGGACCAGGACCTGCTTATCAATCGCGCTTCGTACCGCGTACATACTCAGGGTCCGATCGGACAACATGCCACGAAGAGCCGGATCCTTCGACCAGTGCGAATCATTGATTAAGACAGCCCGCAACTTTTCGAGAGATCCAAGTCCCTCACTGGACACTTCCTGCTCGGACATCGCACGGACGGCCAAAAAGACCCATTCGGGATGCCTTTTCGCCACTGGATCCTTCAGGATTTCGATAGCCGCCTCCTGCTGGTCGCGCAAGCCATAGCCCGACGACATATCACGAAGCGCCCTTGCGATCAGGGCCTCACGATCCGGAAGCTCAGTCGCTTTCAGCAACTGGTGCATGAGCGACCTACTCTGTCCCGATTCTATCGCATTGCGGAGCAGACCGATGCCGCCCTCACTCTGAAGAATAGCAGGATCCGTAAGAAGCTTTTCAGCCAACTCTTCGCGCACAAAGGGTTCGCATTTGTTCCAAATCTTCGCAACGAGATCGCTTCTATTCTGGAGATGCGGGTGCTCTAAAAGAAGTTTGCCCAATCTGTCACCGATGTTGGCCGTGCCGAAGATACGAGCGAGCTGCTCAGGAAATTTCACGATTCCAGGCCGACTCACTAACTCCTCGAACAGCGGGGCATTTCCCTTGGCCTCGTCAATCAGTGGGTTCATCGCCTTTGCAAGCGCTTTTGCCTCCGGTGACTCGAGCCAAACCGAGCTATCCAGCACGGAAGTGAGGAGCCCAATTCGGGCGCGCAAGCTCGGAGCTTCCGCCCCTTTTCCGGCAATCCACTGAGTCACGATCTGACGCTCCCGGGGATCCACGCCCATGACCTGCACCCAGTTCTTGATAAACTCCTTGCTTTGATTCTCGCTCAAAGCGAGCTGTCGAATCTCCATGCGATCACTGTCACTGAGAGTATGCAGATTTTTGACCACCGATCGTCGCTGATACGCGAGCTCGATGCGGGTCTCACCCGAATTGACCGGGCTTTGCCCCACTTCGTGCAACTTCTTGAAATAAGACTTCGGATCGGCGTTCTTCGTCGGATATTCGGTGATCCGCGCGGCGGCCGAATTCAACAGCCGCATCTCTTCCGGCGAGTCGATGATAAAGTCGGTCCGCTCGCGTGCTTCGGGTAGCAATTCAAAACGCGTGGTGAATCCCGTGGACCAAGCGCCCTTTTTCTTGCCCAGGACCGCGTAAAAGCCATTTCCTCTCGACGCTGACTCAAGATCTGAGTCCCTACGGGAGATAAACGCATTGGGCCGGCCAAAATGTCCCCGCAAAATGCTCTCCATCGCATCAAATGTATGGGAGTCGTGGGCGCCCTCCAGCACCGCCACTCCGCGGGATTTTGCTATCTCCGCGGACGTCCTGCCATCTCCCCCACCCACCGGAAAGGAGGCAAGCGGCTCCCGCTGAAGCAGCACCACAAAATCTGGATGAACACCAGGTACTGCGGCCAACTTTGAGCCAAGACCCGTTTCCTTCAGGAGGCGAAAAGTCATTTCCAGGTCCGCGGACTGCGAGACCAACTTTGGCGCGTATCGATCCAACCAATACTTCGGGTAGCCGCTCAGAGCCACGGGAGGCGTTTCCTTGATAATCTGCTTCACGTCCTTGAGGTCTTCAGGGCTGGGTTGCAGATTGTATTGTGAAATTTTGGTTAAATAGCGAATCACCGCCAAAATTTCTGGATTGGACCCTGCCTTGGCTCGTGCCGTATTGGCGTGATTCGGGTTCCTCAAAAAGGTGATCTTCCCTGCGGAGGCATCCTGCAAAAAGCGGGATTTCTTGGCCTCCCATGCGGTCAGATCGCGCACAATGGGTTCATCGAGGGAGCGACTCGAAAGCTCGACGGCTCCGATAGAACCGGTGTCGTTATTCTGAAGCGCGAAATCCGGATCGTTCAAAAGCGCGGGTTTGTAATCCGGGCTTCCAGGCGATCCGACCGGCTGTCGAAGCGGGCGCACTTCCCACCGACCCAACTCCGTCACCCGCGGATAACGTGCGGCGAGCCTTGACTCGAACTCCGCGGCTTTTTGCGGACTCCCGTCGACTGCCAGGTCAATGTCCTGGCCCGGGCGAAAGATTTCGAGAGTATCGTAATCGAATGCGGAATCCGGAAGTCGCTTCGAACCCCGAGCGCGCTCAAGATCCCAGCGTTGATAGTGAACCATCGCGGAAGCCGAACCACCGTAAAGATAAACCCGGAGGCCCAATTCTTTTGCGAGCTCCCGAATATATCGAAACTCCTCGACTTTGGAGAGGCCCTCGGGCAGCGCCTTGAGAATATCCTCCGGCTGGATCCCGAAACTCGCGGCCGCGGAAACCGCTTTAACGTCGCTCGATGCCCGCGCGGGGACCTCGTCAGCGGCGAACGCGACTCCCGCCAAAATCGGATAAATAGCGAGCCACATCGAGATGAATGTAGGGATCATCCTCCGCGACGCGGACCCATGGGTAAGATGCAGTCGACTCAAGGAAGGATCATTGCTCAAAAACACTGAGCCTCTCTTGGCCGCCAATGGCACAGTGATCCAGCGAGTCAGCCGTTCGAAGCGAATGTCCGCTCAGAATCGACGCCGCCACTTTGGCAATGCGATCGCTTAGATTTCGCATACATCTCACCTTGGGACCTCCTGGTCTCTTCGGCGAAAAGCGAGAATCAATTAAACTATTGTCGCATTCTAATGGCCCCTACCCTAAACACAGCAGGGCGCATACCGCAAAGGTCTGAAATTATTTGAAATATTGGACCAACAAAGGCGCCTTTTGAAAGGTTAGATTCCGCTGGACTCCTCAAACCCCAAGATATCCACCCAGGTCACCCCGCTGGCGAGCGCCGACGACGGACGGGCGGGCTGACCCTTGATTCGGATCTTCTTTTTATTGAAGAGCGCCTTGAACTCAGTGCGCGAGATGTTCTTGAGCGCGAGGTTACGGTTCTGCTTACGCAGCTCATCCATCAAAACCGCGTCCAGCCGCGGCCGCGACGACGTGAGCTCGATCTTGATTCGGAATGCCTTGTGCGGCGGCTTTGGCGGCGCTTGCAAGCCGGCGCTGTCATTCTTTTGCTCTTCCACGTTCGGAGCCTTCGACTTCGTTTCGCTCACCTGGCCACCTTTAATCCCAGCTCCTTCATCTTGAGCTGCAAACCCTTGCGCGAAAGACCGAGTTTGTCCGCCGCGCGGGTCACGTTGCCCAACGTCTCCTCGAGCGCCTTTTCGATGAGGTCGCGCTCCAGGGACTGGGTTTGTTTTTTGACGATCTCCTTGAAAGAGGACGGCTCCTGGCCGCACTCCAGCATTCCGCCCCGTGCGATCATAAAGGCCGCGACCTCCTCGGGGAGGTCCTCGGGGCGCAGCACGTTGCCGTCGCACATGAGCACCATGCGCTCGATCACGTTTTCGAGCTGCCGGATATTGCCCGGCCAGGGATAGGCGCGGAGAGCGCCCATCGTCTCGGGAGTGAATCCTTGGACACTGCGCCCCAGCTTGCGATTGAACTCGCCCAGAAAGAAACGCACCAACGGGTCGATGTCCTCGCGACGCTCGCGCAGCGACGGCAGCGGGATCGGCACGACATTGAGTCGGTAGAACAAGTCTTCGCGGAAGCGTCCGGCCTTGACCTCGGCCTCGAGGTCGCGATTGGTGGCGGTGATGATGCGGACGTCCACCTTGATCGTGTTGATGCCGCCCACGCGCTCGAATTCCTGTTCCTGCAGCACCCGCAACAGCTTGACCTGCATCTCAAGCGGCATCTCCGCCACTTCGTCGAGGAAAATGGTTCCTTCGTGCGCAAGCTCGAAGCGCCCGGGCTTGGAAGAGACCGCGCCCGTAAAGGCGCCCTTTTCATAGCCGAAGAGCTCGGACTCGA
Source organism: uncultured Bacteriovoracaceae bacterium (assembly GCA_964467785.1). Taxonomy (GTDB): domain Bacteria; phylum Bdellovibrionota; class UBA1018; order UBA1018; family UBA1018; genus CAYXVB01. The sequence goes on from CAYXVB010000028.1 coordinate 9,193, forward strand.
TCAGGGTCGCGGGGATCGCCGCGCAGTTGATCTTGATGAACGGCTTGTTAGCGCGCGTGGAATTGCGATGGATCTCGAAGGCGACCAGCTCCTTGCCGGTGCCGCTCTCGCCGCGGATCAGCACGGTCGAAGGCGAAGGCGCGATCTTGGCGATGACGCGGAAAACTTCCTGGATCTGCGGACTCGCGCCGATGATCGAGGTGAAGTTCGCGGAAGCCGCGGCGGCAGGAGCGCTCAGAGAGTTCGTCTCTCCTGTCGGATCAGCGGCTCCCTGCACCTGGAGGGTATTGACGAAGACCGGCTCTTTTTGGCGTTGACGATGGGTCTGAACCGCTTTCTGCACCACGCTCAGCAATTCGGTCTGGTCAAAGGGTTTGGTGATGAAGTCAAATGCGCCTTTTTTAAGGGCTGCCACGGCGGCTTCGACCGTGCCGTAAGCGGTGATGATGACCACCGGCAGATGAGGGTGATACTTCTGGCAATGCGCGAGCACCTCCATGCCTCCGGGCCCCGGCATGTACAGGTCGGTCACGACCGCCTCGAACTCCTCGTCGTCGAGGCGCTCAAACACGGATTGGCTATCATTGAGGACCACTACCTCATAACCCGCCTTGGCCAGCATGGCTTGGATGACCAGCGTGATGTTCTTTTCGTCGTCCACGACCAGGACGCGTCCTGTGACTTTCGATGCGTCGCTCATGCCTCAAATTCCTTACCTTGAGGCAATATCACGGAAACACGCGTAAATCGCCCCTGTTCCGAATTCACCTCGATCCGTCCGCCATGCGCTGCGACAATTTTTTGGGAAATCGATAACCCCAGCCCGGTCCCTCCCGGCGAGGTCGTGAAGAAAGGGATAAATAGCTTTTCGATGTCCTCGCGCCGGATCCCTTTGCCATTGTCCTCGACATAAAGAATCACTTCGCCGTCCGCACGGCGGGTCTCCAGGCCGATTTCTATGGCGGGAGCCCTGGTCTCATGGAGCGCGTGCACCGAGTTCTGGACAATATTGATGAGCACCTGCATCAGCTGCTCCGCCGAAGCGTCGACCCGGACCGGACGATGCGGCGGACGGAACTCCAAGCGGATCTCCGCCGGCAGAGCCGGGCGCATGTGATCGATTGTCTTCCGGACCAGCGAGCCCAGCTCCACTGGCTTGAGCTCGATGGCAAAGGGCTTGGAATAATCGAGGAATTGGGTGACGACTCGATTGAGCCGATCCACTTCCTCGATGATCACCCGCAGAAACTGGCTTTCTGGTTTGTCCGCCGACGGGTCAAGCAACTGCGCGGCGCCGCGGATCGCCCCGAGCGGATTACGAATTTCGTGCGCGAGGCCCGCGGCCATTTCACCCAAGGCGGCAAGACGCTCTTTTTCGCGGGCGCGCGCAAAGACTTCCATGCTCCGAAGCACGCCGCCGGCTTGCTCAAAATAGGTAAACACCACGGGCAGGAGACCCCAGTTGCCTCCCCAAGGCTCTGGCGGCTGAGGCACCGAGGCCAGAGCGAAACCCAGGAGCGTGTCGCGATCGAAGACCGGGATCAGGAGATTGGCGCCCAGCGCGCGCATCGCTTCCAAGAGGGCGGCGTACTCCTCGCGGCGCGAACGACCGGCGGCGCGCTCGATCTCGTTTTCGAGCATCTGGTCGAGTAAAACCGGAAGCCGGCCGCGGACTCGCTGTCGTCGGCAGTACCGGAGCAGCGGATGCCCGGAGATCACCTCGCGTGGCGGCTCCGCCCGCGAACCCTCGGTGCCCGGATCGCGGTGTTCCTGCACCAACCGGAAACGCACGCCATCGGAACGCAACGCATAGAGCGCCGACCAGTCGGGCTCGAGAAAACGCCGCAACGCCTTTTCGATCGCCTGATAAGCCGCGCCCGGCTCGATGATCACCGAAAGCTCGCGCTGCGCCTCGCGCACCTGCAGCTCGAGGCGCTGATGCTTCTGGGTGAGCAGCCGGCGCGAAAGGTAACCGACAAAACGCCGGATTGGCTCCAAAATGCTCAGGACGAGAAAAGAGATGATGAACGAATTGAGGAAAAACAGCGCGGTACTGCGCTGGATCCAGGCGAACACAAGCGAATAAACGCCCGTGAGCATCAGAGCCATCCCCAGGAGCACGCCAAAGCGCGTCGCCAGGGCCCCAAAGTTGAGGAGGCGCTGTTGACTGACCGCCTGGCTGATAAAGTAGAGGTACACAGTCAGCCCGAGATTGCCGAAGACGGGCACCGCGAAACCCAGTGGCGTATTGAGCATCGGCACGTGATCCATCACCGAGGTCGAAAGCACCAAGAGTCCGCCAATGTAGATCGCGCTTCGCCGAGCCAGATTCAGCGAGTTGGCCTTGGCGTTACCGGGAGGCCCGAACCAGATCATCCCATCGATCCACATCAATTGAATAAACTGGATCACGATCGGCAAGGGCGAGAAATAGACGATCTCCAGCCAGACCGGATCACGCTCCGCCCGAAGCAGCAGAGCGGCCGTCAAAGCGACGCTGGCCACGATACTGAAGCGGAACAGCCAGCGGCTCAAGACACTCTCATTGCGGATCAGGACCCGCACCAGCGCCAAGCCAAACGGGGCGAGCCAAACATTGAACAGCAGGTGCCAGCGGTAAAAGTTGCCGCCACCCCAGAGATTTTCCAGAAAAAAGGCGATGGCCCATAGGGTGATCACCGCGCAAAGCGCGGCGAAGGTCCAATAAAGCTTATTTCTGACGTTGCGCGTCAAAACCGACGTGCCTAATGCGAAGCTCGTGATTCCGACCAGTAGCGCTGACTGACTGAGGAGCTCCATTTTGGCGGCAGCCTAGCACAAAAGTCCGTGTTGTCCTGTGGGTTTTGAGCGCAATGGCCTCAAGCTTCGGACGCCGGGGCCGATAAGTCGGTTATATGGGCTCGACTTCTCAATTTAGACGCTTCAAAACAAATCCCGTAGAAATCGCGATCTTTGCCGTAGTGACGATACTTTTCGGCCACTCCGTCTGGCGATTGTTCCACGAGAGCGCCAATTACAAGCCCAATGCATTGACGAGCATGTCGTCCAATCCTTTGACCGAGGGCCGCGCCCCCGCCTCAGTCCACACCGGCGAGGTCGGAGTCGGCGCGTTGAACATGCTCACCAAACTCATGGGCGCGGCCACCGCCTCGCAGCCCGCCACCACGTCGGTACAGTCCCCTCTGGCCAGCATTGAGTTTCGTTGCAGGGACATGTCGGCCACGGATACCGGCGCGCAAAAGATCCGACTAACCGGAGCGAGCTGCGCTCCGCTGGTCGCAAACCCCACCGCACGCCAGCCCGCGTCCGTCACCTCGACGTCCACGGAGGCCGCCTCAGCGACCGAAGTTGCCGAAGGACTTCCGTCCGAGACCCGGATCTACAACCAAGCCAACCGCTTCGCCGCCACGGTTTTCCAGGATTCGTCGACCCGCAGGTTCACGACGGATTACATTCCGCTCGTTTCCGGCGCCAATCCGATCCGGATCCAGTTCATCTACAAGGGTGGCCAGAGTTACAGCCAGGACTTCGTCGTCACGCGTCAGTAGGCTTACTTCAAACCTGCGCCGCGCTCCTCGACGAGCGAACGAAGCTTACGATGTTCCTCCTGCAGTTTCTCGAGCTGCTCTTTGAGGGTGGCAACCGACTCGGGAGCGGTGCCAGCCATTGCCACCGAGTCCATCGCCATCTGCGCGTGACGCTTGACGCGACCGTCGGTGTCGAGCGTCCTGATCCGCGCGAGCATGCCGGAGGCTTCCGGGGCTTCGCTCGTCTCGAGCGCGTGCACGAGCGCCATGCGCAGGCGGAAGTTATCCTCGTCGCAGAGAGCGCCCAAAATCTCCAGGATCCGGGCACGGACTGCGGGCACCCCCGTACGAACGACAGGGCCCAGCGCCGCCACGGCGGCCACGCGGGCTTCGGGCTGCATTCCTCGACGGGTCCATTCGAGCAGTAGGTCGAGCGCGCGCGAATGCTCGCCGCGGCCCAGGCCAGGAACCTGGGCTAGAGCGCGGAGCGCAGCCCCGCGGATGACGTCTCGATAGCTGTCCTTGACGAGTTTGCGTGAAAGGAACTCCACCACGTCGCCTTCGGACTTCGGGTTCGATGCGCCCGGGGCAAACTGCGAAACAGCCCATGCATAGACGGCATCCGCTTCGACGTAATAGCTCTCATCGCGCTCCGCCAGCGCCCGGAGCGCGTGCGAGGCCTTGGCGTCCTTGTAGCTGCCCAACGCTTTTACGAGCGCGCGGCGCGCTTTGGGATTCCCCACGCCCAGGCCCTCGATCAGCGCATCGCGCGCGGAATCGAGCCGGACTTTCTCGAGCACAGAGGCCGCTTCGGCTTGCACGCCCCAGAACGGGTCATTTAAAAGCGCTTTTTTTAGAGCGGCGATCACATCGGGATCCACGATCTTGCCGAGCTCCTGCGCCGCCTCGATTCGGCCCATGCAATCGGCGTCCGAAGCGAGCTGGTAAAGCAGCAACTCCTTAGGCCGCGGAAACTTCAAGGTCTTCGGAATCGTGTGATCAGGATCGAAACGGACCATCAGGGGCTTCGAAGGCAATGCGAGGAAAAGTCGATCGCGCGCTTCGCCCAGCTCGACGACCTCCGTGACTTTCTTGCCACCCTCAAGCGTAAACTCGATTTTGACGGGCAGGTGGAATAGATGGGTCGTCGCCCCGTTTTCGGTCTTGGTGGGCGCGCCGCCGGTCTGCTTCTGCTCGATGACGAGCTCGGCGCGCTTCTTCTCTTCGTGCCAGCTGTAGCTGAGCTCAAACTCGGGATAGCCCGCGCCAAAGATCCACTCGTCGAAGAATCGGCGCATGTTGCGTCCGGTGGCGTCTTCGATCGCGCGGATCAGGTCGAGCGTCTCGACACTCGAACCCTTGTGGCGGTTCAAGTAAAGATTGACCGACTTCCAAAACAGCTCGGGTCCGAGCTGCGCGCGGAGCAAATTCAGCACGAGTCCGCCCTTCTGGTAAAGATGCGTATCGAAGAGGTCAATCGGCTCGATGTAAGTATTGCAGACGATCGGGCGCCGGTAGGAGCCGCCATCTTCGGCGAAGTGCTCCTGCAGGTCCTGGTATGAATAGTACTTGCCTTCCTCGAGGCCCCCGCCCTCGCTCCCCTGGCCTTGGCGGTTCTCCACCCACACGCGCTCCATGAAAGTCGCGAAACCCTCGTTGAGCCAGCCATGGGACCAATCGCGGCAGGTCACCAGGTCGCCGAACCACTGGTGCGCGAGCTCGTGGGAGACGAGCGGATCGCTCGTAAAGTCCAAATGTGCGCGCGCATCGTGGAGCGTGAGATCCGTCTGCGTGGTGGCCGAGGTGTTTTCCATGCCGCCAAAGATGAAGTCCTGCACCGCGACCTGGCTGTATTTTTCGTAAGCATAAGGAACGCCGGTGACTTTTTCGAAAGTCTCGATCATTTTGGGAGTATTGCCAAAAGCGCGCTTGCCGTCGTCAACGCGGCCGGGCGCGACAAAGTATTGCACCGGCAAACCGCGCGGACCCTGATCCGCCCATTCCTCGAACCGCGCCACCGCAAGAGTCACGAGATACATGACGTGCGGGACGCCGAGCTTGTAGTGAAATCGGGTGTTCCCCCCGACATCCTCACGCTTGAGAAGCGCGCCATTGGACACGGCGGTATAACCTTGAGGCACCGTGGCGATCACTTCGGAGGTGGCTTTCTGGTTCGGGTAATCGAACGACGGGAACCAGTAGCGCGAATCCTCGTCCTGGCCCTGCGTCCAGACCTGATGCGGTTTGCCCGGGTAAAATTCATCGGGTCCGGTGAAGTAAATCCCGCGCCGGGGATTCGTGGCGCGATACTTCACCGCGAACTCGAGGATCTCGCCCGGCTCGGGACGCCCGCGTCCTTCGAGGTCGATCCAGAGCGCATTGCCCTCGACCGTGAACGCGGCGGACTTGCCGTCGACCCTGGCTTCCTCGATAGTCAGGCCGATCTGGTCGAGCTTGATCCGTGATTGGCCTGGGCTCACCGCGCGGACCCGTTGAGTCACCGTGCCGGCGAGTTGTCTGCCGACCGGATCAATCGAAAGATCCAAGCGGACATGCTCGAGCTTGAACGGAAGGTCGGGCGCGTAATGGGGGCGCGAACCGGTGACCGCGAAAGGCTTGCGGCCCTTGCTCGCGGCGACGCGACTGACGGTGTGTTCAAAGCAGTGACGACAGACAGATTTTTCTCTCATAAGGGGGCCCATCCAATCATCAGTTGGGCGGCGCTGGCAAGCGGTCTGCCTTGACGCATCTGCGCCATGCCATCAAACCGTCAAACGCCTAGCGTAAGCTCCGTATCATGTCACTTCCGGAGCCTGCCGATAAGAAACAGAATGAGTGGTGTTTTCAAGGGCCTTACGATCCTCCTGTCCCTGACCGTCGCGCAATCTGCCGCGGTGCCGGCACTGCATCGTCCGGCACTTGCTGCCGAAGTCATGCGCGGCGCTGCGCAAGATTCCACGTCCCCGACCCTCACCCAGCTCGAGTCAGCCCTCGGAGAACGGATCGTCCGGGTGCCCGAGTTCCAGTTCATCCGGGAGGAAGCCTCCCGGCTCGGAGTGCGCGCGTGGCTCTTCGGCGGTACGGCCGCGGGCTTCGGCCACTACGTCAAATGGGACCTGCTGCGCGAAAAAGGAGACCCGCGCTTCCAGCCCGATCGCTTTGATTACGACTACACCAACATTTACCGCTCCACCCAAGACCTGGACATCGTGATCGACGGGCCACCCGAAAAAGCGCAACAACTCCAGAGTCTCCTCGCCAAGAACTATCCCCACCTTCAGGGCTCGAAGTCCGCGTGGGAGGTCCGTCTGCTCCGCGAGGACATGGGCGAGAAGCAGGCGCTGCTCTTTAATCCGGACTTCCTCAACCAGCACACGGACTCAAACTCTACCGGGATGATTGAGCTCACCCCGCCCCCTCGCGGTGAGCCCGTCGCCAGGGACCTGCGTGACTGGAACGCCCACGCGCCCCACTTCCTCAAGGACCTGCACGAAGGCTCGCTTCATTACTATTTCTCGCCCTCGCATGAGGCGACGAAATTTGCGAGAGAGGGCCGCAATCCGCCGATTCTTTCGGCAATCCGCTACCTCACCAAGGCGTTCCAATACGAGCTCAAGCTCCGGCCCGAGGATCTCGCGCAGATTAAGCAGGTCATCGCGCAATACGATCCAGGCGCCAAGGTTTCCAATTACGTCTCGGAGTGGATCGAGTGGAACGGAAGGAAGCTGATCCAGAACGCCGTCAACATCGAGTATGCGGTCAAGACCCTGGATGAGCTGGGCCTCCGCTCCAAGCTCCGCGCAAGGGGCGACCCTAGAGAGGTCGACTCACTGGCCTGGTGGATGAACAAGGAACCGCTCCGGACAGAGCCGCTCGGCACCACGGGCCGGACGGCGCGGGAGATCTTCGAGCAGAAAGGCTGGAGCAAACCAGGAGGACCGCTCGTGGTGGCGCACGAGACCCGCAACTTCCTGGCCTATGAGTCCATCACCCGCGCGCACACGGGCGATCCCAATGTGCTCACCTCGCGCGACGGAGCTGTCGGCGAGGCGGCCGTCCACGGCAATGGCTTTTATACCCGCGTGGGGCGCGAAGGCGCGCGCGGCACCGGGCTCACCATCCGTTTCACCCTGGCTCCCGAAGCGCGCGAGGGCACTGACTTCGTCCTCGGCAAAGACGACGCCCAAGAATACGTCATCCTCCGCAACAAGCGAGCGATCCGGGTCATCCCCGAGAGCCTGAATCTGGGAGTAGTCGAGTACTTCGAGATGCTGGCCCAACATCACCAATTTGCGAGCTCGGATCGAGGGATCCTTGAAAAACTGAAGCGAAGGCTCCAGGCCAGGGCCGCCGCGGTCACTCCCGAGGAGGCCGAGAAGATCCTGGCGATCGTCAAAGCCTCCCCGCCCGGGTCGGAGCTCCACAAGGAGTGGTTCTCCCTTCCGGTGAGCACCCGGTATCCGGACGAGATGAGAGTCTTCCTCCGCACCACGGACAACGGCTGGAACTTCGGCCTGATCCAACATATGGCCTCGCAACGCCACTGGGCCGACAACACACCCTTCATGCAGACTGCCATCGGGCTCAATCATTACAAAGTCGACAGCGCTATCGTCGAAGCTTTCTTGCGCAGTCCCGTCTGGCCGGGACACTCGCTCGGCTGCGGGATGCTACTGCGATTGCTGGAGCGTTTAGAGGCCCGGAGCAGGTTCGCGCTCAATCCCGGGCTGGCTCCCTGGCATGAGTCCCCGTGCGCCCCCCGGATCTTGGAGGCTTTCAAGGACCATCACTCGACCAGCGAGATGATCAAGCTACTGGCTCGCAATGGCTGGACCGAACGCCCCGAGGTCCCGGCGATCCTCGGGAAGATCGTGGAGGAAAGCGACCACTATCATCCCGAAATCGCCTCCCAAGTCCTGGTCCATCCTTACTGGGCAAAGCGCCCCGAAGGCATCCGGATGTTCCGCACCATTCTTGAGCGCCTCGACCCAAGTGACCACAACACCGTGCTTCGCACCCTGGAGCAGCCGCTGGCCCATGAACATTGGATCGGGCATCCGGAGTTCCCGGACCTTTTCCAGAAGATCCGCGAGATCAAGCGGGGGAACGACACGTTCTTCCTCATGAAGAACCCGAAATGGGGCGAGATTCCGGAGGCCATGGACTTCCTGGAAAAGGCCGTCCTCGATAAGCCGGCACTCGCCCTAAGTGCGGGACTCCGGCATGAGGGCTGGGAAAAATACCCGCGGCTGGTGCAGCAGGCCCTCGATCGGAACGACCCCAAGATCGACGCTGTCATCGTCGAAAAGATTATCTCCGAAGATCACTGGGCCAGGGCGCATCCCGAGTTCCTGCGCACGATCCTCGGTCGGGGCATCGCCGCTTCCCGCTGGCAGAGCCTGATGTCCGGTGAAGCCCGCCGCAGATACGCCGAGCGGGCCGAGGTGGATCTGGCGATCGCGGTTTTCTTGCTCGCCGAGGCGCGCTGGGCCGGTCGACCGGAGGGATTCGAGGCGCTGAAAACCCTCGTCGAACGCGGGACCGCCGACGAGGCCTTGCAGAAATACGTCCTCTCCCACCCGCAATGGCAGACCCATCCGGACCTACTCAAATTGACCGGAGGCGAGCCGGTGACGCTCGAGCGGGTGCGCGAAGGACTGGCCCGTGCGCGGGGCTGCGCCGGGCTTTTTTCCCGGCTGCTTCGATGAGAAGCGCGCTCGGGCAGCGGAATCAAGCGGCCTGTCGCCCAGCCCTCGCCTTTTTAAGCGACTTCGGGGAGCGCTCGGCGGCTGCCTGGTAAGCCTTCTCGATGGAACGATTCACCGCCTCCACCGGATTTAGGAACTGGCAGCCAAAGCCCGAGCCCACCTGGAGGCGAATTCCATCGTTTGCCCACCGCGGAACCAGCGGCGCCACCACCGACTCGCGTCCGAGCTTGAAGCGCAGTACGTAGGTGTTTCCGATGATCAGCGGGAATTCCGTCTGAATAAAGGCTCCGGCCGCCGAAAGATCGGCGATCTTGGCTAGAGCACTGAGTTTGCCGTCCAGGGTGCTCAGGAAACACGGGATACTCACTGGATTTCGGAATGGCCGTTGCACCGCTTCGATCTTCTGGAAGATCTTGAGAGACCGCAAGTCAAAGAAGGGCGAATAGGCGCTATAGACCAGCTCAAGCTGATAAGGAGTCGCCTTGAGCAATACATCGGTTCGCTGGATGTAAAAAGTCTCGAGCAGCTCGGGAGTCATCACCGGATCCATCAGCGCCACGTGGTCCCGCGTCGGGAAACAGAGCTGCGGCTCGTTTCCTTCCTTGAAGAACTGGTAGAGATGCCGGTCAACGGGCGCGCGCTTGTACGCCTCGATCCACCAGTCGTCGCAGACGCGCAGGTCCAGCATCAGATGGGTGCCGGGCTTGCCCTTTACATAGCCGTAGTTGTCCACATCGCCCAGCTTGCTGAAGCCCATAAGTGCCATGTAGAAATCGGCGGCGCGCGGGTGCACCGAAGCGCAGAGAATATCGACTCCCATGTACTTGAGCGTGTAATGATAGAGAAATTTCATGAGGTACAGACTGACCTGATGCCCTCGATTGCGGAACCGGGGATCGATGGCCAATGCCGATACCTCGCAGACCCGACCGCTTTTGCGGAGGCGATCGTTCTCGCCGCTAAAGGCCTGGTCCGAGGGGAACCCGATGGGCGAATCCTGGATCAGCCCCACGGTACCGACCACGTTCTTGCCGACCTTGGCGATGAGTACGGTGCTGAACGGCAGGGTCTGATAAATATTGGTGCGGATCCCCGCGGGGTGCCGATCCATGAGGCCTGCGCGAACATAACTATCATGGAGGAGCTTGAGGGCAGCGCCGAGCTCTTCGAACGTCTCGGCGAGCTTGAACACCAACTGATCTCCCGGTTCGAGACGTGGGATGTGGATATTACGGCGGATCAGCGAATAGCGAATCCCCTCCGGCAAGGAGTGAAGCGCCCTTTCGGCCGCCTTTGAAAGAAGTTTGCGTAACGGCACCGCCCAAGAAAGCTGGGTGGAGTCTTGGGATCGGGTTGCTGACTTTGACCGAGTTGAAGCATGAGATTGGGACGTCATGGAAAGTAGAGCAGCCTTTCAATACTTATTATCGGCGCTGCGTCATTTTTTCTTAAGAAAAATTCACATGCTTTCAATTCAAGAATATTACTAAAGAATTTCGACTAAAACAGTCCAGCGAATCGGTTTTATCAAATGTTTCGCTTGAGTGCTTCGACGATCGCCATCCGAGTGGCCCGGATCGATGGGTACCAGGTCGCCACGATCGCAGTGATCCAGGTCACTCCTCCGGACACCAAGAAGGCCGAGGGCACGAGCACGATGTTTACCGGCACCTCAGACGCCGCGCCAGGCATCGCGATCGTGATGCCCGCACTAGAAAGGGAGACCGCGATGATGACCCCGAGGATCCAGCCCAGCACGACCCCAATGAAACCGAGGATGGCCCCTTCGAGCGTAAACTGCAGAATCACGTCCCGGTTCCGCTCCCCCAAGGCGCGCACCGTGCCGATTTCGCCGGTCCGCTCATAAACGGTCATGCCAACCGTGTTGAGAATGCCGAGCAGGACCAGCACCATCAAGATGGCTTCGACGATCGTATTCTGGGTTTTGTAAAAGGAATCCACCTTGCGGAAGAACTCCGAAAGTTCGAGCCAGGTCCGGGCGCTCAATTTTTTAGGTCCGGAGGCCCCGCCGCCATCGGCGCGGAACAACTCCTGGATCCGGGCACGGACGCCATCAGTGGCTTCAATGCTCGTCGCGCGCACCGAGAAAGTCTCCACCTGAGTGGTATCCGCCAGCATCTGCCCCGCCTTGAGCGGCATCATGACCACGAAGTTATCGACTTCCTCCGTGCCCGCCGAGAAGATCCCGGTGACCGTGAAGTCCATCGCGTTGACGATGCCATCGAAGGTGTAAACCAACATCGTGAGCGTATCACCCGGCTTGCTGTTGAGCTGCTTTTGCATGCCGGAGCCGATGATCATCTCATGGGCGTCAGGATCCCCCAGCAACTTTCCATCGAGAGTAATCAGGCTCGCGCCGAGTTCCTTTTCAAGCGCCGGGTCGTAGGCCGCCACCTTGGCGCTCACCGTTGTCTCGCCGTTGGAGAGCAGTCCGAAAAAGCCCAATCGCCCGCTCACGCGCACCACGCCAGGTATCGCGCCGATCGCTTTAGCGAGCCCCTGTGGATCAGGAAGCAGGCGCGCCTTGCGGTCGCCCGGCAGGTTGTCCCAGTAGGCCTGTGATCCGACCTGCACATGCCCGTACTGCGAATTGATAACGACATGTTCGAGCGATTGCATCGTATCGCGCGCGAATCCGCGAAACTGAATAATGCCTGCGACCGCGCCCGCGATCATCAAGATGCTCAGGCCGCTGCGACCCTTGTTGCGGAAGACGTTACGAAAAGCGAGTTTGAAGCGCATCATGATGTAATCCCTCCTTCCGCCGTGATCTCGCCGGCGGGGGCGGAACCGCCGGTCTGCACGGTTACCCGGCCATCGACAAGATGAACCACGCGCCGCGCTCTACCGAGGATCGCCGGATCATGGCTGGAAAAGACGAAAGTCACCCTATCCGTCCGATTCAAGTCCTCCATGAGATTGAGGATATCGGCCGCGGTTCGGGCGTCGAGGTTGGCGGTGGGCTCGTCAGCCAGGATCACGATCGGAGTCTTGACCAGCGCTCGCGCGATGGCCACGCGCTGGCGCTGGCCGCCGGAGAGCTGCGCCGGCCGGTGCTGCGCGAACTTACCCAACCCGACACGCTCAAGTGCGCGTAGGCTCAACTTCTGTCGCTCGGCCGGGCTCGCCTCGAGCCTAAGCAGCGCGTACTCGACGTTCTCGAGCGCAGTGAGCACCGGCAGCAGGTTGAAAGTCTGGAAAACGAAGCCAATATTCCGCGCCCGAAGGTCGGCAAGGGTCTTCTCGTCGAGCGAACCCACGCTCTTCCCCTCGAAATGCACGGAGCCCGAGGTGGGTTGATCGAGACAGCCCAGCAGATTGAGCAATGTTGACTTGCCGCTACCGGAGGTTCCCGCGATTGCTAGGAACTCTCCCGGCGAGACCTGAAGATCCACCCCGCGCAACGCCTCGATCCTGTGCGTTCCCAACTGGAATGTTTTGTGTACCGCTCGCGCCTCGATGATCACTTCAACCCCTGGGGTACTCATGATGTTCAGCTCCTGAAGTAGCTTCTAAAGAGTAAATAGAATCGGCTCGCCGAACCGATGCGTCCGAAATCGCTCGATGGCGGTCCCAGCATCATATCAGTGCCCAGCGTGGCCTCCACCTGCCCCGACAAAGGCGCCATTAAATCCAAAGCGATCTGCTGACCAAGATCGTTGACCGCGAGCGAGTAGGTCAAAGTCGCGTTCACATCGCGCCCGAGACCCTTGCTCACGCGGACGGAGGCGAGAGACTGCTGCGCGGACCGCAGCAACCCATTCGTATCGGGCCTGGACAAACGGCTCTCGGACCATTGCATCCCGAGAGTCCACTTGTTTACGGAAGGGAAGTCGAGCCCCACCACGTAGATCAGCTCATCGGATCTAAGCGTGGAGAGCGCGGTTCCGATCAGCGTCGGAAACGTCCGGTCCTTATGGATGAGACCCTCGAACCGGAGCACGTAGCCCGCGCCGGGATCGATCGTCCCGGTCAGTCCGAAGGACTCGAGCCTCGCATGCTTTTCCTGCAAGTATAAGGTTTGGGGCGAAAATGAGATCGAAGCTAGAGAATAATAAGGCTGACGGTCCGTGTAGTTAAAATAGAACGCCGAAAGATCGAAACCGTCGAGCGAAAGATTCAGGCGCCCACCGGGCTCGCTATTGGCCAGCGTCATGGGTAGTCCGGTCTCACGGGTTATTTCGGTGCTCCATCCAGGCATGGAGGAAGAGAATGGATACGCGAAGTCGGAACCCGGCAGCGGCACCAAGTTAAAGGAAGGAGCCATCACCCACACCGCTTGGGCCGTGACGCTGCCCATGGTGTAGCGCAGGTTGACCATGGGTATCGGCGCGCGGATCTCCGCGAAGTCGCCGAAAAGGCCGTCACGGAAATCCTTGGGATTAATGATGTCCGAGTAGAAGAAGCCAAAGGCGTCGCCCCAGACTACCTGCTGATTGCCCGCTCGGAAAAGGAAGCCTCCCCTCCGGAATTGGAGGTACAGGTCCCGGAGCGTGATCTCGCCGGAGTCCTTCTGGCTGTGCGTGACCGGATAGCGCTCCGGACGTAGCGCAAAAGCCGCGTCGCTCCATGCGCGCACGGATCCCACCAAAGACCACTGGGAGCCGAGCATGAGCTTCTCCTCGATGCGGCCGGTGAGCCGGAGCGAGCTCAGTTCCGTGATATCGCGCGCCTGGTAGCGCTCGGCCACCCGCGCATCGAACGAACCCGAGAAGGCTGAGCTGATATCGGAGCCCGAGGCGATCGGCCAAGCAGGGGCCGGACGCGTCCCAGCAGCTAAAGCTTTGCCGGAGACGACAATTCCCAACGCAAACGACGCCGCAAGCGCGCAAAGCGCCCGGGTGCCGCGGCCGGGTCGCTCACTTGTCGCCCAGAGTCTCCTTGTTGAAAGTCGCGTCGTCAAATTTTTCTCTCTTATATTGGTAGTTATCGATCACGGATTGCCGGCCCGGCTGCAGAATATCGGTGATCACGGTTCGGGTGATCCGATTCTTGCCCAGCACGGGCTTGAGGTTCGAATAGGTCGCGGTTTTGAGAGCTTTGCCGGATTTAGCGTAAAACACGGCCTTGATCGGGACGTGGCCCTTCTTCCCGACCCAGTAATCGATCATATGATAGGTGACATCCTTGCTCTTCGCAGTGAGACGCAGCTTCCATGCATCCTGCGCCCCCACCTTCTCCTGTCCCGAGAGTACGGGATCGTAATCTCCACCGAAGTTGGTGCGCGAGATGTCGCCATTGGCCACTTCACCGGTGAGTTTCTGCTCGAAGCTCACGCGAGTCGGGCGCCGCGTATTAGGAGTGTAGAGCCAGAGATCGTTTTCCAGCATGAGCAGTTTTCGTCCGCGCAAGCGCTCCGGCTCCGTCTGCTCGACGAGCGATGCCTTCATTCCGCGGACGGATACCCGGTACGTGTCGTCCACCGGATCCCCTTTGCCCACGCTACGAACTTTAACGTTCATCGAATACTCGAACTGGGGCGCGCGCACGTCATCGGCCTCTTTGACGATTTCAACCGGAGTGGTGCCCGCGGCAAACGCGGAGACAAACAATTGCGGCAAGGCGAGGGTGACGAACGAAACCACAGAGAAGCGCGGCAGCATGATTCCCTCCATTGGATTCACGCAAAAAAAACTTCGTAATGATCGACTGCCCCAGTTTAACCGCGCTGCGGCCCATAGCCAACCAAAAGGAGGACAAGACGAGCGAGTGCAACCAGAGTAGACGCCTTTCCTTGCGTCAAACAAACGACGCCGATCCGACTTCCGGCGGAATTGGGCGCAACAAACACAAAGGCCCCACCCCGCGAAGGGTGAGGCCTTTGAAAAAGCTTTCAGCGTTCAGCTGAAGTCCGCTTAGAAGCGGTTCGAACGGCCGCCGCCGAAGCCGCCGCCGCGACGTTCGCCGCCGCCGAAGCCGCCGCCGCGACGTTCGCCGCCACCGAAGCCACCGCGACCGGCGCCGCCTTCACGCGGAGCCATCGGACGGGCTTCGTTCACGGTGAGGGTGCGGCCTTCGTACTGGGCGCCATTGAACTGCGAGATCGCGGCCTGAGCCTGCTCGTCGGTCGACATTTCGACGAAAGCGAAGCCCTTGCTGCGGCCGGTGTCGCGATCCACGATCACCTTCGCGGATTCGACAGTGCCGACCTGCGAAAAGCTGTCGAGCAGGATCTGATCGGTCGTGCTGAACGGAAGATTTCCAACATAAAGTTTCTTACCCATTTGAACCTCCAAAAGGCCAGGGAGCCGCTCTAGAGGTCATGGGCACCACGCCCGCAATCTCGCAAGAAGCTGAACAAACTAACGGCACCGTGACTAACACACGCTTCTTTGTGAAGCCACACCCATTTCAAAGGTTTTTGTCAGGATTTTACAGGTGCCGACTGCGAGCAGCCACGAGCCTGAACTCGCTTGGAAATTAGCTTCAGTTTCTGAATGCTGGCCGCCATTTTGTCGGCCCGACCGGATACGCTATAGCCATGGAAAACGACCAACTCATTAGCGAGCTGTGACAGCTCTCGACGCAGCCCTCCACGGTTTTCGGCCTCCGCTAGGTCCATGGTCGATTGGACGGCTTTGAGACGAGCCTCGGCCCAGTCCGCCCAGTAGTCGCGATCCCTTTCGGGTAGAGAAAAGCCCAGACCTCCCCCCTCCGATGCGGGCTGGCGGCCCGCATCGAGCCAAGGCCCCAAAGCTAAAACCGCGTTATCATAGGCGACCTCGAGCAAGGGCAGTTCCGAGCTGCAAAACCTGGCGCGGCTCGAAGTCGCGCAACCCTGCAACACTAAAGCGACGAGACTGAGAGCGATGCATCCCCGGACAGTTCCAAAATCGAGCCGGAGCCGCTCCCTCACTGGCCGGATAAGTGATTGATGTGTGATTTCAAGCAAAGGGGATCGGGCCATAGCCAACCCGTGTATCGGCAGAAATTGCCGCAATACTTGAGCGTAAAAACCGAGTTATTTCCTGCCGGCTTGTTCCCCCTTTTTTCTCATTCGTCCGGCCCGAAAGATGAGACGAGAGAAATCCCTAATATCAGACCAACTGAGTCAGGTATAAGTTTTCGACTTTTTTCACTTTTTTCTCAAGAGGGAAAAACCTGCACCGAAGAGTGGATTGTAAGCAGGCAGGGATTGCCGGCACCGGGACAGAGAGCACTGATGCGCTCTGGCTCGTCAAGAAATAACCATCACGGAGGAATGTCAATGAACCCACTTGGAGGATAGTTCCATGTCACTGCGTATCGCTACTAATATTCAAGCCATCGCCGCCCAACGCTCGATGGGCATCAATCGCCTCAATCAAGACCGTTCCTTGGAGCGGTTGTCTTCCGGCAGCCGGATCAATCGCGCGGGCGATGATGCCGCCGGCCTCGCCATCTCCGAAAAATTGAAAGCCAGCATCCGTTCGATGAAACAGGCATCGCGCAACGCCAACGACGGGATCTCGATGATCCAGGTGGCGGAAGGCTCGATGAACGAAGTGAGCAACATCCTCACCCGCCTGCGCGAACTGTCGATCCAAGCGGCTTCCGACACGATCGGCGACTCAGAACGCATGTTCGTGAATAAAGAAGTCCAGGCCCTCAAGGAAGAAGTGACCCGTATCGCTCAGTCCACTGAGTACAACGGCACGAAGCTCCTCAATGGGTCCGCCGACAAGCTCGACATCCAGGTCGGCATCCACAATAATCCCTTTGAAGACCGTTTCGTCTTCGACGCTTCGAGCCTGATCAGCACCACCGAGGCCCTTGGCATCAACGATGTGTCGACCGAGTCGAAGTTGACCTCGCAGGAAAACCTGGCTCTGATCGACTCAGCCATCACCAAGGTCAATGAAAACCGCTCCGCGCTCGGCGCCCTGCAAAACCGCCTCGGTTCGTCCATCAACAACTTGGCGATCTACCGCGAGAACTTGGAAGCCGCCAACAGCCGTATCCGCGACACCGACATGGCTGATGAAACGACCGAACTGACTAAGTCGAACATCCTGACCCAATCCACGATCTCCGTCCTGGGCCAGGCCAATTCGATCCCCCAGATGGCCCTCAAGCTTCTCGGCTGATCGATCCAGACTGACCGTAATCTGACCGTGTAATCACGAAAACCATGGACTCCCGTGCATCGGCCTTCCCAACAGGGAAGGCCGATCACGCCTGAATGTTGGGCGAAGCCATAGTGGCTTCACCGATACGCACCGGAGGGAGCCCAGGCGGTCATGACGATCTTCTGGGCTCCCGACGCGGTCGGCCCCGAAACGAGACTGACCAGGCGTCGTCGCTGACACACGCTGAATTTTCAGGAAACAACGGAGTCCCGGTTCCCGTCCTTCGCGGCGGGGATCGGGAATACGTTTTTGAAACCGTGACTCCGGCAGCGCTTTGTGTCATAAGTTGCGCCGCCATGGATCCGACCCATTTGCCGTTACAGCATCCGGATTACCGATATCCGGAATCCCGAAACCCCTACTCGCAAAAGATCGAGAAGTACCGGGGCGTCGTGTTTTCAAACAACGAGACAGAGACCCTTCAAGGTCGCTGGCGGACGGCCTTGGCCGACGGCGATTCGAGCCCCGGCCGCAAGCTGGTCGTCGAGATCGGCTGCAACGCGGGCCATGTCATCGTCGAATGGGCGGCGCGCGACCCCAAGACCGCGTACGTGGGGCTGGACTGGAAATTCAAGCCGATCTTCCGCGCCGCGGAAAAGGCCGAGAAAAAAGGCCTGAAGAACATCCTCTTCTTCCGGGCGCACGCTGACCGGATCCAGCACATGTTCGGGCCCGGCGAAATCGACGAGCTCTGCCTCTACTTCCCAGACCCATGGGCCAAGAAAAAACAGCTCAAGAACCGTTGGCTCACCGCCGCCCGCCTGCGCGAAGTGGCCCCTCTGCTCAAGATGGGTGGGATCCTCCACATCAAGACCGACCACCTCGGTTATTTCGAGTGGATGGAGGAAGCGGTCAAGCAAACCGCGGAGCTCTGGGAAGTCCTCGAGCACACTCGGGACCTCCACGCCGGCAATCCGCGCGCACATGAGCTGAAGATGCCGGAAGTCACGCTTTTCGAACGGCTTTTCATTGCCGACGGAATCAAAATCAACAGCTTCCGCCTGAAGCGGATTCGCTGAGCGCCTGGACCGGCGAGGGATTGCTTTCGGCGACTCCGACCGGTAGGCTCTCGCGCTGATGATGAACTCCGCCACGTCCCGGTACCTAGAGAACCACGAGGACTTCCTGGATGCCACGCTGAGCGTCCTCCCCTGCCTGGTCAGCTACATCGATGAACAGGGGATCTACCGATACGTCAACCGCTGCTATGAAGAGTGGTTCGGGACACCCGCCGCAAGCGTCATCGGCCGCCACATCACTGAAGTGCTCGGTCCTTCCGCGATGAAAGTGCTGGGACCCTATATCGAAGGCGCCCTCCGCGGCGAAGCCCAAGGCTTCGAGACCGAAGTGCCCTATCAAACCGCGGGACTCCGGCATGTCAAGATCAGCTACATCCCCGCCCGCCCCTCCCCGGCAGAGGATCCGCGCGGTTTTTACGCGGTGGTGCAAGACATCTCCGAGCAAGTGCTCGCGCGCAAGGCAGTGCAGGAGCACCAGCAGGAGCTGCGCAAGATCATTGACAACCTGCCGGCGGTGATCGCCTACTGGGACGCTGGCCGCCGCAACGTGCACGCCAACCGGGCATTCGTCGACGACCTCGGAAAAGATCCGGACCTGATCAAAGGCTGGCACGTCGCGGAAGTCGCGGGCGCCGAGATGTACGAAGAGGTTCGGAAGTACATCGACGGCGTTTATAATGGCGAGCCCCAACAGTTCGAGCAGGAGTTCAAGATGCCGGATGGCACGATCCGCCACGGTATCGCGACGCTGATTCCTGACTTCGAAGCCGGTCCCCGAAGCCGAGTGCAAGGCTACTTCTCGATCATCAACGATGTCACGCCGCTCAAGCTCCTCGAGCGCGAGCGCTTGGAAATGGAGCGACGCCTGGTGAGCGCGTCCAAGCTCTCGTCGCTGGGCGAAATGGCCGCGGGAATCGCGCACGAGATCAACAACCCGCTAACGATCATCCAGGGTTACGCATCCCAGCTCCGGTTTTTCGCCGAAAGCGGGACTCTGGAACTCGCTGGCGCGATCCATGGACTCGGGAAAATCGAAGCCACCGTGGACCGCATCGCCGCGATCGTGCGCGGGCTGCGCGCCTTTGCTCGCGATGCCGAGGCGGACCCGGTGATCCGTGCGCCGCTCAGCAGGATCGTCTCGGAGACGATCGAGCTCTGCGTCCCGCGCCTCAAGGAATCCAGCATTCGCCTGGAGACGAAGGTCGACACCGACGTGTCTCTTCTGTGCCGACCAGCGCAAATTACCCAGATCCTGGTCAATCTTCTCAACAACTCCGCGGACGCGGTCTCCGATCTGCCCCGCGAAAAACGCTGGATCCGGATCGAAGCCGATCCCCGCACCAACGGCGACGGCGCGGAAGCCCATCCCCGCGTCCGGCTCCGAGTCACCGACGCCGGCGGAGGTATTGCCCCCGAGGTGGTCGAAAAGATGATGCTCCCCTTCTTCACGACGAAGGAAGTCGGCAAGGGCACCGGCCTGGGCCTGAGCATCTCGCGCGGTCTTGCCGAAGTCCACGGCGGAACTCTGATCTATGACTCCGCTCGGAGCAACACGAGCTTTGTCCTTGAGCTTCCCTGTTCGCGATGACCCCAAGGACATTGGACAAAGAATGGCGCTGACTGAAACAGAACTCGACTCACGGCCCATCCCCTTGACTGTCTGGGCGCTCGGCGCGGTCAGTTTTTTCACGGATGTCTCGAGCGAGATGATCTATCCGCTGATGCCCGCGTTTCTCGCCGGCGCGCTCGGCGCTTCAGCCGCCCAGATCGGCTTGATCGAAGGCCTCGCGGAGACAACGGCTTCCTTGCTCAAGATCATTTCGGGCGCCTGGGCGGACCGCTCGCGGCGGCGCAAACCGCTGGTGCTGTTGGGTTACGGGCTCTCAGGCGCGATGCGTCCGCTGATCGGATTAGCGCCGACGTGGCTGACGGTGCTGGGACTGCGCTTTACCGACCGGATCGGCAAGGGAATTCGTTCCGCCCCTCGCGACGCCCTGATCGCGGATGTCACGCCACCGAACCGGCGCGGCGCCGCCTTTGGGATCCATCGCGCGATGGATCACGCGGGCGCGGTCGTGGGTCCGCTCCTGGCGATGCTGCTCCTGAACGTTTTCTCGCTTCCGATTCGCCACGTGTTTCTTTGGGCCGCGCTGCCGGCTCTCCTAGCGATGTTCGTGATTGTCTATGGGGTCCGGGAAAAACGCGCTTCCCCATTTCCGCGCGCGCAGGATCGCGATTCCGCGAAGGAGAAACCCGCACCGTTGCTGCGCTGGAGCGCGCTGCCCGCGCGTTTCAAAAGAGTGCTTCTGATCCTGATCCTTTTCACGCTGGGAAACTCGACTGACGCTTTTCTCTTACTTCGTCTCAACGAGGCGGGCGTGGCGCCAGGCTGGATCGCCTCGCTCTGGGCCGCGCTCCACGTCGTCAAGATGACGGCCACGACCTG
>CAYXVB010000029.1:0-11809 GCA_964467785.1 uncultured Bacteriovoracaceae bacterium
CGAGAGCGACGGCTCGTTCCTCCATCTTCCGGCCACCTACGGCATCGTCACCAACGTGGACAGTGATCATCTCGATCACTTCGGGGATATCTCGAAGATCGAGGAAGCCTTCGTCCAGTTCGTCAACAAGCTTCCGTTCTATGGCGTCGCCGCCGTCTGCGGCGACGATGCTGGCGTCAGGCGCTGCATGCCCCGCTTTACCAAGCCGTTCGTGACTTACGGCTTCGGCCAGGACAACGACTTTAGCGCGCGGAACGTCGTTACTGTCGGCATGGGTTCGCGATTTGAAGTCGTCCGCCGCGACGAGACTTCTGGCGCTCCCTTGCTCCTCGGACAGGTCACAGTGCATGTGCCCGGACGGCACAATGTTCTGAACGCGCTGGCGGCCATCGTGATCGGCTTGCGACTTGAGATCCCTTTCGAGACGATCGTTCGAGGTCTGGACGAGTTCCGCGGCGTCAAACGCCGTTTCGAGATTCGGTGGCAGGACGAAGACGCTCATCGAGTGATCATCGACGATTACGGGCATCATCCGACCGAGGTCATGGCCACGCTGGCCGCGGCCCGAAGTTACTGGAAGGGGCGGATCATCGCGGTCTTCCAGCCTCATCGCTACTCGCGTACCCTGCATTGCATGGAGGGTTTCATTGACGCGTTCCGGGACGCGGACGTCGTCCTGGTCACCGATATCTATGCCGCGGGCGAGAGTCCGATCCCCGGTGTCAGCGGCCAGGCGCTCGCTGATGAAATCCGCGCCCGAGCCCCTCAGGGCAAGGATGTAGTCTACGTCGGCGATCTCCCCGGTGCGAGGGGCGCGGTCCTTGAGCGCATTTCCGACGGTGACCTTGTGATCTGTCTCGGCGCCGGTACCATTACTCGATTGCCCGAGCAGTTAATCCCAACTCCCGTTCCGGCTGGCGCGGATGAGCACTGATCCTCGCGCCCTTCAGTGGTTTCGTGATCACGCCGAGGGGTTTTCGGGCCCACTCAGCTTTGATGAGCCCCTGTCCCGTCATACTTATTATCGAATTGGCGGTCCTGCCGCCGTATTCGCGGCTCCAAAGTCAGCGGCCGACGTCGCTTGGCTGGCTCGCGCGATCCAAGCTACTGGAATCCGTCGA
This sequence comes from uncultured Bacteriovoracaceae bacterium, assembly GCA_964467785.1. Taxonomy (GTDB): domain Bacteria; phylum Bdellovibrionota; class UBA1018; order UBA1018; family UBA1018; genus CAYXVB01. Next base: position 1,122 of record CAYXVB010000029.1, read on the forward strand.
TTCGTCCTTGGTGCGGGCTCCAATTTGCTCGTTTCGGATGACGGATTTCCCGGCCTTATCATCCGCGCCAATCGGATGCAGCTCGACATCGGTTTGCTCGGTCCCGGCGTGCTCCGCACGGGCGGGGGAGTCGCCATTTCCTCGCTGCTCCGCAAGGCGTCACAGGAGGGTTGGGGCGGGCTTGAGCTATTGACCGGAATTCCGGGCTCGGTCGGCGGCGCCGTCGTAATGAACGCTGGCACGCACCTGGGCGAGGTCAAAAACCGAGTCCTGCGGGTCGAAGCCTACGATCTCGACAGTTCCGATACCGCGACCCTTGGCGCGCCACGCGTTTACGAAGGCGCGGCGCTTTCGTTCGAGTATCGCCGTAACCGCTTTCTGACCCCGGGGGCGCTCGTCTGGGCCGTCAATTGGCATGTCGAGCAAGAGGCACCGGCAGCGGTCAAGGCACGCATCGATGAAACGCTGGCCCGGCGCAAATCCACCCAACCGATCGAATATCCGTCCTGTGGCAGCGTGTTCAAAAACCCTCGCGATGCGGGTTTGCGCGCATGGGAAGTGGTCGAAAAGCTCGGCTTGCGCGGGTATCAGATCGGCGGCGCCCAGATCTCTCAAAAGCATCCTAACTTCATCGTGAATCTTGGGGGTGCCCGCGCGGCTGATGTCCTAGCCCTGATTCAGCTCGTTAAGAGCAGAGCGGATTCGGAACTCGGGATCGCCATGGAAGAGGAAGTCATCCACCTCTTCTAGGTCTAGTCGGCTCCTTGCTCAGGGCATGACGGTGCCATCGCCGGGCGGTGAGATCCCAAGCATCTTCGCGGCGATCTGGCCAACGAGGCGTCCGACGGCGTAAGGCACCGAGTTGGGCCGACTTGCAGTGCGCTGGAAGTCGTGTTCGAAACCGATCTTGTGGCACCACTCATGAGCTAGGTTGGCCGCCACTTCGGCGAGCGTGAAGTCGGTAAAGTAATAACGGTTCACCCAGATCCTCAGCGTGTTGCTGTAGGTATAGCCAACCACTGTCCGCTTTTTCCAGAAGGGCGGAGTATAAAGCGTCAGATCATAATCCATCGTCTCGTCATCCTTGCCGATCAGCACTTCGCTGCCGCGGCGGATGGTTTCGTAGATCTGCTCGTTGGTCAGTCCCTTATTGTTGACGAATTGCTTCTTGCCCTCATAGGTGAAGTTGACGACGGCCTGGCGGAATTCGTCCGAGTTCATCACCCGCTCGAGAACTTCGGCGGCCTGATACATCTTGTCCTTCTCGGCGGGCGTGAAGTCCGTAAGCGACATGAGATTCACTTTCAGCGGTCCGTGGTCGCCCTGGAAAGGGTCGGCGGCGAACGCCCCGGAGCTGGTCAATAATCCGGCGGTGAGAGCGAGCGTGGATGTAAAAGCTTTGAAACGAAATTGCCTGTTCATGAGACCCATAAGAAAATCCCCTCGTTCGGATTTTTCGCCTTGTTGAGTCTCGTTTCGGATTTTGGGCCAAAATCATTAGATAAAAATAGTCAGGTATAAATATATAGAAAGAGCCTGATTTACGGAGCTAAATGCAGGCATTAACAGTACTGCGCTGCGTCAATTACAGGTATTGTTGTATCGTGCTAGTCAGATGCTGACCGAAAGGTCGAAGCCGTAGATTGTCCGGTGGCTTCCGGACAAAAGTCCTTCGCCGTAGACGCCCATTCGGATGGTATTCGCAACCGGATAGACGTTCATTTGAATCTTGAGGCGATCGCGACTGAGAGACTGCAAAAGATCTGCTGACTGAGTCTGTTTCTCGAAATCAAAAAGGGAGCTCGTCGAGATCCCGAGAAGAGGGGAGAGGCGATAGGCTGCGAAGTGGCCGACTGACGCGAACCACAAGCGCTTGCTTGCGAGCGCGATTTCGGCGTTTGATGGTCCGTAAATCGTGTACTCCACACTGCCGTTCAATCCGACGCTCAGCCCGGGCACCGCCAGTTTGATGAGCCAGCTTTGATCCATCGACAACGTGGTGATTGTCGCCCGGGACAGCGAAAATTCCGAAGTCGGTATGGCAGCCGTGAAGGTAAGGAGGAGGTTGAGTCGGTCCGTGTCGATCGCGGAGCCTTGACTGTAGCTGACCGTGGGATTGAAGAGAGAAAACTCCGGCCGGATGGAATAGCCGTAGCGGCTCATCACTCCTTCGTTGAGATCCTGCACTCCGCTCAAAGCGGCGCTAAGCCTGCGATGTCCGTCAAGCGCCCAGCCCACCGAGAGCGAGTGATAGAACTGCAACGGCCAGGTGTCGAGGGTGAAGAAGTTGTACGACTCTCCGGCATGTCCTCCGACTTCCGGGCCATTCAGCCTGAGAAAATAAGAGGCGTCCCAATTCCTTCCGAATCCAGCCGTCGAGACGGAGCTCGTCCCTTCGGCTAGGGCGAACGGGGACTGCAAGGCGGCCAACATGCCAGAGAATGCGCATGCCCATCCTGTCAGTCTCCCGAGACCGTTCATCTGCCCGCGCCTTTGATCGATACGGGTAGAAGCGCGGATTCACGGTCCGTGAGAAACTCGCGGATCGTCCCGATTACTTCCTTGCGCTGCTCGGATTCGAGGTCGTGGGTCAAATTCCCCTTCAGCTCGGGTTCAAGGCTCATGAACTCGATGAGCGCATTATAGTACAGTGACTCGTACTCGGGCTCGATTCGACTCTTGATCTCTTTGACCGTCGCCGGGCCGGGTTGCCCCTTGGCCGCAAGCAGCAGCTCCAGCTCTCGCGCTTTCGAGGAGTGCAGGGCCGCGATGATCCAGACCGTGTTGCGGACTGACCAGGTGTAGGTCTGAAGGCCGAAGTTGGAGGCCTCCTGCGCCTTGTTCTGTAGGAGATAGAGAATTTCCCAGTGGCGACGGAGCTGCGCCCGGAGCTCCGCGCCGTCGAGGGCGCCTTTCTTGGGGAGGGCCTTAGCATTGCGTTCGACTCGCGAGATGATCCCGCCGTCCGAGACCTTGTCCTTTCGATAGAGCGCCGCGAGCTTCTCTAGTCTCTTGGTTTCGGTCGGGCGCTGAAACTCGATCTTCGCCGCCGCGAGCTCTTCGGTCATTTCTTGCATGAGCACGAATACCCGCCCTTGGTAGGCATCGCGGTAAACCTGATCGGAGCCCTGGTCCATGACCACGTAGGGGTGGTCGAGGAGGAATCGAAGGAGCTTGTCCCAGACGTAAAGCTCGAGGCGGCGGCTGCGGACTAGCTCACGGCTGATATAGCCTTGAAGCGCCGCATTTCCCGTCGCTCCGGATTTCGCGCTCTCGAGGGCAGAAATGTAGGCTTCTAGCGCGTTCCAGGCGCTCTGGGCGATCAGCGGAAAGTTGAGCTGGGTCTCCATGTGCTCGAGTCGCCCCATGCGCGCCGCGAATTGCATGTGTTCCTCGTAGCCGATCTGCATGTCCTTAAAGCGGCTCATGCGATCCGACCAATTCTGGCCGTCCACGCCGCTGTTCTCCGTTGAGAGCGGCATCCCGAGGCGGCGGACCAGCCCGGCGGTGGAAGGGGCCGGGGTATTCCCGGTCGGAACTCCCGCCACGCTGGCCACGCTCGCCGCGGTGGCGGCGACCCCGGCGGTTGAGGTTTTGATCGATTCCGTCAATTCAAGATACGCCGAGCGGACGCGACCTACCGCCCACATCGCCTGCGGATTCAGTGGTTGGGTGATGAAGTAGAACGTGAACGGACCGTAAATGGCCAGGGCGATCGAGTAACCGATGTTCGATCGGACAGTGTTCAAGAACCAGATCAACACGCCGATAGTGTAGCGGTGGAGGAATCCGCGAAAATTCGAACCGGGATTCATCCTCATGCGATTGCCAAACGCGATCAGATCCCCAATCCACACCGGGAGCGTGACCTGCTGGAGGGAGAGGTGATGCACCCGGCGTTTGACCGCGATGATGCGGGATCGCTCGGCACGCAATCTCTTGATGTGCTTCTGGCGCTCGCCCCAGTTCAACACGGGATCGCTCTCGACTTCGTATTCCTTCTTTCGATAGGCGATTAGAGCGGCATCACGGCTGAGCCCGTCGACCGAGAGAGAGATGCCGTCATCAGCGTCTAGTTGCCGAAGAAAACCTTCCATCCACGCCATACCCCTGATCTTGGCATGACCTGAGTCCGCCTGACGGTATTCGTGCGATAGCGTGTCGTAGAGATGGCTGACGATGGGGCACTGGGGCTCCATATCGATCAAGTCGACGAACATCACGATGTTGTCGAGCTGCGGGCGAACGTCGATGAGCTCGCCGCTTTCGTTGAATTCCTCGAACCAAGTCTTGCGGCCATCCCCGGCGACAATCGCCTTGCGAAGCAGAAAGCCCCCTTCGAGCAGCGGAGCGAAGCTGAACTCCGCCACTTCCATCCCGCCGGACAGGAACCGATAGGTGCTGAAGCCGTCCTTGCGGAAAACCGTGGCGGCCTCGGACATGCTGAATACGACGCTCCGGAGCGCGTCTGCCAGGAACTTGTGGGCTCCGGGAGCAAAGCGCGTGGATCCTTCGCCCGAATGGGGTGGGCGAGCCGTGCGGGGCTTGGGTTCAAGTACGGATTCGGCTGGATTCAGTGCGGGCGTGCTCATGATCTTCTCACTCTTGGTCACTGCTGGGTCTGGTTGTAGCTGCCGCCAAGACCGAAAGTCTCGAGGCTCGGGCGCAGCTTCACGCCGTTCTCGTTGAACTCGTCGGGTGCGATGCGGACGCCACGGTACTGATGATTGGCGATGACCTGGAGCGCGCGCCAATCCAGCTTGGGCGAGCGGATCGCTCGCTCGATCAGGGGCCGTAGCCGCCTTGCTTGGTCCGCATTTGCGACCGGGAGCGCCGAGTTAACTTCGTCGATGTTGATCTCGAAGCCGAGATCCTTCGCGAATCGGATGTTTTTCGCGTTTTCGAGAGCTGGAATCACTTCGCGGATTGCCTTGACCTTGACCTGCGGAGCTACGTCGACGGCATGGCCGAAGAGCGAGCCCTTGCTGTCCAGGAAGTCATCCCACGCCTCGGGCGCGTGTGAGCGGAGCGATTTGCGGAGCTCGCGTACGAGTGGCGTGTTCGGAGCCTCTTCGATGAGTTCAGTCGCGCCGTACAGGGGTGTCCGTTCCAGCGCCATGTCGGCCGCCGAGGCTTCGAGGGCGCCGGCCCCCAAACCAAGGTAGAGGCCGTAAAAGCTCATGAAGCGGGCGAATTCGAGCGGCCCGGCCTTGATGGCTTCGCGCTCGCGCTCCATCATCGCGGCGATTTGGTGTAGGTGGATCAGCTCGTGTCCGATCGTATAGGCCTGGATCAAGGGATTGAGCTCGGCGCCCACCCAAAGGTAAACCCGGGCCTCGGAGAACAGGCCGTGCGAACGCAGTTTGCGCGCGTAGCACTCGCCCGCGAACGAGTCCTTGTTGAGCCCGTAGCGCTCACGAAGTCCCTTGTCGAGAATGGCGATCCGGCGGTGCTCGAGATCCCGCAACAGGACTTGGGAGACGTCCAGGCCTTCCATCGCCGCGAAGCGATAAAGGTTGTATTTGGCGTAAGGCAGGATATCGAGGATCTTAAGCAAATCCTCGGTGGAGTGTCCGTCCGTCGAACGAAGGATACGGCGGTAGCTCTCCAGCTCCGGATGCTCCTGGAAGTGCCGCTCGCGTAACTCGCCGAGTGCCTTATCCGCCGTCTCCGCAGTGACCCGGGTGGCATACGAGGAGAATTCCTTCATCGACTCCGCCCAGGCGCTCCGCGCTTTTTTGAGATGTGTGGGGACCCACTCGCTTTCGGTGATCAGTTCGCCGCGGATCAGCTCCTGTTCCGTCGCGATGCAGGAACTGACGGTGCTCGGGACTGAGATCGTCTCGTTGGCCGCCCGCGGTTCATCCGCGAAGAGGATACGGTATTCGGGGGGGCACTGCTTCTCACCGCTTTGGAATGCGCCGGAGATGAGGAGTGTGGCCGGATCCGCGTTCAGATGCTCACGGGCAAGGCTGCGGAAACGCTCGGTCAGTGAGGAAATGCGCATCCGGAGCGAGGCCGAGACGGGCTCGCAGCCCGGGTATTCGCCTTCGACCAGCGATCCCATCATGCTCAGCAATTGATTGCGCGACTTGGTATCCATCCCGGCTTCGCTGAGGGTGCTTTTGATCCTACTGAGGGTCTCACGGTCCGCCGCGCGGTCCGCCGGCCCATAATGTTCGGGGCCGTAATGACGATACACGGCGCGCACGTGGTCAAACTCCGACCAAAAAGCGTCGGGAAGACGACTTTCCAGTCGGGCAAGAAGTGATACGAGGCGAGAACGCAACTGGGTGCGCTTGGCCGTGAACTCTTTGGCCGCGCGCTTGGGCACTCGCTGCGCGATCAGGCGCAACATCTCCTGCACTGGCTCCATGTTGAGCGGATGGAGGAACGAGAGCACTTCGCGGCACTGGGCCTTTAGGCTCGTGGCCATGAGGAAGAGCGGATATGCGCCGGGCTCTCCAGTCGCGAGCATACGGGTAATCTCATTGGAAAGCTGCGCGATCTGGACCAATTGCGCTGCTGCGAAAGCAGGTAACGCATTGAGCGGAAGCCGTTGGCGCTGGGGGTGAGCAGCTTGGACGGCCGGAATAGACTCGGGGTGACCGATGTCGTCGGTCACGACCATCGGCGCATAGCCGCCGCCCTTGGACGTGTTGACGATGCTGCTCAAGGGGCCTTTTTCCACGGGTGCGGTGCGGACCAAGGCATTGGAAGTCAGCTTCGGCAGGCGGAAGGACTCGCCTGCGCCGAAGAATACCCACATACGCATGTCAGCCGCGATGTTGGCGTAGTGATATCCTTCGCTCTTGCTGTGGATGGCTACTGGGATTCGGCCGATTCGCACCAGCTTCTGGAAGGCGAAGTGTCCGGGATTGGCGCGCGCTTCGGCGATCACTGCCTTGCGTTCGGCCTCCGGCAGCGTTTTCAAGATGTAAACACCCTTTCCGCCGGAGAGATTCGGGGTTTTGATGACCCAGTCTTCGGGGGACTGCGCGATCACTTCGACCGATTCGGCGCGCGAGGGGAGCGTCTCGGGAGGAGAGACGGGCGGATTGAGCCCTGAGTTGATACCGAGAGAGGCGAGTTCGTCCGCGAAGAACATCGGCGCGCGTTCGCAGAGGATCGAGAGGATAATCTTGTTGTCCAGTACGCGATTTAGGCCGCCGAGGTAAAGCTTGCGTCCGTGGATCGCGGCGACCGCGTTCGGTATCGCGTAGGACGACTCCATCGGGACGGGCTTTCCGTCCCGGTCGAGAAGGGGCGGAGGTGTCGTGCCGGGTCTGACGGGGACCATCGGGTCACCGCAGTAGAGGCGTTCGCCTGACTCGGCGTCACGGAGGAAAATCCCGATGGCAGGATCGTAAAGCGCGCTGTCGGCGTTGACGCGCGAATAGATCGCGGTAACGACGGGGTCACGGCCGTCCGCGGATCGAAGTCGAACGTTACATTCGGGGTCCTGGTAGAGCTGTCCAGCGTCGGCGTAGATGATCCCGCTGTGGGCCGCCAACTGATGGATCTCGGGAGCCGCGCCACTGGCGCCGCCGGGAGGCAGGATGATCTGCACTCCGTCCTCGCGACCGGTCCACATTTGGCCAATTGTCCGGTATGCCGCGCCCATCACTTCGAAGTGATCATTGGGCATGACCTTGCCAAGGGACTCCAGGATCTCGGGGTCATAGGCGGCAAGGCCTTCGAGGATGTGAGAGTTGTTGGAGGCACCCGACGGCGAGCCCGCGTTCAACTCGAGGAGCTGAAACGGCAGGCGCATGTGCTTGTCCTCGACCTTGAGAACTCTCTCATGCCGTGGGGCGTCTTCCGCGAGCACGAGATCGAGGCCCACGACATCGAAGAAGGGATACTCTTTCATCACTGGGTGATGAAGCTGCGGAAAATACGCGGGGCATTCTTCGATCGCGCGGACAAAGAGAACGCGCTCCTCGTCGGGCAGGCTTTGCACAAATGCGGAGTCACGCACGGAAGCCGCGCCATAGATATCCTGGAGGACGAGCCTCAATGAGGCGACAAGAGTCTGCGCCGATCTCTCAATGCGATCGAAGAGTGATTTTGGCAGTGGGATAGGCGTATTGGTGCAAGGAACGTTGAAGATCCGGTATTCGCCGCTCTTGGTGAGTTTCGCGAAAGTCATCTCGCGCTTGCTCAAGAAGTCCGTCAATGCCCGGCTTTTGCGGTACTGATCCTCGATCGGGCGAGCCAGAAGCCTGCTTGCGACGTCGCGGCAGTGGGAGTAGGCCTCCGGCGGGTCGTCGCGCCGATCCTTTCGCGGGCTTGCGAACAGGTAGTTCGGCACTGAGATTCGGTCATTGCCAATAAAGCCTAGTGAAGGGAGATAACCGTTGGTGTTGGGGGCCGGGCGTTGGGCTAGGCTATCTTCTTTGCGCATCTTTATGACTCCAAGTAGGGCAAGAAAACTCCGCACAGTGCACCGTGGTGCTTTGCGTTAAAAACTGTGAGCAGGCGATACCATCAGGAAGTCAAAGAAACAAGCATTAATACACAGTGCGTTAAGTATTTGTATTTATGAGGTTTATATTTGGAAAGTTGGAGTAATTTCCCGCTGAAATCATTCGGATTTAGAATTTGTTTAAATCGCGAGGTATGGAAGTATAATTAATTGACGCGACATGTCAATTGATTGTAAATAACTGCTTTTTACTGGTTTTTGATGATCGCGTTGGCGAGGTGATGACTCAATGACCCAAGAGCGGACTATTCGGCAGTCGCTGACATTCGGATTCGAGCAGACATTCACTACTCCGAACTGGTGGACGGACCCGGGTTTCGTATCGACCTCCGATACGCCGCTCAAGCGCGAAAAGATGCTGGCGCTGGCTCGTGAGATCGCTGAAGGGTTGGGCGGCTCCTTCAAAGAGTCGGCTGATATGTATGGGCACCTCCAATACGAAACCTTTGACGGTGCAGGGCGCGCGTCTTTCGTGGTCACCATGGATCCCGGTTGCATCGAAGTGAAGACTCAGCCCTTGCTCATCGACGAGATCGAACGGACAATGGCGCCGCTGATGGCGGCCGCGCACGTCGTTGATATCGTGCCCTATCGCAACTGGTGGTATGGCGTCCGTACAGGAACCGAGGGGGGATGCCACGTCAATATGGGCGGATTCACCCACGACACCAATCCATTGGTGAACCAGCCGCTGCTCGTGTTGAAGTATGCGGCCTTCTTTCACAATAATCCGTGGCTCCATTACCCCTTCATGGGAGTCGACGTCGGTCCAGGTGGCAACGCCATGCGGATGGACGAGCATCCCTTGCCCGCCGTGGGCGTAGAGCATGCTTCCATAGCGAGATTCCGCGAGTTGCCTTCGCATCTCGCTTCATGTCCGAATCCGGATGCGCTTACAGTCTCTTCGTGGTTCACGGATACCCTCCTGATGAAGGACAAGCACAGCGCGCCCTCGCTATATAAATTCAGAAGCCCATTTTGGCTAATCGAGGATCGCGCGGTCGAAGCGCTTCGTTCCGCCGCGGAGTTTGAGCTCATCGCCGAGCTGCGCGTGCGCGTCTTGGAATTCCTGCAGACGCAAGATCGGGTCGAAGAGTTGCTGGATTTCGGTCCGTCGCTGCATGAGGAAAAGCTGTCTTGTGAATGGCTCTGGGCGGGGTTTGTCGCAATGGCCGCGCGCCTGAAATTCGCTTCGGAGCCATATCGTCTTTTTTTCGAACGTCAGTTCCCGGTGCTTTCGTGTGGTGAAGGTGTGCCTGAGCGCATCCTCGTGCGGGAGGGGCGCCGCCCCAGGATTATCACCGCCGTCCAGATGCGCGGCCATCTGGTGATCTCGAAGACGATCGACACGAATCACGGTCGGCTGGAATTGCATTGCGAAGGGGCCGAGGAGCTGCTGCTTAATGGACACGGCTTCAAGACTTCCTACGGGCGACTGATTATCGATTACCAGCGTCCCACGGAGAACGGCCTCCTCGAGATCCGCGCGGGCGGAGAGAGCTGCCGTTTCCATCTCAACAACATGATGTTCACTGGCGAAGCTCTTGCTCCTGGCGCGCTTGAGATCTTGGAAGCGCGGGATGGATATGCGCGTTTGAGGGTCGAATCGGCCAACTGAGTCTGTCGTTCGGCAAAAAAAACGGGGATGCCTTAGCACCCCCGCCTCGAACGGTCGGCGTTTTGGGCCGATGTTTACTCCTGCGTGTAGGGAACGACCTCGATCTTGTCCGCCGCGAAACCGGTGGACTTTGCTATTTTGTCCTTGAGCTCGGCAGCCGTGCCCAGGACTGTGATCGTCATACGCTCAGGCTTGATGTAGGAACTGAGTGCCGAGTTGACCTGTTCGAGCGTAAGCTTAGCTAGCTCGGGACCATAGGACTTCATGAAGCCATCGGGCAGATCGAGCGTCCGTTCGAGCAATTTGTTCTCCGCGCGTTTCTTGGGCGTGTCGTACATGAAGCCCGCGCTATTGACCTGGCTCCGCTGAGCGAACTCAAACTCTTCTCGAGTGATTCCGCTCTTTTGGAGGTCCTCGACCATCTTGAGGGTGAACGTCAGCGCCTCAGGAGTATCCTTGGCCGCGGGGAATAGGTGGAACTGCCACGAGCGCGGCTGCAGACCCTGCTTGAAGTAGCTGTTCGCACCGTAGCTCCAGCCGCGCTTGACGCGGATCTCGACCATCATGCGGGCATTGAACGAG
>CAYXVB010000029.1:11819-28053 GCA_964467785.1 uncultured Bacteriovoracaceae bacterium
CGCGTTACCGAGGTAAAGCGGGAAGAAATCCTTGTCCGTCATCCGAACGCCGATTTGGCCTCCATTGATCTGGGTCTGGGTGCGCTCCGGTTTATCGATGATGATCAGGCGGCGTTGCGCTGGATTCTGAGGCGCCTTGACCATCTCGATCTTGTCGCCGGGGCGGCCCGGGCGTTGCGACGCAAGCGTTTTAGCCCACTTCGCGATTCTCTCCTGCTTAGTGTCGCCTGCGCCGACAATAAGCAGATTTGGATCCCGAAGCAGGTGATCATAATGCGCGATGACCTTGTCGCGGGAGATCTTCTCGACGTCCTTGAGCTTGCCGAGAACCGGGTTGCCGTAGGGATGGTCGCGGAAAAGGTAACGATTGAAGCGTCGGTTGGCCAACGAGCCGTCATTGCCAAGCTCGGCAAGCAGAGCCGAGGAGATTTCCGAGCGCAGCTTGCGCATTTCCCCTTCGGGGAAGCTTGGCTGCGTGACGATCTCGTTAACGAGCCCTAAAAACGCCTCCAGCTGTGACCCGATCACGGCTCCCCGAAGGATTAACGCCTCGGCCCTAGTCTCAATCGCCAAGCGCGCGCCCATTTGGTCAAGCGCCATGTCGATCTGCTCTTTAGTACGGGTGCGAGTCCCGCGCAGGAGCATCTCGCCCATGAAGTTGGTCAGACCCGACAGGCCAGCCGGATCGGTGACCGAACCCGCTTTGACCGCGACATTGACGTAGACGAGCGGGAGACTGTTGTCCTCTTCGAACGCGATCTCCACTGCTCGGGAAGGCGTCGCTTGGACAAGCGGGATCGCGGCGAGCGAGAACAGGACGAAGTTCTTCTTAAGTGATCTGATCATTTGGGAACCCCCGTGATGACGGAGCGATTATTTGGAGACAGGTACTTCCTGGTGATCTGAGAGATGACGGAGGCGGGCACCGTCATGCTCTGCTTTTGGATGTTGATGCCAAGCTCGAAGTTTCCGGCGAGCGCCTCATACGCGCCAAGGAACCTGGCGATTTGAGAGTGGGTATTGAGGCCGGAATAGAATTCGAAGCTGCTCGAATTTCGGGCGCGCTCCAACTCGGTCTCGCTGACGGGTGTCTTGGCGAGCCTTTCGATCTCGCGGAGGATGATCGTCTCCGCCTGCGCGGCCTTGCGGCCCTTTTGGAGGTCCACTCCGATCACGAAGAGAGAAGGGTCCTTGTCGTCTAGGCCGTATGCCTCGACGGAAGTCGCGATGCCAGTCTCGACGAGTGCGCGCTGGAAGCGGCTGCTCTTGCCACCGGAAAGCACAGTCTGCATCATGTTGAGGGCCGGGATGTCCTCATGGGTGATTGCAGGGATGTGGTAGCCGATGATCAGCTTCTCGTTCTTCATGTTGAATTTGAGTGTCTTGCGCCGGGCGCCGTCCTGAAGCGGCTCAGGCTCGATCGTCCGGGCGGGCGCCGCCTGGGCCTCGAGGGCACCGTAGTGCTTCTTCACGGTCTCCAGTACCTGAGTCGGCGTGACGTCGCCCACGACGATGATGGTAGCGTGGTTCGGGCTGTAATATGACCGATAAAACTCCTCGGCGTCTTTGCCCGACATCGAGTCGAGATCCTTTTGGTAGCCGATCACGGGCCAGTGGTACGGATGCTTTGTAAATGCGAGCTCGAATAGCTCTTGATACATCATTCCGTCAGGGCTGTTCTCGTTGCGGAATCTCCGCTCGTTCTGGACGACCTCGGTTTCCGTCTTGAAGGCTTTCTCATTGACGACGAGGTTGACCATTCGGTCGGCCTCGAGCTTGGCGATCAGCTCGAGCTTGTCCTTGGGGAGCTCCTGCACGTAGGCGGTGTAATCGCGGCTCGTGAAGGCGTTTTCGCCCTCCGCGCCAGCCCCCTCGAGGATGCGGTCGAACTCGCCGTCCTTGAGGCTTTTGGTCTCCTTGAACATCATGTGTTCGAAGAGATGCGCGAGGCCGGTCCTCCCGGGGAGCTCGTCGCGAGAGCCGACCTTGAACCAGGTATGGTAGGCGAACGTCGGTGAAGAATGGTCCTCCACCACCAACAGCCTGAGGCCGTTGTCCAAGGTGAATCGATTCACCTTATAAGTGCCGACGAGGGGGATCGCCGATTCGCGCGCGATCCGGTCCGCGTCCTCTTGGGTTTTCTTGCCGGCGCAGCCCGTCGTCAGGAAAGTGACGGTGGCCGCGATTCCTGCTGCGATCAGATAGGAGCTTCGTTTGGGTCGTATCATCATATTGTAGACGAAGGTAGCAGGCCGCTGTGGGATTTTCCATTCATTCGGTGTTAGAATGCTCCTCGGGCGTACTGAAGGAGTCGGTGCACGATGGACGGTCTGGGAAGAAAACTGGTGATGGGCTTCACCGCGGTTTCGATCGCCGCGGCCACCATCGGCGTTTACAGCGCGCTCCACTCATCGCTCTTTCTCGTGCAGGTCGTCGAAGTGAATGATCAGAGCGACGACGCCCCGGTGGATTCGCAAACGATCTCAAGACTTGCCGCGGTGCCTGCAGGGATGGTGAATCTTTTCGATCTGGATCTTCGCGCGGTCGAGCAGCGGATTCTTTCCAATCATTGGATTCGTGAGGTTCGGCTTCAGAAGAGATTTCCGCAGACTTTGGCGATCGCGGTTACCTATCGCGAGCCCAAGGCGCTGATGCAGAATCCCGATGGTACGCTTTCTTATGTCGACGTGGACGGCAAAGCCTTTGGCCAGGTCAATCTCAAGTTCCGATCCGACCTCCCGTTGCTTTCGGGATTTCATGCCCAGTCCCAGAAGCAAACAGTCGATGCGCTCAAGATCGTGTCCGCGCTGGAAACCAGCGTGTCAACGGCGGGCGCGATTCTTTCGTCGCTTGAGTGGGATCGTGAGCGAGGCTATCGCGCACTGATCTCCTATCCGATGGAGGCCAAGCCTCAGGCTGTCGCGGGACGCGGTGCCGTCAAGACGATTGCCGCGGCGCCCATCCGCTCCTGGGGGCGCGCCGCAATCGACCTCGGTCAAGAAATTGACTCCCGAGCTACTGGCATCCAGTTGAGTCGTCTTTCGGAAGTCCTGAAGTATCTCGGCGCCAATTCCATCCCGGTTCAGCAGATCTGGGCGGACGCTGAGAAGAAAATTGTTGTCAAAACAATTCACGGTTCTTAGAATCCCTTATAGGTATTTTTTGCCTGCTGGGGTGCCAATGCAGTGGCGCTTCCCATCAGAGTCCCATGGGAGGGATTCTCAGTATGTCCAAAAAGGACCTCATTGTCGGATTGGATATCGGTACTACCAAGATTTGCTGCATTGTCGGCGAAGTGGTCGAGGCCGGTCCTAATCCAGTCATCGACATCGTCGGCATCGGCACCGCACCGTCCACCGGACTTCGCAAAGGCGTCGTGATCAATATCGACTCCACGGTCGAGAGCATTACTAAGGCGGTCGAGGAAGCCGAGCTGATGGCGGGCACCGAGATCTCCACCGTGTACACCGGGATCGCCGGTGGCCACATCCAGTCGTTCAATTCGACGGGCATCGTGGCGGTCAAGGACAAAGAGATCAGCGAGGCGGATGTCCAGCGCGTGATCGACGCCGCCAAGGCAGTCGCGATCCCCGTGGATCGCGAAGTGATCCATGTGATCCCTCAAGAATACATCATTAACGGCCAGGGCGAGATCCGTGATCCGATCGGAATGAGCGGGATCCGCCTCGAGGCCAAAGTGCATATCGTAACTGGCGCGGTGAGCTCAGCGCAGAACATCGTCAAGTGCGCCAACAAGGCGGGCCTCAATGTTTCCGAGATCGTGCTCGAGCCCATAGCGTCGAGCGAGGCGGTCCTTACCGCCGACGAAAAGGAAATGGGCATCGTGCTCGTCGACATCGGCGGCGGCACGAGCGATATCGCGATCTTCAAGAATGGCGCGATCGTCCATAGCAGCGTCCTGTCGATCGGCGGCAACCACGTCACGAACGACATCTCAGTCGGGCTTCGAACCCCGCAGCACGAGGCCGAGAAGCTCAAGATCGCCCATGGCTGCGCGATGGCTTCGCTCGTCAATCCGGACGAGACCATCGAAGTCGCTGGCGTAGGCGGCCGCAAGCCACGAGTGGTGGCGCGTCGTCTCATTGCGGAGATCATCGAGCCACGCGTCGAAGAAATTTTTCAACTCATCAAGCGCGAAGTGGAGAAATCCGGGTATGCCGACACGCTCTCCGGAGGATATGTCATTACCGGGGGCGCGGCTCTTCTCGAGGGTATGACCGAGCAGGCCGAATTCATTTTCGAAATGCCCGTCAAACGCGGCTTGCCGCTCGGCATCGGCGGCCTGCGCGACATCGTCAATTCTCCAAAATTCGCTACAGGCGTAGGCCTTCTCAAGCACGGCTCGCGGAACATGCAAAGGAGCAAGTTCCCGATCCGGGAGAAGCAGATTTACGACAAGGTCCGCAATTCCATGCGTTCTTGGATCAAGGACCTCTTTTAACAAACGGAAGAACGAACGAAAGAAGAGGATCTTCTTTAATTATGTTTGAGATTGATCAGGTTGAAAGCCACGGAGCAAAGATCAAGGTCGTCGGTGTGGGCGGCAGCGGATGTAATGCCGTTAACACCATGATCAAAATGGGTTTGGAAGGCGTTGAGTTCATCACCGCCAATACGGACCGCCAGGCCCTCGACGCCTCCCTCGCGCCTACCAAGGTGGCGATCGGTCAGGAGTTGACCAAGGGTCTCGGCGCCGGCGCCAATCCCGAGGTGGGTCGCAAGGCCGCGCTCGAGGATTACGCCAAGATTTCCGAGCTCCTCGCGGGCGCGGATATGGTGTTCATCACGGCTGGCATGGGCGGCGGTACCGGCACCGGCGCGGCCCCGGTCTTCGCCAAGATCGCCAAGGAGATCGGCGCGCTCACGGTAGGCGTGGTGACTAAGCCCTTCGGCTTCGAAGGCAAGAAGCGTATGAAGCACGCGATGCAGGGCCTCTCCGCCCTCCGCGAAAATGTCGACTCGCTGATCATGATTCCCAATCAGCGTCTCCTCGCGGTGAGCGGCGCGACGCTCACGATGCTTGACGCGTTCAAGAAGGCGGACGAAGTCCTTCTCAATGCCGTCCAGGGCATCTCGGACCTGATCAACAACACCGGCCTGATCAACTCCGACTTCGCCGACGTGCGCACGATCATGCAGAACAAGGGCTTGGCCCTCATGGGCATCGGCTTCGGCAGCGGCGAGCACCGCGCGCTCGAAGCCGCGACCAATGCGATCTCGAGCCCGCTGCTCGAAGACGTATCGATCGACGGCGCCACCGGCATCATCATCAACATCACTGGCGGCTCTAGCCTCGGCCTCAATGAAGTCAACGAAGCCACGACTCTCATCATGGAAGCCGCGCACGAAGACGCCGAAATCATCTTTGGCACCGTCATCGACGAATCGCTCAAGGACCAGGTCAAGGTCACTGTCATCGCCACCGGCCTCGGCGGCGCGGACGCGGCCCTCATGGCAGGTGCCGTCCAAGGCGCTCATCAAGCTTTGCAGAGCAAGCCCCAGGTCCAGGCCCCGGTCGAAGTTCAGGTCCAGCCCACCCAAGCTTCGGTGCAGCAGCAGAACACTGTGCCCCCGCAGCCCAATGCGGCGATGATCGCGCAGCTTCAGGCCCAGATGCAGGCGCTGCAGGCTCAAAACGCCCAGCTCCAGCAGCAAGCCGCGCAGGCGGTCACTTCCGCCAAGATCGAGATCGAGCATGAGCCCGAAGTCGCTCCAGCTCCCACCGCGGCCAACATCGCCGCGATGGCTAATGCCCCGATGGGCACTGGTGCCGAAGGCGGCGAACTGGCTCGCGCCCGTGCGATCGCTCAGCGCCTCGGCATCACCAACCTGACGGACGATGAGTACGACATTCCCACGTACATGCGTCGTCAGCAGGAGCGTGAGCTGTAAAGAAGTCCTGCGAGACGCTGATGCGTCCCGCAGCAACTTTGAGATCCGTCGATAGTTAGGGCCCCCGAGGATTTCGATTCTCGGGGGCTTTTATTTTAGGCATTGGCATCCGAAGTAATCCGAGAGCGATCTTCTCTAATGTTCCTGACGCGCGCCAAGTGCTCCCGCGCGAAAAAAATGAGCGAGTCCGATTCGCGTTCATTCATCTTACACATGGTGCGACACCCCAATCAGAATGATGGAAGAGGAGGATTTACGGGATTATCTGAGAGAAATGAGAGCGCTGGCTACGATTGCGAATTGTAGACTGGTTCTTAGTATTTGCAAGCCCAGCATAAAAAAACAAAGCGGCGCGTCAAATTTGCATTCCGCAAGCTGGTCGATAAACTGCAAAGATCAAAATTAGGTTCCTGTTAATTGAGTGACAGGAACACTTCTGGGGGGAAGTGATGATGATAAAGAACTGGGCTGGCAAGCTTTGGATGGCTGCGGCTTTTGCAGGAATGGCGACCGTTTCTTACGCAGCGGAATACCGCGCAGGGGAGCTAATCGTCAAGTATAAGGACGGATCATTTCGCTCTCGTTTGATGATGAACGATCTCTATACCGCGGCCGGCGTCAAGAACGTCAAGCGCATGCGGGGGATCATGCAGGGTTTCGAACAAGTCACCCTGCAGGACAACGTTAAAATGGAAGATGCAATGGCCGAATTCACGCGCAGTGGCGCAGTGGAGTACGTCCAGCCCAACTATATTCTCCGCATCTATCCGACTCAGAACTTCAATGCGGTCGCAGCGGCTCCGAATGCGGCGCCTCCCTGCATCATTCCGGGAATTCCGTTTCCTCCCGGCTGTGAGGATCCGACCGATCCTGGTAACCCCGGCAATCCGACTCCTCCGCCCAATGGCAGTCGTCCCGCGCTCAAGCCCGCTCCGGCTGACGTGGATCCGCCAGTGGCCGATCCGGATCTCGGCAAGATCTATGGCATGAAGCAAATCGGCGCTACGACCGCGTGGAAGTCCTTCCGCGGCAGCAAGGAAATCATCGTCGCCGATATCGATACCGGTATCGACTACAACCATGAAGATCTTGCCTTCAACATCTGGCGCAATCCGAATCCGACCCAGGGCGACGTGGTGGGCTATGACTTTACCCACAACGATGGCCTTCCTTTTGACGATCATAGCCATGGCACGCACACCACCGGCACGATTGGCGCGGTAGGCGGGAACGGAATTGGTGTCTCGGGTGTCGCTCAGCGCGTATCGATCATGGGCCTCAAGTTCCTCTCGAAGGAAGGATCTGGTACGACGGCGGATGCGGTGCGTGCTATCGACTATGCGATCTCCCATGGCGCCAAGGTGCTCAGCAATAGCTGGGGCGGCAAGGGCGATGACGGTAACGCCGCGCTTCAGGAAGCGGTCGAGCGCGCTCGCGCCAAGGATGTGCTCTTCATTGCAGCCGCCGGCAACGACGGCACCGACAATGACAAGGACCCATCCTTCCCGGCTGCGTTCACCAATGACAACATGATCTCGGTTGCAGCCACCGACGAGAAGGATCGCATGGCCTTCTTCTCCAACTACGGCGTCAAGACCACTCATCTCGCCGCTCCGGGCGTGAACATTTACAGCACGGTGCCGGGCAACAAATATGAGTCGATGTCCGGTACGTCGATGGCGTGTCCGCATGTCGCGGGCGCCGCTGCGATGATCTGGGCCCAGAATCCGACCTGGAACTACAAGCAGGTCAAGCAGGCGTTGCTGTCGTCGGTTGATCCGCTACCGGTCCTTAAGAACAAGGTGTCCACCGGTGGACGCCTCAACCTCCAAAAAGCTTTGCGCGCAGGGAGGTGACGCGACCGGCGGGTCGCTGCTGCAATCCGCCGATCGAAGCCACGGAATCAGGCTACAAGACAGGGGACTCCGCAAGGAGCCCCCTGTTTTATTTTGTGCTATAGGGAATAGCCATGACGAAAGCGATTCTGCCGCCCGATGGTTGCCGCCCCATTGAAGTCGAAATCCGAGGGTCCGGCGACGCGACGACCCGCGGTTTGGCTTTGGTCAAGGAGTGGACTCCGGTTGAGCGCCAGCGTCGCGCGCTTACGCGCACGGGCAAGATCGTGGGGACGATCCTGGCCTGTTCCTTGATCGGGCTTTTCGTGCACATTCTCCTTCTTTTCATCATCCCGCTCCTGCTCGCGACGATGGTGGGAGCGCTGCCGCTCTATTTTCGTTTGGCAAGCGAGGATGCGACCTGGTTCAAAATCGATGGGGAATGCCCGAATTGTCACGAAAGCGGTTGGCTCAGGCCGTTCATCGACACACGCTATCACTTGGGTGAGGAAATGGCCGCGCAGTGTCCGGCCTGCGGACAAAACTCGCGCTTCAAAGCCAGTGTTCTTTGAAATCAACAGAAAGGGCGACACCCGTCCTTGGGCATCGCCCTTTCTGAATCCAGAGTCGCGCCATCCCCTGGCGCGCGCTCCGTCCCCGTCCTTAGAGTTTCCGGCTCCGCCGGATTTTTCACGTCCCTGTGGGTCGATTCCTTCCTGGAAGCCGACCAAGTCCCAGGGTCAAGCCAATCGGATGCGCGAACCCACGCTTTTCGGCCTGTGCCCGTCAATGTGGAGGAGCTCGCTCTTTTCCTGCGCCTCCTTGCACTCGATGCAGTGGGTCGCCGTAGGTCGAGCCTCGAGGCGGCGCGGGTCGATCTCCTCCCCGCATTCTTCGCACTCGCCAAAAGTTCCGGCGTGAATGCGCTCGAGCGCTTCGTTGATCTTGCGGAGATAGAGGGCTTCCCGGTTTCGCAAGCGTAGGCGCATCGATTGCTCAAGCTCAGTGGTGCTCAGATCGACGTCATCGAGTATGTCGTCTTTCGGTAGCTCGAAACTGTCGTTCACTAGCTTGCCGGAGTAGAGAAGGCTCTTTTTTTGGTTTTCAAACATCGCTTTGAACTTTTTCATGAGCTCGGGCTTCATACACGTCTCCATCCATCCCAGTTTTCAGGCGAGTATCCGGTCGCATCCATGCGACTCCTAGGCGACACCTGGGTGACGCCAGTTGACACTCGGGTTACACGCATCCCTGCTTGTTGCTTCAGGCGGGTGCCTTTCCTTGCGATGCCGGAGCTCGGGAACACGAATCCATCTGCGTCCCCGGTCTCAGGCCGCTCGGGTCGATCACACGCTTTCCGGCGATCAGATCCATCTGCTCCGCGCGGAAACCTGTTTGTTATTCAGTTTTTTGAGTAAACTTTTTTTGAAACTCAATAGTGCCAGATCCGCACGGCTGCAGTCTTGGCGGCTTCACGGGCGGCGCTCCAGAGGCGCGCCCAGGTTGGCCAGCTCTGCCAGCGCCATTGCGACGCGGCGTTTGCGGAAGCGGCGCGAGAAGTGCGGCGGTAACCGCGGGCATGCTTGCGCGCGCCGCGGGACTTGGACTTCGTCGTCAATTTTTGTTTCGTCGAGAGGGTCTTCATAAGGGGGTTCTCCTTTCCCTCACAGCTTCCGGTTCCCAAGTATTGCGAGCGGTGTGCCATGCGAGAAAACCCCATTGTTTCGAGAGTGAAGGTGGTGGGACGGAAAAGGATCTGTAATTAGTCCAAACTAGGGTCAAATTGACCCCGAAAAAACCAATGAAAAAGCGCGGAGGGTTGCGTCCTCCGCGCTTCATCTGGGTCCATTCGGTCTCAGGTTCAGCGCACCTGGGGGCGACTTGCGCCCACTGGATGCACCGCCGCGAAACCAAAAGAGAAAATTAAGCGTATCGACGAGAAAATGCTTCGCCCAAGCTTTTGAACTGGCGGCCGGCTGCGGTCAGGCCCTCGCGGCGCTCTTGCTCCTCTTTGCAGCCGACGCATAGGGTAGCCGTAGGACGGGCTTCGAGGCGACGAAGCTCGATGTCCTCCCCGCACTCTTCGCATTCGCCAAAGGTGCCTTCTTCGATGCGATTGAGCGCTTCCTCGAGTTTCTTTAGATACAGGGTCTCGCGATTGCGTAGGCGCATCCGCATCGACTGTTCGACATCGGTCGTCGCCTGATCGACCTCGTCCGGACGATCGTCAGCGCACACGCTGAAGTCTTCGCGCACGACCTTGTCATTGAAGAGCAAGCTCTTGCGCTGCGCTTCGAAGATCTTTCGGAATTTTTTCAACTTTTCCTTGTTCATGGACTCACTCCCCCTTTGAGTTCTCGAATGACTGCCTGACTGACCGCTTGAAGCGTCTCCATCACGCCCACACCTCGGTTGGCGACGGCTTCGAAGTTCGGCCTGCGCATCGGATTGAAGGTGGCCTCCAATTCCGACATGCTTACGGCATTGTTGAGGTCCCGCTTGTTGTACTGAAACACGAGCGGGATCTTGTTGATGTCGTACCCCTGCCTGTCGAGGGTCTTCTCGAGCGATTCCCACGCTTCGAGATTCGCCTCCATCCGCTCGGGCGCGCTATCGACGACAAACACAACGCCGTCGACGCCCTTGAGGATGAATTGCCGGGAGACTTCGTAAAAGGTCTGCCCGGGAATACTGTAAAGATGAAAACGCGTCTTGTATCCGCGCACGTCGCCGACGGCGAGCGGCAGGAAATCAAAGAACAGCGTGCGATCGTTTTCCGTGCTCAAGGTCACGAGTTTGCCGCGCCCGTCGGACTGCGTGTGCTCGTAGATGTACTGCACGTTCGTCGTCTTGCCGCAGAGGCCCGCCCCGACGTAGACGATCTTGCAGTTGATCTCCTTGGCTGCGTAGTTGATGAAGCTCACTCAGCGCATCTCCATCCGGTTTTCGAGTGCTTTGCCGATGGTCTGTCGATCGGTGTACTCGAGAGTGCCTCCGACCGGAATCCCGTGAGCCAGCTTGGTGACCTTGATCTGGAACGGCTTGATGAGACGGGCGAGATAAAGCGCGGTGGCTTCGCCTTCGACGCTGGGATTGGTCGCCAAGATCAGCTCGCGGATCGGACTTTCGGGTTCGCCAATGCGTCCCATGAGTTCGCGGACTTTGATCTCGTCCGGGCCGATGCCGTCCAGCGGGGAGAGGGCCCCGTGGAGAACGTGATAAACACCGCGGTAGGCTCCCGATTGCTCGACGGAAAAGACATCGGAGGGACGTTCAACCACGCAAACCAGTCCCTGGTCACGATTCGGATCCGCGCAGATCCGGCAGAGCGGGGCATCAGTAAAAGTGAAGCAGCGATTGCAGAGCGAGATCTTCTGTTTGGCGCCGACAAGAGCCTCCGCGAGGGAGCGCGCATAGGACTCGTCCTGCTTGAGAATGTGGTAGGCCAGGCGGGTCGCCGTTTTTTCGCCGATGCCAGGGAGCTTCGAGAGTTCGAAAATCAGGCGCGAGACCGGATCAAATTTGTTTGCGGACTGTCCATTGATGGAGATCGGGTTACCGTTCTGCATGGTCCACGCTCTCAGTCAGTTCGATGGGGCCGAGTTCGCCGCCGAAGAGCGACTTGGCTTCCCGGATGATGGGATGATTTTGCGCGACACTGCGGATCTTCGTTTCGCGCTCCTTTTGCTCGCGCTCGCGGCGGGTGGCAACGCTTTCGACCGGCTGCGCTCCGTCGCGGATCTCAGTCATCACGCGAACGGCGCGGCCGAAATACTCACGGGAGAGGTTAACGAGCTGGTCATAATAGGCGCGTGAGGCGAGCTGATCTTTGTAATAGCTGTCGTCGGGGGCAAAGACGATCTGGAGGATCGCATCAGCGCCACTGGAACTGTCGCTCGATGGGGATTGGACACAGTTGCCGTGCTCGAGGATGGATGCGAGTAGCGGGCGCGATCCGCGGACATGCTCGATGAAACTCTCGAAGCTGAGCGGACCTTTGGGAGCCGCGATGGGCGAAGAATGGGCCGACGCCGCGACCGCCTGCGGAGCGGCCCGCGGCGGTGTCGGCTGCTCGCGAAACGCAGGCGCGGGGGCCGCCTGTTGGACCTGTACTTGGACTTGAGCTTGAGTCTGGACCGGGGAGGAGAAGGTCGACTTTGCAGGAGTGTGCGTGCTTGCTTGCGTCGCCGGAGCGGAGGAGGTCGTGGGAGGCGCGGACACGGGGGCATCGGCAAATGCCAGCACTTCGGCAGTGGCACACTTGACGAGAAGGATGTCGAGCAGCACCTTGGGCTGGGGAGAGCGCGCGATCCAGTCCAGGCCATGATGTAGCACCTGGAAGATCATTTCGATCTCTTCGAGCGGTCGGAGTTCGGCTGCTGCTTTGAGTTCGTTCCACTCTTCCTCGGAAAGCTCCAGTGTGCCGGAGTTGGATGCGCCGATCTTGGCGAGGACTGCGCCGTGAATGAACTCGATGAGACTGCGGGTCAGGACACGAAGGTCGTGGCCGGTTTCATAGGCCTTTTCGACCCACTTGAGCGCTTCGAGCGGCTTGCGGGCAAAGATACCTTGCAGAATCCCGATGAGAGTCTGACCTTCGACCAGGCCTACGCTCTCGCGCACTGCGTCCACTGTGACGTGTGTACCCGCAAACGCGATCACTTGATCGAGAAGCGATAGGGCATCGCGCATCGAACCTTCGGCGGCGCGGCCGACCAGGGCAAGCGCGCCCGGATCGACTTGGATCTTCTCGGCTTCGCAGATCTGAGTCAGACGCTGCTGGATCTGAGCAAGGGTCACGCGGCGGAAGTCAAAGCGCTGACAACGCGACAGGATCGTCGCCGGAATTTTATGCGGCTCGGTCGTGGCGAAAACGAAAATGACATGGGCGGGCGGCTCCTCGAGGGTCTTGAGAAGCGCATTGAACGCCGCCGTCGTCAGCATGTGGACTTCGTCAATGATGTAGATCTTGCGCGAGCCGCGCGCAGGCATGAAGTTGGCGTTGGTCCGGATTTCACGAACCGCTTCGACGCCGTTGTTCGAGGCGCCGTCGATCTCTTGAACGTCGAGACCTTCCCCGCCGGAGGAAATCTCACGGCAATTGGCGCATTCGTCGCAGGAGCGCAGCCATTCGGCGCCGTTCAATGTTTCGAGACGCGTATTTTCGCACCGAATGGTCTTGGCGAAGATGCGAGCGATCGAAGTCTTGCCAATGCCTCGCGAGCCCGTGAAGAGATAAGCTTGGTGGATGCGCTGCGAACGGATGGCGTTGCCCAGCGTGCGGACGATGTGGCCTTGACCCACAATGTCCGAAAACTGCGCTGGACGCCACTTTCTGGCGAGCACTACATAAGAACTCGACACCAATGCTACCCCTTACTTCCCGGCCCTCGCTCATCGAGAGCCGGCCCACATGAAGCTGGAATTTGATGCAGCAACTTACTCTGAGTAGAATGGATAAACAAGCGAAAATAGGCTTGTTTTGGCTCTCCGTGTCAGCGCGCCGCAATGACTTTGAGAGGCTCGCCCACCAAGGAAATCCGAGCGTCAGACAATCGCTTGAGAAGTCGTTGGTTGAGTTCGGAGATCGCCGGTCCCTGATCGTCGAGAGAGGCGACCCAGAAGCCCATCGTTATTTCTTGATGCCCTGCAGCCAAGCTACTGAGATTAATCCAGTGATTGCGGTCTTGTCGTGCCTTGGAAACTTCGAGAATCGCCTGACGGCAATGCTCCCGTACTTCGTCAAACGGGGTTTCGATGGGTACGCGGATCACCGAAGAGCAAGTAACGTCCGGCTGGGGCCACGATAGATTGAGGATCTTTGTGTTCACCAGCTCGGAGTTCGGGACGATGAGAAGATTTCCGTCGCCCGTCTTGATGCGCGTGCTGCGCAAGCCGATCTCGTCCACCTCGCCTACCGACCCGCCAAGGTTAACCTTGTCTCCTGGCTTAAGGTTTCGGTCGATGATCAACATAAAGCCCGAAATCATGTTGGAGAGAGTGTCCTTGGCCGCCAAGCCGACCGCAAGGGAGCTGACTCCGAGGGCGGTGACCAGCGACATGACGTCGTAGTTGAAACGCTTGAGCACCATGATGCTCCCGCTGAGGAACACGAACAATGTGATGATGTTCCTTAATAGCGGTATGAATCCTATTTGCAGCGTGCTCGACTGGGTGGAACGGAGCGAGCTCCATTCAATGCCGATCAACAGCGCCTTGCGGAGCAGGGACAGTCCGATGATCACCGCGATCACATAGGCGGCGTGATTCAGGATGAGCGACAGAGTGCGATGTAGCGGGGCGACCTCCACGAAGAGCAGGAGGCCAACCACGAAGACCAGGCTCGAGGCTTGTGAGACCAGGGGCTGAAGGGGCGTCCACGTCTTGATTCTGGCGACGCGAGCGAGAGCGGCGCGGACGATCGGATAAGCGATGAAAGTGACCGCGATGATTCCGAGGGCGGTGATTCCGTCCCGATGTTCCGACAAGAAGTTGAGTAGGTGGTCCAAAGGTGCTTCCATTACTTGACCACCGATAACACAAACGGATTGAATTTCAATGAAGGCAGTGCCACACTCCCCGACCGGGTGACTGTGAATCGATTGGAGTTTCAAGTCAGTGTGGGAATTCTTGAGATCGTCTGGAATCAGGACGGGCTGATCAGCCGTCTCGACTGGACGCTCAAGCTCATGCCGTCGCAGGCTACGGGCGACGTGCCGACGCACATCCTTGACCTAGTCACGCGGACCCAAGATTTTTTCGTTACTGGCGCGCCCATTGGGATGGTTCCTTGGGAGCGAATCGATCGTTCCGGATGGACGGAGTTTCAGTCCCGCGTTTACGAATCGATCGCGGAAATTCCTTTCGGCGAGACTCGCACATACGGCTGGGTTGCGCACCGGGTTGGCAAGTTAACGGCAACTCGGGCGGTCGGGCAGGCGCTTCGCAATAACCCGCTTCCAATCCTGATTCCGTGCCATCGCGTGGTCTCCGTTACTTCGATCGGCGGTTTCATGGGCAGCGACGATCCGCATCGGCCGGAGATGGATCTCAAACGTCGGCTTCAGATGCTTGAGGAGGAATACCTCAATCCTCCCTTCTGTTTCCTGTTCTCGCATCCGCTGGAGGTGGCGCTTGCCGCCTCCGGAGGCTTCGCGTCTTGAACGACGCCTTCCGCTGCCGAACCCCGTTCGCGGCTGCGGGGCTTTTCGTTTCCGGGATTCTGATCGCTGTTGGCACCGCTTGGGCATATGAACGAGGCGGCCTTGACTTCAATGTCTTTCATCATGCTTGGACGCTCGTCTTATCGGGGCAAGGGTCAAGGATTTATGCGGATTCACCCGACCGATTTCTTTATGCGCCGGGTTTTGCCTGGCTCTTCGCGCCGCTTGGGTTGCTTTCGCGCGACTTTTCGATGCTTTTTTGGTGCGTGGCCAAGGCCGCGGCGCTCGGCCTCATGCTCAGTGCGCTTGGGCGACGAATGGTTCGTGGCGGCGCTCGGCTTGCCGGCTGGAAGGCGGCGGGACTTGCCGGATGGTCGCTCGTGCTCCTTGCGCGGCCTCTGCTGGTGGATTTTCAGTATGGACAGGTCAATGTGTTCATTCTCGCCGCCTGCGTTTGGGCGGTGATCCGCCACCTGGAGCCAGGCCGACCGCACGCATCTGTCATCGCATGGACCGTCTTTTCGATCACCGCGGTGGCCAAGATTTTTCCTCTCCCGCTTCTGATATTACCCTGGCTTCCCGGGCGGCCCCATCCGGGCCGTCGTTGGGAGCGGCTCGGAACACTTATTGGCTGCCTGCTTGTCCTCGGAATTCCGTTTGTCGCACAAGGTAGCGATGGTGCGATCGCGCTGTATGGCCAGTGGCGCGAGGCGCTCCTTTCTCGAGGCCTGCCGCTGGAATCTCACAATCAAAGTTTCGCTGCCTTCGTGCACCATTTCTTCAGTGGCGAGGGTACTCGGGTGATCGCGCGCGGCAGCGCTGCTTTGCTCAATCTCGGGCGGCCTTGGCTCTCGCCGGACTCCGTCTCGCTACTTTCGTGGAGCTGGACACTGATCACAACCGGCGTGATGCTCGGATGGCTTCTCAATCGGCCTGCGTCGCGCTCCAAGGACTGGGCCTGGTTAGCGATGGTCATCGGTCTATTGATCGTGCCTTCGCATCTGATCTGGAAGCCGTATTTCGTATTCGGAATTCCCGCCGCGGTTTGCGCGAACGGAGCCGCCGAGCGCACGGGCCGCAAGAGCTACCTGGTGGCCTTGGTCCTGCTGTTCGCTTTTGCTAATCTCAGCGGGTTTGATGTGATCGGCGCGGAATGGGGCGCACGCGCAGAGGCGGCCTCGCTCTTACTCGCATGCCATCTGGCGCTCCTGATCCTATCCTCGCGGGCGTCTGGTCAGGCAGCGGGCGCGGCTGACACGGCGGATAGCGTCACTCTGTAAAGGCAGCGGTCGTCACCTTTGTGCATGCAGGCCAGAGTCTCCA
>CAYXVB010000029.1:28063-28727 GCA_964467785.1 uncultured Bacteriovoracaceae bacterium
CTTTGGCCTTCTGTGCGCCATTGTAAGCAGGGAAGGCGCCGAGCTTCTGCATGAAATACCGGCACATGAAGTTACCGAGCGGAGCCTCCCCGCCAAACAGGAACGGTTTCATGTGCTCGAGGGCCTTGACCGAGATCGTCAACTGATGGTGGTCGGCGGACTGGTCTTCGATCGAAAAGAGATAATCAGAGGTGTAAAGCGCGAAGTTTTGGTGCCATTGGCGCAGCAGCTCATCCGGGGATTCCGCGCCGGCGTAGACGTTATGAAGACTGCCGTGGCAAAGAGGCTGAATATAGTGCGGATCCAGTGATGAGAGGTCGCCGAATTCGATCACACCCTCTTTGTTCAATAGCTGGGCCAGATCCATCCAGAAGTTTGCGTTGAGGACATTCGTAAGTTCCACAGTGACATCGGGATCCAGGCCCATTCCTTCGAGGGCGGCGTTGAGTCGCTGTTCGCCAAGAGTGGTTTCGGCGCGGGCGAGAAGTGGCATGACCGCGCGCAAGCTTGTTCCGCGCGACTCGATATACCGTTTAGGTAGTCGGAAGCCGCCTTCATAAATCTCCGATCGGAGCGTAGTGGGCTGACGGGCGTCAAGAGTGCCCGTGCGAAGGGATTCGGCAGGAATCTTCATGACGTCGCAGAACTCGAACCACTCAGGAGC
>CAYXVB010000030.1:0-766 GCA_964467785.1 uncultured Bacteriovoracaceae bacterium
AACTAAAAATTCAAACTGGGACGAAAGCTCAAATTGCCGTCGCAGCGGAAGTTTCCTTCCTGCATGTTGCCGTCAGTGATTCCGAGATAATTCACGACCGCGTACAGCCCGCGTAGGTAGGCCCCCGCCTCCGGCGCGCTCCGCATGTCGGGTTCACTCACGATCTCGATCAGCGGCACGCCGGCCCGGTTGAGGTTCACAAGGGAATAACCACTGTGGTGGACGTTCTTACCCGCGTCCTCTTCGAGGTGAATGTGATGGATCCGGATCCGCTTAGGCTCCGCGCCATGCCCGAGCGTGATATCGAGATGCCCCCCGATGCAGATCGGACGCGCTGACTGGGTGATCTGGTACCCCTTGGGAAGATCGGGATAAAAATAGTTTTTTCGCTCAAAGACGCTTTCGCTCTCGATTCGGCAATGGGTGGCGAGCCCCGCCTTGATGGCATACGCCACCGCCTTGCGATTGAGCACGGGCAGCGCGCCGGGATGACCGGCGCAGACCGGGCAAGTATAGGAATTGGAAACTTCGTCGGCGACGGATCGCCCCACTTCGGGGCGGGCGCGGCAGCCGCAAAAGATCTTGGTGTCGGTCGAAAGCTGGCAATGCACTTCAAGGCCGATGACCGCTTCGAATTCGCCCGAGTAAGCGCTCATGCTCGACCCCTTTCCCGTTCAAAAGCATGCGCGATCCGCAATAACCTCGCATCGCCCTGCGACGCCGCCATCAACTGCAGGCCGACGGAAAGCCCTTCGGAATCCTCCCC
>CAYXVB010000030.1:776-6606 GCA_964467785.1 uncultured Bacteriovoracaceae bacterium
TCCCCGCAAGGCACGCTGATTGCGGGCAAGCCCGCGAGATTGGCCGGGATGGTGTAGAGGTCGTTCAGATACATCTGCAGCGGATCAGAGGACTTTTCGCCGCGCCGGTACGCGGTGGTCGGAGCGACAGGGCCGGCGATCACGTCAACCTGCTCGAATGCCTTTTGAAAATCGCTGGCCACCAGCCTCCGCACCTGTGCCGCGCGCTTATAATAGGCGTCGGCGTAGCCGGCCGAGAGCGCGAACGTGCCCAGAATGATCCGGCGCTTAACCTCCGCGCCAAAGAGCGAGCGCGTGTGCTTGTAAAACGCGGTCAACGAGCTCTCATCGGTCTGCGGAGGACGCGCACCGAAGCGTACGCCATCGAAGCGCGCCAGGTTGCTGGACGCCTCACTCACCGCGACGACGTAATAAATGGCCACCGAATGCTTGGCATGAGGGAGCTGCACGGGCACAAGTTTCGCGCCCTGCTCTTCCATCCAACGGAGGGACTCCTGAGTCCGGGCGGCGACATCAGGCGCCAGGCCTTCCTTCAGCCACTCCTCCGGGACGCCGACGCGCACCCCGCTCCAGTCCAACGACTGCGAGAGGAGCTGAGTCGCCCCGTCCCGCGGCGCCCGACCCGAGGTGGAATCGCGCGGATCATGGCCGCTCATGACTTCGTAAAGAAGCGCGGCGTCCTCGACGGAGCGCGCGAGGGGACCGACCTGATCCAACGACGATGCAAAAGCGACAAGACCGTAACGACTGATGCGGCCATAAGTCGGCTTGAACCCCACGGTGCCGCAATAGCTCGCCGGCAGGCGGATGGAACCGCCCGTGTCGCTGCCGAGCGCGGCCACGCAGAGGCCGGCCCGTACCGCCGCGGCCGAACCACCGCTCGAACCGCCGGGAACACGGTCGGGATGCGTGGGATGCTTGACCGCGCCGTAGGCCGAGTTCTCATTGGATCCCCCCATCGCGAACTCATCCATGTTGAGTTTGGCCGCGATGCCGGCCCCCGCGCTGACGAGACGCTCCACGCAGGTCGCAGTATAGGGCGGGACATAGTTGTCGAGGATCTTCGAAGCGCAGGTCGTGCGCACTCCGGCCGTCACGAGATTGTCCTTGATGCCCAGGGGGATTCCCAAAAGCGGCAACCGACCGCGCGGGACCTTGCCGCCTTCGCGTTCGAGTGTCTTTTCCGCTTCGCGCGCCGACGCGAGAAGCCCGTCCTCGTTGACCGTCAGGCAGGCGTTGAGCTCGCTCGCGCGCATCGCGCGCAAGACTTCTTGCGCAAGCTCCGTCGGCGAGAGCTGTCGCGCATCGAACGCGTCGTGGATCTGCCTGATGCCCGCTTCCTGAAAATCGCCTAAAACACCGCCAGATGTGCCGGTTTTAAAAGTCATGGATCGGATCCTCAGAGAATGGGCGGCACCTTGAAGCCGTGATCGAGCAAATCGGGCGCGCCTTCGAGGACATCCCGACCTCCGGGAAGCGGAGACTGCAATTCGTCCGGACGAAGAAACGTTCCCTCGCTGGCAGCTTCGGTCGTCTCGTCGGCCGGAGAGATCAGGGGCTCGACCGTGTCCAGCGCTCCGAGTTCGGGCGACTGCAACGACTGCACATAGCCGATGATCTTGTCCAACTGGGCGGTGAAGGTGCGGACTTCGTCATCCGTCAACTCCAGGCGGGCCAGATGAGCCACCTGGCGGGTGAGATTCTCGTCCACATTCAAGGTGCTAGCTGAACTTGTCACGGCGAATAGCTTAGGTTCTGCGCATCGCGTTATGCAATCGCATAAAAGCCAGCACTGAGACTCGCTGACGAACCATTCAGGGGAAAATATCGAAGCTTCGAAAGACTCAGACGATTTCACCCTGAGACGCGTCCGCAGGCGCTCTCGCCTCCGCCAATACCAGCCTCACCGTGCGATCGTGGAATTTTTCCATGCCGTCCCGGTGTCCGATACTCAGGATCGAGGTATCTGGCAGAGACCAAGCTCTTCATCGGGGATCCGTTGACCGGACTCCGGATACAAAAGCGCGTTCCGCAATGATCCGACGGGGAGATAGGGCGACTGCGAGCTTAAAGCGAGAAGAGCGGACTCCCCTCGGCCTTACAGTAATCCGCGAAGTCTTTGGCGAAGGTCGGCACGACCGAATCGCGAACCACGGGCTCGGCGCAGAGCTTCTCGGCCCAGGCGCGGGTCTTCGGGATTTTCTTCCACTCCGGCGCGTTGGCGATTTCCCGCGACAGCATCAGGCGCGTGAAAAGCGGCGCCCACGCGGTGTCGACCAGACCGAATTCCTCACCCCGGAAATACGGCCCGCGGAGCGGCTCCTCCACCTGGGAGAGATCTTCGAAAAGCTCCCGGCGGGCTTCGTCGATTTCCTTGCGGTCCGACGCGGTCAGAAGCGTGTATTGCAAGCCCAACAGATGAGAACCCATCTCGATCCAAGCGCGCTCAAAAGCCCTTTCCAACGGATCCGCCGGAAGCAGCGAGGGCGGCGATACCTCGTCGACGTACTCGTTGATCACCGCGGACTCGAAGAGAACGCGAAAATCGCGCTCCCCGCTTCCGGTGAAAACCTTCAGCACCGGCACTTTGCCGAGCGGAGAGATCGCGTCAAACCAAGCGGGAGGACTCTCCAGGTCGATATACGTGAGATCGAAGGCCACCTTTTTGCGCAGCAGCGTGAT
The DNA here is from genome assembly GCA_964467785.1 of uncultured Bacteriovoracaceae bacterium. Lineage (GTDB taxonomy): Bacteria > Bdellovibrionota > UBA1018 > UBA1018 > UBA1018 > CAYXVB01. The sequence goes on from CAYXVB010000030.1 coordinate 3,459, forward strand.
CACGGAACGCTGCACGTAGGGACAAAGGCTGAAACTGATCAGTTCAAGCTTAAGCGGTTTCATGGAGTTTGCACCTATCTCCGGCTCCCACCGCCGGCGGAATGAGTAGTTACCAAAAGGTACCTTCTTTCCCTGGGGAATCAAGTCGCATAGAGTGGAAAGCGAACTATGATCAAACTTCTTGCCATGGCTGCATCGCTTCGCACCGGTTCTTACAATCGAATGCTTCTCCACATCGCGGTAAGTCAGGCTCGAGAGACTGGCGCGGAAGTGACTTTGATCGATCTTCGCGATTTCCAGATGCCGTATTACGACGGAGACATCGAAGAGACCCGCGGCTTGCCCGACGCCTCCCATCGCCTGACCCAGCTGATCCGGGATCATAACGGAATGATGGTCGCCTCCCCCGAGTACAACGCGTCAATCCCGGGCCACTTCAAAAATACTTTTGACTGGGTGTCACGCGAACGCCCCATGCCCTTTAACCGTAAGCCGGTCATGCTGCTCAGCACCTCGCCGGGCGATTTTGGCGGAGCACGCGGGGTGCCGCACCTGCGCGCGTCCTTCGACGCCGTGGGCGCTTTTGTCTACCCCGGCATTCCCACCCTTCCCAAGGCAATGGAGGAGTTTGACGAACACGGCAAGCTCCACGACCCGGAAACGGAAAAGTGGCTTAAGAAATCTGTCGTGGGATTCGTCGACTTCGCGTCCCGCTTAGCCGGAAAGGAATCCAAATGATCCGCATTCGCAAATCCGAAGATCGCGGCCATATCAATCACGGTTGGCTCGACACCTACCACACGTTCGCCTTCGCCTCCTACACGGACCGACGCCACGTCCATTTCCGCACGCTGCGCGTGATCAACGAAGATTTCATCGCCGCGGGCGAGGGCTTTGGCACCCATCCGCACGAAGACATGGAGATCATCACCTACGTGCTCGACGGCGCGATCGCGCATAAGGACAGCATGGGCAATGGCTCGACCATCCAGCCGGGCGACGTTCAGTACATGAGCGCGGGCACCGGCGTGCTCCATAGCGAGTTCAATGGCCGCAAGGACGTGGCCACCCATTTAATGCAGATCTGGATCTTCCCCAATCGCAAGGGCCTGAAACCCCGCTATGATCAGAGGTCGATCCCCGAAGGCGAAAAACTCAACGCACTCCGGCTCGTCGCGCGCGAAGACGAAAGCCCCGAGGACACCCAGCCTTCCGCCCTCTCTCAAAGCGACGGCGCGATCCGCATCCGGCAGGATGCCCGCCTGTACGCTTCGATTCTCGAATCGGGAAAGTCCGTCGTGCACCCGCTGGCCCAGGGCCGTGGCTCGTGGATCCAAGTCCTTCGCGGCGAGCTCGACGTCAACGGCACCGCGCTCAAGACCGGCGACGGCGCGGCCATCGAGGACGAGCCCCGGCTTACGATTACGGGCGCGGCCGGCGCCCGCGCGGAGTTTCTGCTTTTCGACTTGTCTTGAGCCGAGGGATCAGTCTTCTGACCGACCGGTGCGACGGACGATCACCCGTGGCGCCGAGGCCGGAGTCGCCGCTTTCGCGGCGGCTTCCGCACGGGCCTTGGCTTCGGCCGCGGATTCCGCGGCTTCGCGCTCCTTCTTTCGAGCGGCTTTGGCTTCTGCCTCCGCTTCGCCCGAGAGCACGCGGGCCCACTCCTCAGGACTGGGCGCTCGCCGTTCCTCAGCCCAGGATTCGCGATGATTCATCATCGGCACATGCGCGTCCCAGCAGGACACCGTACAAAACGCCAGCCCCGTGCGCTTGCGGTTGCAGGTGAAGACGTTGCAGACCCAGTAGATCGCCTTGAACGGGATCGGCTTCTTGCAGCTGCTGCACTTTCGCCATTCATTTCCCGCGATTTCGGCCATCTCTTTCTCCCTCTGGACTATCCTATATAGCTCGCGACGTATCGGTAAAGGAACTTGCGCTGGACGCGCCCCTGGAACTCCACGGTGACCCTGCGATCGTCGGCGGAACCCTCGCAGGCGATAATGGTTCCAGGACCATATTCCGGATGATTCATCCGGAGGCCCACCGGGCCGGACTCGTCCTTGGTCTTTTGGAGGGCCGCGAGCCCCGAACGCGACGAGCGGAATTCAGTCGGCGCCGGACGCTCTGGCACTCGCTGGTCAAACGGGTCAAAGCTGCGGCCGCCACGCGATCCGGACTGGCCCCACGGATCGCGAGAGCCGTAGCTTCCGCCGGAGCCCGAGAGCGCCCCCGCGTAGTTTCGAACTTCAAGCAGATTGGCAGGCATTTCCTCGAAGAACCGAGAGGGTTCGGCGAAGTTGACGTTGCCCCAGAGTCGCCGCATCGACACGTGCATCAGGTAAAGCTGCTCGCGCGCGCGGGTCATGCCCACGTAGCACAGACGGCGCTCCTCCTCGATGTCCTCGGCGGACTCCTCTTCCCACTGCTTGACGGAGGGAAAGAGCCCCTCCTCCATCCCCGCCATGAATACGACCGGAAATTCCAGGCCCTTGGACGAGTGCAACGTCATCAACTTGACGCTGCTTTGCTGGCCGTCGAGCTTATCGGTATCCGAGGCGAGCGAAGATTGTTCGATGAACAGAGGCAAGAGCGACGCCTTGCTCGGGCCGCCTTCACCCTCGCCCTCGGTGAAACCTTCCTTCTGAATCGAGTGGAAATTATCCTCTTCGAACTCCTGCAGGAGCGTGTCGAACTCCTCCAAGTTTTCGATGCGGGCGAGCGCCTCTTCGGTGCCCTCTTCGCGCAGCGTCTGCACGTACTTGGTCTCGTCGAGGATCAGATGATAAAGCTCGGTCAGGAGCAGAACGGGCTGCTCCTTCATCAAGCGATCCATCAGGGTCACGAAGCCCGCGATCTTACGCGCCGTGCCCGTCGAGGTGATGGAGGTATCGGTCGCGGCGCGCTTGAGGATGTCCCAATAAGTGGAGCCGTCCACGGTCAAGGCGTGGAGCGCATCGATCTTGTCGAGCGTGGTCTTGCCGATGCCGCGAGCCGGAACATTGATGATGCGCTTAAGGCTGACCAGTGGTTCTCTTCGTTAATGGGTGAGGATGTTGAAGATCGCCGTACCTACATAGAGCGTCATGCGCATTTTGTAAAAAATCTTGATGTGTAGATATATAGTTAATTGAGATAAAAAGCCCCT
>CAYXVB010000030.1:6616-7536 GCA_964467785.1 uncultured Bacteriovoracaceae bacterium
ATTGATGATGCTCTTAAGGCTCACCGAGTCCGACGGATTGAGCACGCACTTGAAGTAGCTCAGGATATCCTTGATTTCCTTGCGGTCGTAGAACCGCAGGCCGCCCACGATCTGATACGGGACCTTTTCGCGGCGGAGCACGTCTTCAAACTGGCGCGACTGCGCGTTGGTCCGATAAAAGATGGCGAAATCGCCGTAGGCGCGCCCCTCACCGGTCGCCAAGCGCTTGATCTCGGCCACGGCGCGCTCGGCCTCGGAGCGCTCGTCCGCGAGCTGCATCCGCACGATCGGACCGCCGTCCGGGTTGTCCGTCCAAAGCGTTTTGTCCTTGCGAGTGGTGTTATTGCGGATGACCTGTCCCGCCGCCTTGATGATGTTGCGGGTGGAGCGGTAATTCTGTTCGAGCTTGACGACGCGAGCGCCCGGGTAGTCCCGTTCGAAATCGAGGATGTTGTTGATATCCGCGCCGCGCCACTTGTAGATGGACTGGTCCTCGTCGCCGACCACGCAGATGTTCTGATGGCCGCCATGAGCGCCTTTGGTCAGCTGCGAGAGTAGCAGGTACTGCGCGCGGTTGGTGTCCTGGTACTCGTCGACGTGGATGTAGCGGAACCGACGCTGGTATTTCTCGCGCACGTCCTGGCGGTCGCGCAGCAGCTTGTAGGTCAGCGTGATGATCTCGCCGAAATCGAGCGCGTTGTTGGCGAAGAGATCCTTTTGATACTGCTCGTAGACCTTCTTCAGAGTCTTTTCGAAAAGATTATGCGGCGCGGGATCGATATCCTCGGGCTCGATCGCGTCGCACTTGGCGCGGTTGATCGCCCCCTGCACGGCCTTGGGATTCACTGCCTTGTCATCAAGGTTGAGCTTGGCGTAGACCGCCTTGAGCAGCTGCAGCTGGTCCGAGTCGTCGTAGATGA
>CAYXVB010000030.1:7546-28464 GCA_964467785.1 uncultured Bacteriovoracaceae bacterium
GGAAGGTACTGCATCTCGCGCCGGAGCAACCGCACGCAGACCGAGTGAAAGGTCCCGATCTCCGGAACGCCAAAAAAATTGCCGCTCGAGCCATGCAAGGTGCGCTCGACACGCTCGCGCATCTCGGCCGCCGCCTTGTTGGTGAAAGTCACCGCCAGGATGTTGTAGCCGGGAACGCCGCAGGCCTCCATGAGGTAGGCGATTCGGGACGTGAGCATTTTCGTCTTGCCCGAACCCGCGCCGGCCAGAACGATCAGCGGACCATCGGTGATCAACGCCGCTTCCCGCTGGCGGTCATTGAGCCCGTTCAGGAACGCCGGCGGAGTGACGGGGGGACGCGCAGCCGTCGGCAGAAAGCTGACATCGGAGACCGCGGCGGAACCTTTTCCCGAAGATGAGGGGGCGGAATCAAAATCGATCATTGGCCCTCAGTCCTACACTTACGCGCGGGAAGCCGCAAGCTGGAGAGATCTGCGGGCGACTTCACGGTCATAGCAGAGCCTGACTTCATGCCCCATAAGGAGACCGACCAAGTTTTGATCGAGATCCAGCACGGGCAGATAGGGATAGCGGTCGAGGAGCAACGAGATCTCGGACAGGCGTTGCTCGGGTCGGCAAGTGGGCAGCTTGACACCGTAACGATAAAGCAGATCCTTCACTTCGAGCATTTCCAGGATCGCAGGATGATTACCGCCCCGGAGCTCGACCCGGCTCTCCGCATCCAAGAGCGCGTCCTGGATCATATCAAGAGTCACCACGCCCGCAAAATTGCCGCAGGCCTTCTGTCCTCGAATCACCGGGAAGAACGGATAACGGGACCCGCCTATGCGATCCCGGAGGCCGGATATCGGCTCCTGCTCATCGATCCGGTCAAAATCGGTGATCATCGCGTCCTTGACGAACAGGCTTTCAAGCACCGAGAGCGAACGCCCTTCGCCCAGCCGTACGCCGCGGGACTCCAGCCCGCTTTCAATCAGCTTGCGCCCTCCCAGCAGTCGACAAATGCCGCGGGCGACCATCGCTCCGACCAATGCGGGCAGCAGGATCTGCGGGCTGCGAGCCGCCTCGAACACCAGCACGGCCGAAGCGACCGGCGCACCCAGGACCGCGGACAACATGGCCGCCATCCCCACCAATCCGGCCGATGCCGCAAAGCCTGGCAGATCATGGTAAAACCAGTCGTTCACTCCCCAGCCCAGCACGCCCCCCAGCCCGGCCAAAGGCCAAAACAGTCCCGCCATGCCGAATCCGCTCAGCGCGAGCGCTAGAATCAAGGCGCGCGAGACCGCGATCAGACCCACCTCCGAGCCGCCAAGCTGGCCGTGCAGAACCTGCTCCAACAGCCCGGGCAGCGGCACAAAACCACCGCGATACAGCACAAAGGTAAAGCAGATCACCGCGCCCGCGGTGAGAATCCTGAGCCAATGAGCACCGCAGCCACGGAACAATTGCAGCAGCTGGACCTGCGAAAATCGCACGAACCAGCTCAATGCGGCTCCGACCACGCCGCAAAAAACGCCGACGCCGATCACGCCCAGCGATTCCTTCCAATCGGAGATGCCGAAAAGATAGAACGAGCCGGCGAGATCCATGGGACGCCCCGGCATCGCGGGCGCCAGATAATGCGCACCGAGAAACCCGACCAGCGAGGCGACCGCCGAGTACAACGTACGTCCTCCGATTCCCAGCTCCACCGGGAAAAGAATCCCCGCGAGCGGGGCCCCGAAGGCGGCCGCGATACCCGAAGCCATCGCGCAGGCCACGTCCGTGCGCCGACGGTTCTCAAACCAACGCGCGGAACGATTGCGGATCTTGGCGGCAAAACCATAGGCTGCCTCGATCGCCGGCCCCTCGGCGCCAGCCACGCCGCCAAAAAGCACGAGCCCGCTCGAAACGAACGCGCGGACCAGCCAGCGTCCCGGACGATCCGGGCTCGACGGCGCATGGATTCGGTAAAAGAGATCGGCGAGTCCCTCATATCCCGTGTCGGAGGGCGTTCGCTTGGCTTGCCACGCGGCGACGGCAGCAGCCAAAACACCCAGAGCAAGGATCCAAAGGGGCGAAATCTCTTCCGAGGCGAAAAGCCGCTTTTGGAGCGCTGCCAGCCCGGATACTCCCAGTGCGGATACCAGTCCGATCAGCGCCGCTTCGATCATATCATTCGACCGTCACGCTCTTGGCCAGATTGCGCGGCTTGTCCACATCCGTGCCTTTGAGCGTCGCCAGCTCATAGCTGAAGAGCTGAATCATCGGAGTCAGCGCGAACGGGATCAGACTCTCGTCCATCTTCTGGATCGAGTCCGGGAGCGGGATCCAGTGCTGGCAAAGATTGCGCATCTCCTGGTCGGACGGGTCGCCCACCCCGACGATGATCGCGCCGCGGGCCTTGACCTCCTCGAGATTGGAAACCGTTTTGTCGCGCCAAGAGTCACGGGCGGCGAGCACGACCACGGTCATGTTGTCGTCGATCATCGCGATCGGGCCGTGCTTCAGCTCGCCGGCGGCATAGCCTTCGGCATGGATATAGGAGATTTCCTTGAGCTTGAGCGCGCCCTCGAGCGCGATCGGAAACGCGTAACCGCGCCCGATGAAGAAAAAGCCTTTCGAAGCCTGGACCTTGCGGGCGGCATCGCGGGTCGCCTGGAACAACGCGGAGTCGCGCTCCACGCAATCCCCCACCAGATGCGGAACGCGGATCACCTGTTCGAAAAGGTCGGCCACGCGAGCGGACGCTTCGGGCCGCTTGCGCGCGAGATAACCCGCGATCAGAAGCAACGTCAGCAGCTGCGCCGAGAAGGTCTTGGTCGCCGCGACTCCGATCTCGGGACCCGCCGAGGTGAAGAGAGTCGCGCTCGCTTCGCGCGAGATGGAGCTGCCGCGCACGTTGGTGATCCCAATCGTCGGGATGCCGCGCTCCTTGGCCTGCCGGAGCACGGCCAGCGTATCGGCGGTCTCGCCGGACTGGGAGATGGCGATCATCACCGACCCCGCGCCCAAGACCGGGTCCCGGTAACGAAACTCGCTGGCGAGCTCGACATTCACGGGCACCCGCGCCCAGCGCTCGATCCAGTACTTGCCGACCATCGCCGCGTGCCAGGAGGTGCCGCAGGCGATCAACGTGAACTCGCGCGCGCCGTCCAGCAATCGGGCGGCCGGCACCTCGGCAAAATGGAACGGATCGGAGCTCGCGCGGTCCAACAGCGCGTTGAGGGTGTCGATCAGCGCCGCCGGTTGCTCATGGATCTCCTTGAGCATGTAATGGGGGAAGCCCTGCTTGTCGAGCTTCTCCACGGACCACTCGAGCGTGGTCGTCGAGCGGCGGATCGGCTTGCCGTCCTGCAGGGAGCGGAACTCGAGCCCTCTCTCTCCGAGAATAACCAGATCCCCATGCTCCATGAAATAGACGTCCCGCGAGAGGTCCAGCAGGGGTTGCGCGTCGCTTGCGAGCGCGGCACCGCCCTTGGGATCCACCGCGGCCACCATCGGCGAGCCGTTGCGGACTCCCACGATCCGACCGGGTTCGCGCTCGGACATGACCACGACTGAGCTTTGGCCATGGACCTTGAGGAAGCTTTTCCGAACCGCCTCGACGAGGTCGGCCCCCTTGTCCATCTCCTCCATAACCAGGAAACCAAAAAGCTCGCTATCCGTCTCCGACTTGGGCGCGTGCCCGCGCGTGACCAGGTCGCGCTTGATCTCCTGATAGTTCTCAATGATGCCGTTGTGGACCAGCACGACGTGCCCGGTCTGATGCGGATGCGCGTTCTGCGTCGTGGGCTTGCCATGCGTGGCCCAGCGCGTGTGCCCGATCCCGCAGCGCGCGGAAGTCGGGCCACCGTGCGTTTCAAGCTCGGCGCGGATCAGGCGTTCCACGTTCTCGAGCTTGCCTTCCGACTTGCGGATCTCGATCTTACCGCCGGATCCGAAATACGCGACGCCCGTGGAGTCATACCCTCGGTACTCGAGGCGCCGGAGACCGTTGATCAGGATGTCGACAGCGGGCTTCTGACCCACATAACCCACGATTCCGCACATAATCTTCTCAACCTTCCTTGTTCTGCTTCAGCTTCCGGGCGTAACCGGGTTTGTTGACCTGGCGCGCGCGCGCGATGGCAAGCGCTTCGGCTTCGACGTCCTCAGTGATCGTCGACCCGGAGGCGATGAACGCCCCCTTGCCGATGCGCACGGGAGCGACCGCCTGACAGTCGCTGCCCAAAAACACGTCATCCTCGATGACGGTGCGGTGCTTGCGCTCGCCGTTGATCACGCGCCCGTCGAAGTTGCAGGTCACGAAGCCGCAGCCGATGTTCACGTTTTTTCCGACGATCGCGTCGCCCAGATAAGAGAGATGCGCGACCGAGGTCTTATCGCCGATCACCGACTTCTTGAGCTCGACGAAGTTTCCGATCTTGGCGTCGTTGCCCACGACGGATTCGGGACGAAGGTGGGCATAAGGCCCGACTTGAGCGCCGGCGCCGACCGCGGAGCTGTCGCCGACCGTACCCGCCTTGATCTGGGCGCCCTCGCCAATCCTCATGTCAGTCAACACGCAATGCGGACCGATCACCGCGCCTCGTGCCACGCGGGTCGCCCCACGCAGGATGGCCCCGGGATGGACCACGGCCTGCTCCTCGAGTTGGACTGAGCAATCCAAAGACACCGACGAAGGGTCGAGGAACCGCACCCCGGCGAGCGCCCACTTGCGCACGCAACGGTCATTGAGCATCCGCGCGGCTTGCGCTAGCTCCCACGGATCGTTCACGCCCCGGACGTCCTCGAGGCGCGACCATTTGAGCACCCCAATTCGCTTCTTGACCCGGGCGGCCTGCGCGATCAAGTCGGTGAGATAGTATTCGCCCTGCGCGTTCCGATTCGAGAGACGATGCAGGCCGGCGCGGAGAAACGCCGACTCGAACATGTATATGGAGGTCCCGACCTCCTTGATTTCCTTTTCGCGCGCGGTGGCGTCTTTTTCTTCAGTGATCCGTTGCACGGCGCCTTCCTTGCCGCGCCGGACGATCCGGCCGTATCCCGTTGGATCCGGCAGCTCGCAGCTCAGCAGCCGCAGCACCTCGAATCGCCCCATGGGCGCGACCATTTGAGCGATCGCGTCGGTTGAGATGAGCGGGAGATCCCCGGGCAACACCAGCACGAGCGATTTCGCCTTCACCTGTTCCGCGCCCCACGGGGCATCCATCGCGCAACGGGCGGCATGGCCGGTCCCCTTCTGCTCGGCCTGATGAATGAACGAAATCTTCAGATCCTTGTAATGAGGACGGATGGCTTGCGCGGAGCGGACAGCTTTTTCCACGAGTTCGCGGCCATGGCCCACGACCAAGGCGATGCTCGCCGACGGCAGCACTTCCGCCAGACGATCGAGGATATGGAAAAGCATCGATTGCCCGCCGATTTCGTGCAGAACTTTGGGCAGCGGAGAACGCATGCGTTTACCCATCCCCGCTGCGAGAATCATCACACCGACTTCCGCATCCGACTTCGCTTTCTTTGCCATGTGTCCTTTCGGATTACCGGAATTCCACGCGCAACTCAAGGCAACTCAAGGAGAGTTTTCCGGCTCAAGTTATCCGGCGAATCGACGATAAGATTCACCAACCTCGCGGACCACGTCAGACCTCTGACAGGCTTCGCGAGCGCGAAGCGAGCGGGACTCGATCGGGTTCATCGAGAAAAATTCTACTTCTCGATTCTTCCAGTTGACGAACCTTAGAAGTCCTTATAAAACTGCGTTGTCAATGCTTTGGAAGGCGTTACAATGTTCTGGGGGGAACGGCACATGGATGCGAAAACCTTGGCGAAGTACAGAAAGCTTCTTCTCGAAGAGAAGCAGCGGATCCTAAACAACTCGAAGAACGCTCTGAAACACGAGCTCGCCCTGTCGCCGGACGATCTTCCGGACGAAACCGACCTCGCCGCAAGCGAGATCAACCAGAATCTGGTCTTCAAGCTTCGCGACCGCGAACGCCAGCTCCTGAGCAAGATCGACGAAGCCCTCGGCCGAATCGAAGACGGCACCTTCGGCACCTGCCTGGACTGCGAGGAACCGATCGAAACCCGCCGTCTCGAGGCCCGCCCGGTGTCCGATCTCTGCATCGCCTGCAAGGAAAAGCAGGAGCACCGCGACAAGATTTACGCCTGAGACTCCGGCCTACGGCGTCTCCGACCTGATCGAAAAATTTGGATTTTCCCGCACGGGGCACTTTCCAGGCTTTTTGCCTGACTGAAGTGCCCCGTGTCGCTTTTTATAGTCCCCACTCTTCAATAAATCCTAAAGCGAAGCCCCCCCTTCACCGAACTGAATGGAGAGACACAACAAGAGCCCGAAGGAGGCTTGGGAAATGGTGACCAATTACGACGGCGAACAGGTTGAGATTCCAGCATCGCTCCCCATGTTGCCGGTCCGCGATATCGTTATTTTTCCGTACATGATCATCCCGCTCTTTGTCGGGCGCGATTCCTCGATCAAGAGCGTCGAGGAGGCCCTTTCCCGCTCGGACAGGCTGATCATGCTGGCGACCCAGAAGGACATCAGCGACGAGCATCCGCAGCCCGATGGAATCTACAAGACGGGCACCGTCGCGATGATCATCCGGATGAACAAGCTCCCTGACGGAAGAATCAAGATCTTGACGCAAGGCCTGACCAAGGCCAACATCAAGGAATTCTCCCAGACGCAGCCTTTCTTCGAAGTGAAGATCGACAAACTGCCGGACACGAACTTCAAGAAGGACCCTTCTTCCGAAGCCCTCATGCGCACGGTGCGTGAGCAGCTCGAGCGCGTGATCTCCCTGGGCAAGGTGCTCTCACCCGACATCCTGATGCTGCTCGACGACCTCCATGACCCGGGCCGTCTCGCCGACCTCGTCGCCGCCAATCTCGGCATTAAAGTCAGCGAAGCCCAGTCCCTGCTTGAGACCCACGGACCTCTCGAGCGCTTGCAGAAGATCAGCGAGATCCTCGCCCGCGAGATCGAAGTGTTGGGCATCCAAGCCAAGATCCGCTCGCAAGCCAAAGACGAGATGACCAAGTCGCAGAAGGAGTACTTCCTCCGCGAGCAGATCCGCGCGATCAAGAACGAGCTCGGCGACACGGACCAGAAAGGCGAGGAGATCAACGAGCTCCGCGATAAGCTGACCGCGGCCAAAATGCCCGCCGACGTCGAAACGGAAGCCATGAAGCAGCTCGGCCGCCTGGAGCGCATGCACCCGGACGCCTCCGAAGCGTCCATGCTCCGGACGTACATCGATTGGCTCATCGAGACTCCCTGGAGCAAAACGACGGTCGACAATCTCGACCTCACCCGCGCCAAAGGCGTGCTTGACGAGGATCACTACAACCTCGACAAGATCAAGGAGCGCGTGCTCGAGTACCTCGCGGTCCGCAAGCTCAAGGACAAGATGAAGGGCCCCATCCTCTGCTTTGCCGGCCCCCCCGGTGTCGGCAAGACCTCGCTCGGGCGCTCCATCGCCCGCGCCCTTGGCCGCGAATTCGTTCGCGTCAGCCTCGGGGGCGTCAAGGACGAAGCGGAAATCCGCGGACATCGCCGGACCTACGTCGGCGCCCTCCCCGGCCGCATCATCCAGGGCATGAAGCAAGCGGGCACCAACAACCCAGTCTTCGTCCTCGACGAGATCGACAAGCTTGGCTCGGATTTCCGTGGCGACCCCTCGGCGGCACTTCTCGAAGTGCTGGATCCGGAGCAGAACTTCTCGTTCCGCGACCACTACCTCAACGTCCCGTTCGACCTCCAGAACGTGATGTTCGTGGCGACCTGCAACCAGCTCGACACGATCCCTTCGGCGCTCCGCGACCGCATGGAAGTGATCCAGCTCTCCGGCTACACGGAAGAGGAGAAGAGCTTCATCATGAGGCGCTACCTCATCCCCAAGCAGGTGCAGGAAAACGGCATCACCGCCGCCCAGATCGAGTTTACCGAGGACGGAATCAAGACCGTGGTGTCGCAGTACACCCGTGAAGCCGGCCTTCGAAACCTCGAGCGACTGGTCGCCACCATCTGCCGCAAGACCGCGCGTCTCGTGGCCGAAGGCAAGAAGGAAAAGACGGTCATCACGCCGGATCAGGTTTACAAGTTCCTCGGCCCCGCTCCCTACATCCGCGAGGAGGAGCAGGACAAGGACGAAGTCGGCATCGCAACCGGCTTGGCCTGGACCTCGGTCGGCGGAGAGATCCTTTACGTCGAGACCACGGCGATGAAGGGCAAGGGCGGAATCCAGCTCACGGGCCAGCTCGGCGACGTGATGAAGGAGTCCGGCCAGGCGGCCCTCGGCCTGATCCGCTGGAGAGCGGCGGACTTCGGCCTAGATGAGGACATGTTCGCCAACACCGACATCCACGTGCACTTCCCGCAGGGCGGCGTGCCGAAGGACGGCCCCTCGGCCGGGATCACGATGGCCTCGGCCATCATCTCCCGCCTCACGGGAATCCCGATCCGCAAGGACGTGGCCATGACGGGCGAGATCACCCTCACCGGCAAAGTATTGCCGATCGGCGGCCTCAAGGAAAAAGCGCTCGCCGCGATGAGACACGGTATCAAGACCGTGGTCATCCCGGAGAAGAACAAGAAGGACCTCGAGGACATCCCGCAAGAGTTCCGCGACAAGCTGAACTTCGTCACCGTGAAGACGATTGACGACGTGCTTAACGTGGTGCTCACCGAGAAGATCACGAGCCGCGGCAAAAAATCGGGTTCGGGTGACAAGGATGATCGTCACGGGCGGTCATCCTCCACCTCCCGCCACAAGCGGGCTGCCGCCACTCCGGGATTTGACAAGGTAGCCTGAAAGGGACGATGATAGGGGCCGCTCATGACCCCTTTCGAGTTCCTCCTCTGCGGCGCGCTCATCTTCGTCTCGGCATTCATGTCTTCATCGGAGGTGGCGCTCTTCAGTCTCAACCGCTTTCAGGTGCGAGCGCTCCGGGACACGGTGCGCCCGTCCATTCACAAGAAGATCCGCCGGCTCCTTTCGGATCCCGGCGGGCTTCTCGTTTCCATCCTGATCGCCAATGAGGTGGTCAACATCGCGCTCTCCTCGCTCATGACCCGCTGGGTCTCGCGCACGGATCTCGAGAGCGTGCCGGTTCTCCGTCTCCTTCCCCACTGGTTCGTCGACATCGGGCTATCGACGCTGATCACGACTCCGATCGTGCTCTTTGCCTGCGAGGTCACACCCAAGGTGATCGGTGCGCGCGCCAACCAACTGATCGCCACCGCCAACGCAGGCCCCCTCACGCTGATCTACGACTCGCTCAAGCCGGTGCGCCGCGCGCTGATCCTGATGATCAGCCTGGTCTCGGGGCGCAATCGCGGCATGGCTTCGCCTTCCCCCGTGCCCGGCGAAGGGGTACTCAAGGAGACCGAATTCATGATGATGGTGGAGGAAGGCCACAAGGAAGGCGCCATCCACGAAAGCGAAATGGGCCTCATTCGACGCGTCTTCGAGCTGGACGACACCACCGTCCAGGAAATCGCCCAACCGATCCACCGCGTGCTCACGATCCCCGCGGACATCACCCTGCGCGCCGCCGCCCAGGCGCTCAAGAGCCAGCGCTACTCGCGCATCCCGGTCACCGCCCCTGGCAAACGCGTCATCGGAGTCCTTTACGCCAAAGACATGCTCCGCGCACGCCTGCACCCGGAGCTTCTCGAGCAGACGGTCGCTTCGGTAATGCGAAAACCGCTGTTCGTGCCCCCGAAAATGCAGCTCAACTCCCTGTTCCGTCGTTTCAAGCAAGCGCGCACGCACATGGCGCTCGTGCAGGAGGCGGGAGGCCCGGTCCTTGGAGTCGTGACGATGAACGACGTGCTCAACGCGCTCTTCGAGGATCTGCTCGAAGAGGAGCACGGAGGCGCCAAGAAATGACCGACGCCGGCCAAGTCCAGCTGTCCCTCGGCCACCTCGCCGCCTTCGTGCCGCCACTGCTGCTGCTCGAGGGATTCTACTCCGGAGCGGAGATCGCACTGCTTTCCGCGGACAAGCTCCAACTCAAGAAACAGGCGCGCCAGAACTCCTTCGGAGCGCAGCTCGCGCTCGATCTCGCCAATCACCCGGAAAGAGTGCTTTCGACCACCCTCCTCATGACCAGCCTCTGCGTGGTGGGCATCTCGTCGCTGGTCGCCCTTTATTTCATCGGCCTCGGCGGCAACCACTCGGAGCTTTTGAGCGTCCTGGCCACATCGCCGCTGGTGGTGGTTTTCGGCGAGCTGATCCCCAAGACGCTCTACCAACGGCACTCCACCCGAGTGGCCCGGTGGGTATCCTACCCTCTGGCGTGGACTTACCTCGCGTTCTTTCCGCTAACGCGGATGCTCGCCTCCTACACGGCCCGCGTCTCCCGGATGGTCGGACCGATCGAGGAGCTGCTGACTGGCAAGCGCCGTACGACGCGCGACGATCTACGCCAACTTCTTAGCTATACGCGACGGGAATCCGAGATCACCTCCAGCGAGCGGCAGATGCTCAAGCGTATCTTCGACTTCAAGGACACGGAAGCCAAGCACGCGCTGATCCCCCTCGTCCGCGTCGAAGCCATCGACGAGGAATCCACGGTCCGCGAAGCCCTGGAGCGCTTCGACACCCATCGCCACTCCCGGATGCCGGTTTATTCGGGACGCATCGACAACATCGTCGGCGTGATCGAGTGTCTCGATTTGTTCGCTGCGCCGGACCTCAATCAGCCGATCAAGAACTACGTCTCGACTGCCCATTATGTGGCCGAAACGCAAGCCCTCGCCGACCTGCTCGCGGAAATGAGCCAAGAGGACAACGAAATGACGGTGGTCGTCGACGAGCACGGCGGGGCCGTCGGCATCCTGACCTTCGAGGACATTGTTGAGGAGATCACCGGCGAGATCTCCGACGAGTTCGACACCGATAGCCTGCCATACAAGGAACTTCGCGAACGCTCCTGGGCCGTCCAAGCACGGATGGAGATCGCCCAGATCAACGAATTCCTCAAGATCGCGCTCCCCCACGGGGATTACGAGACCCTCAGCGGCTTCTTGCTCCAGCAATTCGGCCGAATTCCAGCGGTCCGAGACGAGCTGTTCTTCAACACTTCCGCAGGCTCCTTCAAGTTCACGATCCAGAAGGCGACCCAGCGCCACATCGAAACGGTCCTGGTCGAAAAGCTGGCAGACTGACAGCGATGGAGCCGTCGGCGCTCAAGCCTGCCGAAGCTCGCCGATTACAGTGAGCCGAAGGCGCCCACCCTCGATCCACTCTTCAAGGTAATTCAGCCTTCTGAGGGGACCAAGTCCCCGCGGCTCAAGTCGAAGGTGAAATTCGACTCCATCCGTCTGATCGAATACCGTCAGGTCCAGTAGCTTTCCGTCAAAAGTCCCGATTGCTTTGCCGTCGAGATACACCCTACCGGCCCTGATCAAAAACTCCGCAGATCCGTACTCCGCCTTCAAGTCTTCGCACTCATAGAACCCAGCCTTCAGTGCGATCCGCTCTTCGTCTTGCCTCAGCTCAAGTCCGATTCGCGAACAGTGACGTTTTTTCGACTTGGGTGAGCCCGGATTCATTTCGGCCACTCCTGGGCCCGACCAGCGTCCGTCCAGCTCACCCGCTCCTTCGAATTTCTTCATGTCCTGCGGCATTAGCGTCACTGCCGTACCCGATGCAGAGGCTACCTCCGACAAAACCAACCTCAACAGCAGCGCAATCGAGATAGTCAAAATCCAGCTATTTGCGCGAATCAAGGGTCGCATTCTCATGGTCACGATACTACCAGCGATGGCCCGAAAAATGCGAGAAGGGCGGAACTCAAACCTTTCCTTAAGGAGACCCCGAATGACTCAAATCGATTTGACCACATTGGATGACCGAACCCTGCTCGAACGAACCACGTCTCTGGTCCGCCAGGAGCGGGAGACCATGACCGAGGTGCTCCGACATCTGGCCGAAGTCGAGCGACGCAAACTCTACGCTTCGAAAGGATACTCCAGCCTGTTTGACTATTGCGTCCGGGGCCTGCGTTACTCAGAACCCGCGGCACAGCGCAGGATCACCTCGATGCGTCTCCTGCGTGAAATGCCGGAAGTGGAAGTAAAGCTGCAATGCGGTGCCTTGACCCTTTCCCACCTTGCGCAGGTCCAGCAGCACTTCAAACAGGAAGCGCGCGCCAATCATGCCCTGAAACGAAAAGAAAAGTTGGAGGTGATCCGCGCGATCGAAGGCTCGACGGCGAGGGACGCCGAAAGAGTCTTGCTTTCACTCTCCAGCTGCCCTCAAGCCACGCCCAAAGAGAGGATCCGCACCCTGAACGCCGGACAGACCGAACTGCGTATCGTATTGCCCCCTGAAACCATGAGTGACCTCGAGCGAGTCCGAGGATTACTAGCCCACCGGCACCCTGACGTGAACTTCAGCCAACTCATCACACTGATCGCGCGCCTTGCCGTCGCTAAACTCGACCCGTCTAAAACCCCGAACCTCCCTCGCGGGTCAAAAGCAGGTCCAAAGCAAGACGCAAAGCCGAGCGCTTTGTGCAGCGTGCCTACCGAAAAGAGCGAAAAAATCAAAGTAGCCGGATCGCCCAAGGCAGGTAAAATCGATCGAACTCCCGAAGGGTCCCCACTTCCGACGTCGAAAGTAAACCGTCGGATCCCCGCCCAGATCAGGCGAGAGGTCTATCGCAGGGATGGCAGCCAATGCACCTACAAAGATCCGACTTCCGGACTCACCTGCCGGTCTCACTACGCATTGGAAATTGACCACATCATCCCGCACTCGATGGGTGGGCCGAACACCATGGAAAATCTTCGACTGCTATGCCGTAACCACAACCGGCGATGCGCCATTTTACAATTCGGCTCACACAAGGTCCCCAGCCGCATCCGTCATGAAGCAACGACCCCTGGCTCAAGCGGACCGGACGATAACAGAGCGGTATGAATGTGCTCCGAATTTCAAACAGTCAAATTAATGTCGTTCCTATTCGGCAAATTCAGTCCCTTTTCTTTTTCCGATACGTGCCGCTACAATATGAGTCATGGCGAAGACGGTTCTAGTCGTCGATGATGTGGCATTTGTGAGAAAGACGCTCAACGCGATCCTGACTGAAGCCCATTACCAAGTGGTGGGCGAGGCGGCCAATGGCGATCAAGCGGTGGAAATGTACCGGCAATTCAAGCCGGATATCGTCACCATGGACATTGTCATGCCAGGCATGAGCGGAATCGAAGCGACCCGCCGAATCATGAAACTCGACAAAGATGCCCGCGTAATCATCATCTCCGCCATGGGCCAAGAAAACCTCATCATCGAAGCCATCAACGTAGGCGCCCGCGATTATGTTCTGAAGCCTTTCACAGCCAATGACGTGCTCAAATCCATCGAACGCGGACTCATGGACGAAACTCCGGTTCAAAACCGGCCTATGGCGGCCGGAGTCAGGACGGCAAAATGAAGGAATCCAAAACCGCTTCCAGCCTCTTTGGAAACGAGATTTGCGGAGAACTGGCGCTTCAACTGAGCGAGGCGCTCCCTGAATCATTCGACTTCTACCACATAGGTCGAGTAGACCTAGCCACACAGGCAGATCCCACGGATCTCGCGTTTCATGCTCTTCCGATTGCACTCGCCTACACATTCGCCGGCGATGCCCGCGGGGCGGTCATCACACTTTTTGACGGCGAGCTCGAAGAATCCGCCTGCGAGGAGCTAGGCAACATCATCGCTTGCCGTTGGGCGAGCCGCCAGGAACAGGGCGTCGACCTCGAAGTCGCCCCTCCGCGTCGCATAGAGCGGGCGATCATCGAGAAGATGATCCACGCCTCCAGCGTCGCGGCCCGCGGGGACTACGTGCTCCGCTTCAAAGACGGCCGCATCTCGCGCGTCTGCACGCTCATCCTGGCTGGCGCGGCCCCGGTATCGATCGAGCTCCGCAGCAAGTCGGAGACGCCTGCAACCCATGTTTAAGCTGATTGGAGCGCTCATCAAGACCGCGCTCTTCGCGCTCATCATTCTGCTGCTCGGAAACCTGGTTCGCTGGGACGGACGCACAATCTCCGATCATGTGCGCGCGCAGACTGCCAAGCTGGAGCGCTCAAACAGCTTCAAAGGCGCGCGAGGCTGGGCTGAAAAGATTTCTGAAGACGCCAAAGAAGGGCTGAAGAAGGTCCCCAATCCACTCGCGGACAAGCTACAACCCGCCTCTCCCTCGACAGCCTCGGATATGGAGCGTCAGGAAACGAAACATGCGGATCGCCGGGAGAAACTGAAGAATCCTCCGCAGGAGCGAATCCCGGCATCAGAGCGGCAAAAACTGCGCGCGCTGATCGAAGAGCTCAACACGTCCAGCTCGGCTCCTGCACGCCACTAAAGTAAGCCGGGCAAGGACTCTTCTCTTCCCTGCCCAGCGCCGAATCTCGAACGGATCAGTTGGCCCGCGAAGCGCCCATGCCGTGCCCGGCACGACCGGAATCGTCACGGCGCTCGACGGACTGCGCGGCAATCGCCAGCGGCTTCTTTTGCTGACGGTTGCACTGGGCACCCCGCATGTCCATGTGAGCCATCTGCAGTTCACCCGTCTTGTTGGGACCGATGTACGTCTCGCCTGGCGCTGCGCCCAAGGCTGGAGTGGCAATGTTAAAACCGAAAGCGAACACAAGTATCATCCGCAATTTCATAACTACCTCTCATCAACTACTTTCTTCGCGACACCTCATCGGTCTCTCATCACCGCTGATCTGTGTCGTCTCTCACACAGGAGGGAATTGCAACCGAGGTGCCACATGAGCCCGGGGTGACACACCATTTGTAATGCTTCGTAATTATTGAATTAACTAAAACAAAGCAGCGGACCAGGCCCCTGTGGCAGGACTGCCACTCTCAATAATTCAGACAACAGGTGTACAGATTGTCGACACATTAAGGAAACGCCGCAACTTTCCATGCGTCGGCAAGGGCCCAGATTGTTCAGGGCTTGCTCCCCTCCTAAAATCAACTAATCCGGGGTGATTGCGGATCTAGGGGGCCACGCCACAACATGACGAATTCCATTAGGATCCGCATAAAGACGGGAATTACGTACGCAATTCTGGCAAGCGCCTGCCTTGCAGGGCGGGCGAACGCCGACGGGGACATCACCACTATCCGAGAGAGAGTCACCGGGGCGCTCCTCAGCGAAAAGCCGAATCTCAGGCAGGCCAAACTAATCACTTCGCGCCTCATGGACTCGGGGCAGTTCAGCGATGTCGACTATGGGGATACCGATCCCGCCAATTGGGCCCCGAACAAGCATGTCGCCGCAATTCGTGTCATGACCCTGGCCTGGGCGAGCGGAACAACCTCCGCCGAAGATAAGAAATTGCTGTTGCCAGCGATTCTCAATGCCTATAACTGGTGGGCGAATTCCAGGCCGAAGTCTTCCAATTGGTGGTGGAATCAGATCCGAATCCCCATCCTACTCGGCGAATCGATGTTGCTACTGAAGGACCAGCTCGGGATGTGGCAACCGGCCGGGTGGAAACACGTGCTGCGTCACGAGAGCTTTAGAAAATCGAAAGGCCCGCCACCCAAAAGGGGGACAGGCCTCTCTGAATCAGTCCGTAATTCTCAGGACCCGCTGCTTAGCGGACAGCGTCCTTGAACTCACGGCCGGCGCGGAACTTCGGCACCGTCATGGCGGGAATCTTGATTTCCTTGCCCGTCTGCGGGTTGCGGCCAGAGCGAGCCTTGCGCTTGGTCTTGGTGAACGTGCCGAAGCCGATCAGGGTCACATCGTCGCCCTTCTTCACGGACTTCTTGATCGTCTCAAGGGCGTTGTTGATGACGTTTTCGGCATCAACTTTGGTCATTTTGGTATTCTTGGCAACGGCTTCGATCAGCTGCGCTTTGTTCATCTCAGTTGTTCTCCTTAGAGGAACGTTAGTTTTCTCAAGTTGCAATCGAGGAGAAGTGTTCAATCGGTTGGACACCGTCCACATCCCCCCCACAACGGCGCGATGATGTCGAAAATGCTTGGCACTGTCAACGGGGTCAGCGAACTTTAAACCGTTCTTATCGGAGTCCGCGGAGCCCAATTTCGACGCATTCCCGTCTCGTGGCACCGGATTGACCGGATTGACCGGACTGAAAGCATCAGCCCGCGTCGCGGACAATACGAAGCTTTTGAATACCCACTTCCTGCTTTGGCCGATCCATCTGACCGGTGGCCACGTTGCCGAGCTTCATCAAAATGTCTTCGCCCTTCACGATCGAGCCGAAAACCGAATGCTTTCCGTCAAGCCACGGGCAGGGCACGAGCGTGATGAAAAACTGGCTGCCATTGGTGTTGGGACCGGCATTGGCCATCGAAAGGATGCCGGGACCGGTGTGACGAAGCGAGGAATGAAACTCATCCTTGAATCGGTAACCCGGGCCGCCAACCCCCTGGCCAAGTCGATCGCCGCCTTGGACCATGAAGTTCTTGATGATGCGGTGAAAGATCGTGCCGTCATAAAACGGCGCATGCGACGGGCTACCCGTGCGCGGATCAACGTATTCCTTCTCACCCGTGGCCAATCCGACGAAATTTTTCACAGTCTCGGGAGTCTTTTCTTCCTCGAGGCGGCAGATCATCTCGCCGAGGGTTGTTTCAAAAATGGCGTAAAGGCCTTTGCCAAAGCCCAGCTTCGCCTCTTCCACGGTACGGGTCGCAGTATTGGTCATGGTCAATGAGCTCACTTTCTGAGCTCACTCCGTATCGCGGGCAGGCCGCTGAAGCAAGAACTCGAGCATTTGCAGCACGTCGCGGTTAGATTCGTGATGGACCAGCGACGACGCCTCTGAAAGTCCGATCCACTGGGAGTCGACATGCTCCCGCGGATCGAGAGCAACGAACTCGTTCAGCGCCTCAAGTCCAAAGCCATGCTCCTCGAAGCGGCCACGAGCATTTTCGTAAGTGAAGGACACGTGCAGATCACGCGGCGTACCACGAAACACCAGCCCCGTCTCCTCAGCCGCCTCGCGTGCAGCGGCGATTTCGAGCGTCTCCCCGGGTTCAACTCCACCTGTCACCGGTTGCCAGTAACCACCCCGCTCCTCCCGGAGCTTGAGGAGGAGCACCAACGGCTCCCCTTCGGGCGCATAGGGGTTTGCCCGATGGATCCAGACTTGGACCTTTCGAAGCGCGGGAACAGTCACGGACGAGTCCGAGCGCTTACCACCAAGGCGCGAAGTCGCAAACCGCTTCGGCGTTGGCGTTCACGAACCAATAGGGATAACTCGCGTAAACAAACGCGGAATTGCATGCGCCCGGGACCAGGTACATGTCCGTCCAGCCGTTGACCCACATCCCGTTGGCGAACATACCCCAAGCCGTCGTGCGGCAGCGGATCGGCATGTTGAAGTCGTAGTTGCATACATCCGCGCGCGCAAAGTTCGGAGTCAGGAACGCGCCGGCACGGACCGGGAAAAATGCGTTGGCGTTTTGAGCGCCGGCGAACATCGCAGCGGCGGCAACGACAGTGGCGACAACCCACTTGGACATCTTCATAAAAAGCCCCCAAAAAAACAGGTTTCTCTAAGCGACGTTGAACTATCGCAGACAATCCGGAGCGTCAATACTGAATAAATCCCCAGAAAACGGGCACTCCACCCCAAGCCAATCCCTGGCGAAATCGGCACTTTTATCGTATGCTTCGAAGCATGAAACTCAAGCGCACCCGCGAACTGTATTCCTTCCTGACCACCTGGTTTTCGGATGCCGACATGGACGCTGACGACCAGACTACCCAAGCCTTTGCCGCTGCTTCTAGCGCTGACACGCGCCAAGCGGTGATGAGGCAGCTCGAGCAATGGATAGCGGACGCGGAAATTCCCGTCGACGAGCTGGGCAGCGAAGCCAACCGTTGGTTCAGCGACGAAGCCGAAGCACGCGCTTGGCTCGAACGAATCCACTCAGTGCTTCAGACTGCCCAGTCAGGCGATGCCGCCTCCTCAGACGCGGTCGTCAAAGACTCGAACGGCACAGTCCTCAACGAAGGCGATTCCGTCACGGTGATCAAGGACCTCAAAGTCAAGGGCGGCTCGAGCGACCTCAAACGCGGCACGATGATCAAGAAGATCCATCTCATCGGCGACCCGGACAACATCGAGTGCCGCGTCGACGGCAGCACGCTCGTTCTCAAAACGATGTTTTTGAAAAAAGCCTGAGGCGGATTCCTGCTCCATCTGCGCCGAGGAAGCCTGTCCGGCACCATAATATGGCTCGGGTACAAAGACTCACCTATTTCGGCAGGGACGCTTACGACATCGCGAAGCGAAAAATGGGGAAAGATGAGCCCCAGCCCAACCCCGCAATGGCGTTTGGCCGGAAATGACCTGAACTTGTATTTTTAGATTAAATGGAGCCGATGACCAGGATCGAACCGGTGACCTACGCTTTACGAAAGCGTTGCTCTACCGACTGAGCTACATCGGCATTCCAAGAAATGCCTTTTATTTCGGCAAATTAAGACATCACACCTTGCCCAAAAGAACTCGAGCCAGAATGTGGACTAGCCACCTACTACCGCAGATTCTGGGTCGTTCCAAGTCTTTCTTGGCAAACGTCCTAAAATTGGCCGAAGAGCCGCCTGGCAGGAGCGCTAAAAAAAGAGCACTCGAAACTCCCACGCGCCCCGCAGTCGCCAGTAGATGCTAAAAAAAGGAATCAGCGCCGAAGTCACGATCATTTCTAATACGTGCGACGGATTGAGCGAACTGCCGCTCAGCCGACGGGCACAGAACTCAGCCGTCAGAAGTGCCCAAAACAGGAGGAACTGGACGGAAAGGCCCCTTTCGCCTCGAAGGGCCGCCACTCCGGCAAAAATCAGTGCGAGCGCTTGAAAGTAATACCGGATCGGTGGTCGCCGCTGAATCCGAGCGCGATAGTGGCGCGGATGCTTTTTATACAGAAGCGCATTGAAGCGGGCCTTGCGCTGAAGTGAGAGGCTGATTCCCCAGTGGGCGGGACGCACCGGGTGCACCACGACCGCTTCGAAAGAACGCTCCAACCTTCCCCCCTGTTGGCCCGCCAGCCGAAGCAATGAAAAATGGAGGTCGCTGTCCTCGCGCCAGGCGGCGGTAAATCGCTCGTCAAACCCACCCACTGCCTCGAGGGCGATGCGCCTGACAAAGCAGTTGGCGGTGACGAATTCGGCCTCCTCCATCCGTGCGATGTCCCGTTCATAGTCCGTGGGCACCAGCGGACGGGGAACCTGGACCTGGCCGGCAAGCGCGATCACCCGCGAATCCCACTCCACCGCCTGCAGTCCCTTCTCGAGCCAATCCGGCGCGGGGATCGTGTCGTCGTCGGTGAACGCGATCCATGGAGCGCGCGCGTTTCGCCAACCCGCGTTCCGTGCCGCAGCGGGTCCGTGACGACCAGAGCCTTCCGCTCCCACCCGGAGATAACGCACGTCCACCGACGCGGTAATCGCGAACCGCTCCACTTGCTTTCGAGTCTCCTCGCTATCGGCATCGTCACAAACCAGGATTTCGAACTGAAAATCCATCAACGTCTGGCGGACGAGGGCCTCCAAACATCGCTCCAGCATCGCCGACCTGCGAAAAGTCGGAATCACCACGGACAGTTTCAAAAGGGAAGTCAAAGCCGATCACCCCCTGAGGCTGTAGGCCGGAACCAGCCCGGGCTTTTCAACGAGATAGGGACCGATCACCAACGCCTCTAAGGGCGAGCTCCAAAAACTCTCGATCGCGTCCCGCGGGGTCCGTACGATGGGCTCGCGGCGCACCGTCTGGATCCGAGCCGTGCCGTCGACGTGGCGAACCGAAGGGATACGCCCCGCCTTGTCGGGCCGCACAGGATGCACGAAAAGCATAAAGGGCGAAGGCCGATCCCCTGCGCCGCTGAACCACTCGCCCGCCTCTTCCTCGAGGACCACGGGGGCGACCGGACGAAAATCCTCGCGCTCCTTGAGGTCATTGAGGCGTTCTTGCATTCCGGATGAGATGGGCGAAGCGAGAATCGAGCGGGCCCCGAGCGCGCGCGGTCCAAACTCCATGCGCCCTTGGAACCAGCCGAGCGCCGTGCCCGCGTCGCCGGCGGCGGGTTGGACCCAGATCCGTTGAAAGCAAAGGTCGTCGAGGCTCGTTCACCTCGTCCGTCCAACGTCAGGACGGCCGCGCTTTCGAAGGGTGAGGGAAGAAAGGCGCTCGCCGCGTGCGCCAGGTGATGTGGGACAAAATGCCAGCGATATGGCCCCTGCGGACTTACACCGCGGAATCTCGCCGCAAGATGATGAGGCGCGCCTCCCGAAAGATGCCGAGGCGCGTTCACGATCGAGGCAAGAAAGAGCGGATCCCAGCCCGATTCCCACTCCTCCGGCACGGGATGCGCGCTCGGCTCGAGCGGGAGCGCGATCAGAGCGTTCGAACGGCGGGCACCCAACCGCGATGTGGGATCAAAGGAATAGGCCACATGGTCGACATCGGCGAGTCCGGCTCCGGCCTGCGACAGGCAAAAGTCGATGGCATGAAATGGCAGTTCCCACGTGCTGAATGGAAGCGGACGCTTGCCATGCTTGATTCGGGTAAAGCGCTCCTCCTCCGCCGCGGCGAGAATGCGCCCGTCCCGGACAATACATGCGGCCGGATCGTGAAAAGCGGCATTAATTCCTAAAGTGAGCATCGGAGTCCTCCTGGCGCGATCGACGGAAGCGGGTCGATCCCTCGCGGTTCCGAATGGGTGCCGGCCCGCACTTCGCGAGTCAGATCGAGCACCGCATCGACCACGCTCTCGGGCCTGACGAGACGGAGGCAGCGATGATGTCCTTCCGGACAAACGCTCTTGTAACAGTAGCGACAGTCGACGTCCTGATAAAGCACCCGACTGGGGACGAGCCACGGGGTATGCTGTGGATTGGTAAGGGCATAGAGATCGACGAC
>CAYXVB010000031.1:0-27933 GCA_964467785.1 uncultured Bacteriovoracaceae bacterium
CATGCAGAAGTCGACGTCGAAGTCGGGCATCGAGATGCGCTCAGGGTTGATGAAGCGCTCGAACAGGAGATTGAACTCGATGGGGTCGATATCGGTGATGAACAGGCAGTAGGCCACGAGCGAACCCGCGCCCGAGCCGCGGCCGGGCCCCACGGGGATGTCGTTCGCTTTGGCCCAAAGAATGAAATCGGAGACGATGAGGAAGTAACCAGCAAAGCCGGTGCGCTCGATCATCGCGAGCTCTTCCTCGAGTCGCTTTTCGTAATCGATCTTTTTCTCGTCCCAGCCGGGCTTGGCGCGCTTGCCCTCGAACTGAGGAGAAGCAAAGCGCTTTTGGAGGCCTTGGCGGCTCACGTCCTTGAAATAGGCGATGACGTCAAACTCCGCGTCTTTGGCCACGTCGTCGGGGCGGAAGTTCGGGAGGTGATAGATCGGGCGGCCCTTGTCGTCCTTGAACTTGAACTTGAGGTCGCATTTGGCGGCGATCTCCAGGGTCGCGTCGCAGGCGCCCGGAAAGCGCTCGAAACGCTCGCGCATCAGCGCCGGCGGCTTGAGGTAATACTCCGAGGGCACGAGCGATCGTGGCCGGTCAAAGTCGAGGTTGCGCCCGTGCTCGATGCACATGAGCACTTCGTGCGCCTCGGCGTCTTTGGCGTCGAGGTACTGGCAGTCGGTGGTGGCGACGCATTTAACTCCGAACTTCTCACCCCACTGGAACAGCACGGAGTTGACCTGATCCTGCTCGGGCAGTCCGTTATCCTGCAGCTCCAGATAGAAATCGTCGCCAAAACGCTTTTTGAACCAGCGCAGGGCCTCAATCGCGGAGTCCTCCTCGCGCATCAGCGCCTTGTAGGGGATCTCCCCTTTCAGGCCGCCCGAGAGCACGATGAGGCCATCCCCCCATTTATCGAGAAGCTCGCGGTCCACGACCGCCCGCCTCAGTGACTGGGCCTGCCCTTTTTGCGGCGGCGGCATGTCGAGGTAGGACTTGGTGATCATCTGGCAGAGGTTTTGGTAACCCGCCAGGTCCTTGCAGAGGACCACCAATTGATGAAACTTCGGGGCGAGCGTCGCCTGGGAGCCACCTCCACCCGAGGCGGCCGCGGTGGGCTGGTTGGCCACGGTATTGCGTCCCTGCGGGAGGTAAAAGATCTCGCAGCCGATGATCGGCTTGACGCCCGCGCCTTTGGCCTCGTTGTAGAAATCCACCGCGCCGAATAGATTGTGCGTGTCCGTGACGGCCACCGCCGACATACCGAGCGAGGTCACGCGCTTGACCAGCGCATCGGTCCAGATCGCGCCTTGAAGCAAGCTATATTGGGAGTGCAAATGCAGGTGGACGAAGCTCTCGGCCTGCGGTGCGGAACCTTCTGACATTGTACCCTTTTCTTTGCATGTCCGGGTTGAGTTAGTCCAGTCTCCAGAAGGTATCCGCTTCCTTTTTGATGCACGCTGCGTCAGCGCTTTTGTGCGTCGATCCCATCAGCGGCTGAGCCCCACGCCTGACGCCGAATTGACGCGATGTGCATCAAAAAGGAAGCGGATACCTCTCAGCCGCCGCGGACGACGGCGACGTGGGGCGTATGCAGACGGGCGAAGTAACGCTTTTTGCCAAAGCGGTTGCCGCCGTCATAGACAGCGATCGAATCGCCTGAACGAATCCGATGCGATTCTTTAGGCAGGTACGCGCGAACGGACTTGCCGCCCGGCAGCTCCACGTGGATCGCTCGCAGGCAAAAGAACCAGCCATAACCATCCCAGGCGACATCCACGGGATGGCCCGCCTTGCCGGTAAATACGGGCGAGCTTTTCAGCAACGTCTTGCGCCCGTTGCGATAGGTCAGCAGCAATAGGTCGAAGGCGACGAAAAGAAATGCCAGCGCCGCGGCCGGCGGAATCAAGCCCACGCCCAGACGTCCCCGGAACTTTGACCAGGACTGCTCGCAGCGCTCGGCCTGGAAATCGCTCACCTGCGCGCCCGATTTACAGACTTCCGGGATCGCCGCGTATTCCTCGAATAGACGCATATGGTAAGTGCGCGCGACTTCGAGCGTACCCAAGCGCGCGGCGGCGGGATCCCCCGATTGGACGACCACGCCCATGACGAAGTAAGCGGCAAAATACACTAGCACTGACGGCAGGAGCGCCGACTTCAGAAAGCGGAGCTTGGGAACGTCGTGAAACGGCGTCTGGGCGGCGTCCATGCTCAAGCGCGACTCCTTATTCCCACTCGATCGTAGCCGGTGGCTTGGACGAGATATCGTAAACCACCCGGTTCACACCGCGCACTTCGTTACAGATCTTGGCCGAGACATGCCCGAGAAACTCCGGCTCAAACGGATACCAATCGGCCGTCATCCCGTCGCTCGAGGTGACCGCCCGGAGCGCGACCACGTGGTCGTGCGTGCGGCCGTCACCCTGCACGCCCACCGAGCGGATCGGGAGGAACACGGCAAAGGCCTGCCAGATGTTGCCGTACAGCCCGTGCTCGCGGATCGCGTTGATGAAGACCTCGTCGACCTGGCGAAGAATATCGAGATTCTCACGGGTGATGTCACCGATCACGCGCACCGCAAGGCCAGGCCCCGGGAACGGGTGGCGCTGCAGGAACACCTCGTCGATGCCCAAGTGCTTACCGAGCTCACGGACCTCGTCCTTGAACAGCATGCGCAGCGGCTCGATCAGCTGGAACTTCAGGTCCTCGGGCAAGCCGCCCACATTATGGTGCGACTTGATCGTGACCGAATGCTTGTGGCCGGGGCTCGACTCGATGACGTCCGGATAAAGCGTGCCCTGCACGAGGTACTCGGGTTGATGGCCAATGACCTTGGAGACCGCCGCGGCCGCCTCGTCGAACACCGCGATAAACTCGGCGCCGATGATCTTGCGTTTTCTCTCGGGGTCCGCGACGCCGGCAAGCTTTGTGAGAAAGCGCTCGGAGGCGTCCACGCACGTCACGGGCAAATGGAGCTTCTCGGAGAACATCTTCATCACGCGCTCCTGCTCCTTGAAACGCAACAGGCCATGGTCGACGAATATGCAGTGCAAGCGGTCGCCGATCGCGCGATGGACGATCGCGGCCGCGACGGTCGAGTCCACGCCGCCAGAGAGTCCGCAGATCACGTGGGCTCCGGGCTTGACCTGTGAGCGGATCTTCTCGATCAACTCGTCGAGCAACGAGCCCATGTTCCAATCCGCCTGGAGTCCGGCCATGTCAAAAAGGAAATGCTTAAGAAACTGGATGCCGTGCTCAGTATGCGTGACTTCGGGATGGAATTGCAGGCCCATGGCCGGAAAACCGGCGCCGGGCGCGGCGCTGGACTCCAGGGTCTCCATGCCGGCGATGATGCCTTGGGCGCTGCGCGCGGTGACGATAAACGAAGGCGGAACCTTCTTGACCTCGTCCCCGTGGCTCATCCAGGCCTTGAAGCTTGGCGCGATCGCGAACGCGCCGCGCGCGCCGCCCTCACTTTTGACCTCCATGCGTCCGTACTCTCGGACACTGCCGCCGACCACTTGGCCGCCCAGGTCGCGCGCCAGCAGTTGCATCCCATAGCAGATTCCCAGGATGGGCAGTCCCGTTTTCCTGGCTTCTTCCAAAAGGCCGCTCGGAAGTTGCGGCGCACCGATCTCGTAAACCGACGAAGGGCCGCCCGAAAGGATCAGCGCCTTGGGCCCGACCTGCCGGATTCGCTCCAGCGTCACGTCCCCGGGCAGGATCATCGAGTAGACGCCCAGCTCGCGGACGCGGCGAGCGATCAGCTGCGTGTACTGAGAGCCGTAATCGAGAATCAGGACCGTGGCATGTTGTTGTTTCGCGGACATCGTTTCCCTACTTTCAAACTGGCTGCGATTGGAACAAGAGCATAGATCAGCGGCGCGATTCGAGCCGGTAGTTCGGCGCCTCGATCGTCACGTCGACATCATGCGGATGACTTTCGACCAGGCCCGCGTTGGAAATCCGGACAAACTTGCCCTTCTCCTGCAGCTCGGCGATCGTCGCCGCCCCACAATAACCCATTCCGGCCCTGAGGCCGCCCAAGAGCTGATATACGTTGAAGGACAGCGAGCCCCGATACGGCACGCGCCCTTCGATACCTTCCGGGACGAGTTTGCCGACTTCGTCGACATTGTTCTGGAAATAACGATCTTTGGAGCCCTGCGCCTGCGACATCGCTCCCAGGGAGCCCATGCCGCGGTACACTTTATAGGAGCGGCCTTGATAGAGGATCGTCTCGCCCGGGGCTTCGTCGGTGCCCGCAAAGAGCGAACCGATCATGCAGACCGAAGCGCCGGCCGCGAGCGCCTTGGTGACATCGCCCGAGTACTTGATGCCTCCATCGGCGATGATCGGAATTCCCCGCTCGCGCGAAGCCCGCCCGGCCTCCATGATCGCGTAAAGCTGCGGGACGCCGATACCGGCGACCACGCGCGTAGTGCAGATCGAGCCCGGGCCGATGCCGACCTTGACCGCATCCGCGCCCGCGTCCATCAGGGCTAATGCCCCCGCGTAGGTCGCGACGTTGCCCCCGACGACCTCCACCTTGGCGCCAAAGCGTTTCTTCAATGCAGCTACCGCCTCGAGCACCCCGCGCGAATGACCGTGAGCGCTGTCCACGAAAAGCACATCTACCCCAGCCTCGACCAGGGCGGCGGCGCGCTCCATGCTTTCAGCGCCGACGCCGACAGCCGCGCCCACCATGAGCCGGCCATAGCCGTCTTTGTTGGCATTGGGATATTCTTGCTGCTTTTTGATATCTTTGATGGTGATCAGACCCTTCAGATAGCCCGCGGTGTCGACGACGGGGAGCTTTTCGACGCGGTTCTCTTTAAAGATCTGCTTGGCCTGGGCGAGCGTCGTGCCTTCGGGCACGGTCACGAGCGGCATCGGAGTCATGCGCGCCTGGACGGCCTGGTCGTAGTCGGTCTCAAAACGCAGGTCGCGATTCGTCAAGATGCCCACGAGCTTGTGGCCGCGGGAGTCGCGCTCCGTGACCGGCACGCCCGAGATCTTATAAGTACGCATCAGCTCGAGCGCCTGGGAGATCTTGGCATTGCGCTCGATGGTGATCGGATCGAGGATCATCCCCCATTCGCTTTTCTTGACCTTTTCGACTTCGAAAGCCTGGTCACGGACTGAGAGATTCTTGTGGATGACGCCAAGGCCGCCCTCCTGCGCCATGGTGATCGCGGTCTTGCTCTCAGTGACCGTATCCATCGCCGCTGAAAGCAGCGGCATCTTGAGGCGGATCTTGCGGGTCAGTTGGGTCTCGAGCGCCACGGCCGAAGGCAGGACCTCGGAATAGGCGGGAAGCAGCAGCACGTCGTCAAACGTGAGGGCTTCGCCCAGCACCTGGTTTTCGTGATTTCCCAACTCCAGACTGCCGCTGCGATTGCCCATGATTGTCTCTCCGTCGTTAGCTCTTGTCTTCGCGTCCGGAGCCGCCGGCGTTGCCGGGACTGCCAGGCTCCTCGGGATCGGTATGCTCAATATGACCCGGGTGATACCCCGTTTCAAGTTCTCCGGTCTCTTCGTTCCGAAAACCTTCGACCTGCTCGAGGTCGGAATGGTCCATGCCGACCTTTTTGGCCCCTGGCACGTACCGGTAATATTCCATGGCGTCGGCCACGTAATTAGCAGCGCTTTCGGGCAGGAACTGGAGCTCCTCGGGCTTAAGCGGACGGACGACCTTGGCCGGGGCGCCCATCACGAGCGAGCCGGACGGAACCGTTGTCCCCTTAGTGACCAGCGCGCCAGCGCCCACGATGCAGTCGTCGCCGATGACGGCGTCATCGAGGATGATCGCGCCCATTCCGACGAGCACTCGATTGCCAATGGTGCAGCCGTGCAAGGTCGCCCGATGGCCCACCGTCACTTCGTCCCCGATCGTCAACGGACTCTTGCGCCGCGTGACATGGAGCATCGAATGATCCTGGATATTGGTGCGCGCGCCGATCTTGATCCAGTTGACGTCGCCCCGGATCACGCACTGGAACCAGACGCTCGAATGCGAGCCAATCTCCACCTCCCCGATCAGGTCCGCGGAGGGCGCGACAAAAGCAGTCTCATGCACCTTCGGCCAACGCCCGTGATGCGGGAGGATCATTGAAGCGCCTCCGCAAACGCGGGGTTTTCGATCATCTCTCCGGTCAGCGCAAGACTGGAGGATCCGATGATCTTGACGTCCGCGAACTTGCCAACGAGATTGCGGGGCGCATCGGACAGGAAATTGACCACACGGCCACAGGTCGTGCGGCCCGTCCAGACGCGATAGCCCTTGGCGGCCGCTTCCGTGTACTGGGCCGTCATATTCTGATTTTTGGCTTCGCCCTCGACCATGATCTCCATCACCTTTCCCACGCGGGAGGCGTAGCGGGTTTCGGCGATCTTGAGCTGATGGGCGAGCAAGCGGTTCAAGCGCTCGTTCTTGACCTCGTCCGGCACGTCGTCTTCCAGTTTGGAAGCGCGGGTTCCCGGACGCGGCGAATAGGCAAAGGCAAAGATATTGTCGTACTGGACGCGATCGAGAAGCCGGAGGGTCTCCTGGAACTCCTCCTCCGTCTCGGTCGGAAACCCAACGATCAGATCGGTGGACAGGCCCACATCAGGGCAGATCTCACGAAGCCGATCCATCTGCGCGAAGTAGCTCTCAATCTTGTGATGGCGCCCCATCTTGCCGAGCACCCGGTTGCTGCCGCTCTGCACGGGCAGGTGCAACTGATGGGCAAGGCGAGCGACGCCGCCTTTTTGGGCGGGCTGATAGCATTCGATCAGCTCGTCGGAAAAATCGAGCGGATGCGAGGAGGTGAAGCGGATGCGTTTTAGCGCCGCACAGCGCGGATCGGTATCGATTGCGCGCAGGAGCTGCGGAAAGTTCTCCTCACCTGCGCGCGGCCCGACCTTGCCGATCTGGTTGTGCAGCTCGAGCGGGGCGCGCTCTTTGGTGTTGGGATTGCCTTTGCCGAAGGAGTTGACGTTTTGGCCCAAGAGAGTGACTTCGCGCATGCCCATCGCCACGAGACGCGCGACGTCGTTGACCACTTCGTCGATGGTGCGCGACTTTTCGCGACCACGGGTGAAGGGCACGATGCAGTAGGTGCAGAACTTGTCGCAGCCCTTCATGATGTTGACGAAAGCCTGGGCCTGCGCCGCGCGGACCTTGGTCTCGGTCGAGTAGTCCATGGACTTGTCGAACTCGGTGTAGATCACATGCCGCTCGCCCGACTGCACGCGATGGACGATCTCCGGAAGATTGTCGATCGTGTCGGTGCCGAAGACGAAATCCAGGTAAGGCGCGCGTTTGAAAAGACCGGCCTTGTCGAGCTGACCCACGCAGCCGCCGACGCCGACGACTGGCCCGGCTTTGCCCGCCTTTTGGCGCTCGCGCTTGATGACATTCAGGCCGCCCAGCGCGGAGATGGCTTTGTGCACGGCTTTTTCGCGAACGGAGCAGCCGTTGATGATGATCACTTCGGCGTCTTCGGCCTTGTCGGCTTCCATCATTCCCCGCTCACCGAGGAGCGCGCTCATGCGCTCGGAGTCCGCCACGTTCATCTGACAACCGAACGTCTTGATGAAGTACTTCTGCGGTTGAACTGCGGCTGGGGTGCTATTGAGGGTTTCCGACATATGAGAGTGGCGATTCTATACCTGAAAACAATGGGTTCCACCACTCGGGAATAGCCTTCTCCGGAACTTCAAGTTGGATGTCGGGTGACTCCCGACAATTGCGGCCTATTTCTAAAGCTATTGGCTCATTTCGAAGGGACTTTTGAAAAGTCCCATTAGCCCAATACGACTCAGCCCCGACTTCCTTTGAACCTTTAAACGGCGGGCCGGGTCCTGCAATGGACGTCACGTCGAGCGCAGGGTGACTCTCTGAGTCCCTTTAGCCCAGCAGTCGCTTCTGCGCGATTTCGATCAGGGCGGCTGGGTCCTGCGCATCCTCCGGACAATGCGCCGAGGAAGAACGAATCGGGAATCCCAGCGCTTTTTCTAAGCGCTTGAGGATGCCCGGGGCATCTCCCGGCCGGCAGTCGTCCAAAACCAGCGCGACTTCGCCCCGCTCGGGCAAGGCATAGGCGGCATCGCTGGAGCGGAAAAGATGGACTTTGAGCTCACGACAAAAAGCCTCGGCCTTTCGTCCCGATGGCACGCGGATGAGGGCCAGGGCGACGGAAGCCAGCTCGGTCGAGACTTCGTAGGCGCGGGAGGTGAGCACGGCCCTCAACGCGTCCTCGGAGCTCATCTCGGGCCAGGTCAAGTTCAGGATCACATGCTCAGGCTGCGGCCGTGAGCAGCCGAAGCTCCCGTCATGGCGGCGTTGGATCTGGTGAACCAGCACCAGCTCGCTGCCCAGCCCCTCCTCCACCCGCGTGAGAAACTCCTGCTCGGAACGGTGGACGCCGGCAAAAGCCGATTCGCCGGAGGCGCCTACCGCCTCCGCCCAGGCCTGGTCCCAAGCCTCGATCCCCTCCGGCGGAAGCTCAAAAAGCAGGTCCAGGCGCGAATGCCCGATCCGCAGCTCCAAGGGCGAGCCCTGCCGGGCCCGGTTTCCGATCAGCTGGATGCAGAGGTCCAGCGCGCGCGAAAGTTTTTGCGCGTCGCCAAGAATCACGCAGGGCTTTCCCCGATCAGGCCAGAGCACGCGGATCTCCCGCAGCGCGAGCGCCCGCTCCATCGTGGCGACACGGGCTTCAAATAGGCGCGCGACATCCACCTCGCGCAAGCGGAGATGGTAGGTCCCGCTCTCCAGAGCGGCCAGATCGAGCAACGTCACGAGCGCCTGCTGGAGCCGGTCGGCATTTCGTCGGGCCATGCCAAGCATCTCCGCGCGGGGTATGCCTCCGACTTCGCCTTCGGTCTGCATGGCTTCGGCCTCTTCCATCAAGGTAAGGGCGTTGAGTACGCCCATCAGCGGCGTCCGAAGCTCGTGGGATACCAGCGAGAGAAAGTTGGACTGGAACGTCTGAAAGTCGCGAACCGACTCAGTCGTCGGATTCGTCGGATTCCTCGGACTCGTCGTCTTCGTACTCGAGTCGGACGAGCCAGCCCTCTTCGAGCGGGTCTTCGACGATGACTTCAGGCTGCTTTTGGACGACGGCGTTGATTTCATGAACGATCCCTGCGATCGGTGCGATCACCTCGAGGCTCCCGCTGGAACCTTCGAGGGTCAGCATGACTTCCCCTTTGTCAAAACTCTCGCCTTCGAGCGGCAGTTCCACCGAATCGAGATCGCCGAGCAAGTGGATCGCCCGATCGGTCACCCCAACGGTGACGAGCTTACCGCTCCGCTCACTCCAGATTTTGCCGCCCAATAGCTCATCCATATTCTTCATCATGCCACAAAGGATGGCGCGCGCTCAAGCCGACCGAGTCGCCAAAGCGTCGGAATCTCTTCCCGTATCCGCATTGAGAATCACTCTGAAATCCCGGGTCTTGACCGCACTTATGCAATGCATCAAAATAATCCAACGGGGATAATCCTGCTCCAGGACGGCGGGATTTAGCGGGTTTTTCAAGACAAGGAACGGAGGAGGTATGGTCAAACCGAAATTCGATCCAAAATTTGGTTCGCAGCTGTTCACCCAGCTCGCTCTGGGACTGCTGGTTGCCGGTACGACTTGGGCGGGAGAAGGCCTGAAAGGCACGTTCCAAGGTGGCAACGACGCCGCCCAAAGCGATGCCGTCGCCCGAAGCGCCGACGCCTACGCCCGCAAGCTCGAGGCCGCCCGCGCCGAGCGCGAAGCAGCGCAGCGCGAACTCAACCGGATCAACAGCGATCCCAGTGCCACCCACGAGCAAAAAAACGCGGCCCAAAAGCGCCTCGATCAGGCGCACGAAACCGTCAACGGTCTCGAAAACGGAAACTCCAAAGTGATCGCCCAGCAATACGGCCAGGACATCTCCGACACCGCCGATCAGATCCAAACCGGCAAGATCGTGACACAGCTTTCTATGATCGGCGGGCAAACGGCGACCGCGGTACAAGGACAGCTCGGCACCCAAAAAGCCGCGATGGAGGGTACGCAATCGGCCGCGATGAAACAGGGCGCATCGCTCGCCGGTTCCACCGGGATGATCAACATGGCCGTGGGCGCGATCAACCTTTGGTACGCCCAAAAGCATTACCAGCAGATGGGCGCCCACGACGAAAACAGGGCGGCCATCCAACGCGATCTCGTGGACCGCGACCTCAAAAACGGAGTCGACGGCGAAGTCAACGCCAACACCTACAAGTACCTCGAGGACCAAGGCGTCGTGCAGATGGGCGCCAACAACGGCTTTGCCCAGGACGCGGGCACGCGCCAAGCCCAGATCCAACAGGTCCAGGCAACTGGGCGCGCCGCCGTTGCCGAACAAAATGCCGCGCGCGAAGCCGCCAAACAGGCTATGGCGCAAAATCTGATCACCGGCTCCGTCGCCATGCTCAACGGCGCGGCGACGATAGCGGCCGCAAACCAGATGAAGTCGGCCGCGCAAAAACTCCAAACCGCCTCGACCTACGGCAATCTGCCGACCTACACTCCTGGCCAGATCACCGGCGCGGGCGATCCGCTCGGGGGTGGCGCGACCACGATCACCGGCGACGGCTCCACCGCCGCTACGGGCGCGGCTAGCGGCGACACGGCCAGCAACTCCGATGGCACCGGCGGCCTGGGCGATCCCTATGCCCTGCCTCAGCCGGCCGCGGCTCCCTCCAACACTCCTGACGTCAAGACGACCGCAGCCGGCGGCGGAGCCCCGGGCGGTGGTGGCGGCGGCGGCATGGGCGGCGCCAACACCTCACCCAACACGGGCACGGCCGAAGGCGATCCGCAAGCGCGCATGGCCGATAACGGCCGAGGCGCGTCTTACGAAGGCTCCGGGGGCGGTTTCCGCGGCGGCGGAGCGGGCGGTGGCAAGGGCGGCGCGGACCTCTCTTCCCTTCTCGCGCAGTTCCTTCCTAAAAAAGAAGACGAAACCAGCAAGAACGGCATCTTGGATTATAAAAAGCGCGCGATCGCCAGCGACGACTCCTCGCTTTTGGATCGCAACGCCAACCTCTTTGAGCGCATCCACAACACCTACCAGGCCAAACAAAAAAGGCATGAAGTGGGGGTCATGGGTCTAAGTGGGCTAGAAAAAAGAGGCGGGAAAATAAATTAAATCGCTTTAAGTAATTGAAATTACTTCAACAAGCCATTTTCTAAATCTTATAGCTGACTTATTGACTCAGTCATTAATTGCCCGCAAAATTGGAGTGTAGGGGGAATCCTGCCTTTGGGGCCGGACTCACACCCAGTTTCTTCAATCGGGGGAAGACATGAAGGGCAAAAAAAATTCGGATTTCCGGATTCGCAAAAGCCAAGTCAATCGGAGCGCAGCGCTCATCGTGGCTGCCACCTTGGCCTCCGCCCACGCGTACGCCGAAGGAGGCGGACTGCAAAGCAACAATCGAGGGGCGGACGTCACCCCG
The DNA here is from genome assembly GCA_964467785.1 of uncultured Bacteriovoracaceae bacterium. Taxonomy (GTDB): domain Bacteria; phylum Bdellovibrionota; class UBA1018; order UBA1018; family UBA1018; genus CAYXVB01. The sequence goes on from CAYXVB010000031.1 coordinate 11,460, forward strand.
TCTTCCTATGCGAATCGCGAAAGCGAGGCCCAGCAGATCGAGCAGAGAAGAGCGGAGTACGAAAGGTCGAGATCTGCGCGCGAACAGGCGGAACGCGATGCCGCTGTAGTTCACAGAGATCAAAATTCGACCCAGCAGCAAAAACAGGAAGCCAATGACCGGGTCGCGCAGGCCAAGAAGAACGAAAACGAAGCCCAGGCCCGCCTCAAAAAACAGGACTCCCAGCGGATCTCCAATACCTACGGCCAGGACATCACCAACACCGAGCAGCAGATTGAAACCGGAAAGATCGTGACTCAGGTCTCCACGCTCGGAGGTCAAACGGCGACCGCTATCCGGGGCCAACTCGGAACCCAAAAAGCCGCGATGGAAGGTACCCAGTCCGCCGCCATGAAACAGGGTGCCTCTCTTTCCAGCTCCACCGGCATGATCAACATGGCGGTGGGCGCGCTCAACCTCTGGTACGCCCAGCAACACTACAAGCAGATGGGCGAACACGACATCAACAAGGAACAGCTCAAGCAGTTCACCAATGGAGACGCGGTGGGTGTCGCCGCCTTGGAAACCCAGGGCAGCGACGAGTTCGCGGGCACGACCGCCAAGATCTCCAACAAAGCTTACGCGCGGGAAATCAGCGGAAAAGTGCAGGCGGAAGACCAGAAACTCGCGAGCGCGTGCGCCACGCCCGGCGCGGGCTGCGAGCAGGCACGCGCGCAGTATTATCAAAATATCGCCGTCATCAACAAAGAAGCCGACGCCCTCGCCAAGTCCGCGATCAACGAGCAGAGCACGGCCTACAGCACCGCCAAACAGGCCATGGCTCAGAACCTGATCACCGGCTCCGTCGCCATGCTCAACGGCGCGGCGACGATAGCGGCCGCAAACCAGATGAAGTCGGCCGCGCAAAAACTCCAAACCGCCTCGACCTACGGCAATCTGCCGACCTACACTCCTGGCCAGATCACCGGCGCGGGCGATCCGCTCGGGGGTGGCGCGACCACGATCACCGGCGACGGCTCCACCGCCGCTACGGGCGCGGCTAGCGGCGACACGGCCAGCAACTCCGATGGCACCGGCGGCCTGGGCGATCCCTATGCCCTGCCTCAGCCGGCCGCGGCTCCCTCCAACACTCCTGACGTCAAGACGACCGCAGCCGGCGGCGGAGCCCCGGGCGGTGGTGGCGGCGGCGGCATGGGCGGCGCCAACACCTCACCCAACACGGGCACGGCCGAAGGCGATCCGCAAGCGCGCATGGCCGATAACGGCCGAGGCGCGTCTTACGAAGGCTCCGGGGGCGGTTTCCGCGGCGGCGGAGCGGGCGGTGGCAAGGGCGGCGCGGACCTCTCTTCCCTTCTCGCGCAGTTCCTTCCTAAAAAAGAAGACGAAACCAGCAAGAACGGCATCTTGGATTATAAAAAGCGCGCGATCGCCAGCGACGACTCCTCGCTTTTGGATCGCAACGCCAACCTCTTTGAGCGCATCCACAACACCTACCAGGCCAAACAAAAAAGCCGCACCGTCGGCGTAAATTGATTTTGTCCTGATCTTGAATCGATCCCGGGGGAAGACATGACGAGCAAACTGAGCCGAATCGGACTGGGCCTTCTGGTCGCGCAGGGTACGCTGCTGGCGCCCCCCGCCTGGTCGGGAGCCACGACCACTTCCTCATCTTCCTCGAGCACCACTTCGAGCGCGTGCAATAACAACACTACGGGCGGTACCCAGGGCAACCGGCAGTGCCAGGCGGGCGCGGCCATGGACGATGCCTCCAATAAGAACACGGTGGCCGGGATGGTCTACACGGGCGCGGCCGCGGCCTGCGCCTATGCCTGCTACTCGTCTTATTACACCGGCGGAGCCGGCGAGGCCTATTGCACCTACAGCACTCTGGGCGCGGGCGTCACCGAAGGCGTCCTGTCCCAGAATATGGCCAGCGCGGCCGGCGCGCTCTCCGGGCCCGCGATGCAGACTCTCTTCAAAGACGGCGCGACATCAGGCGCTGCTGCGGGCAAGGCGGCGAGCGGCAACACTGGCAATCACATGTCCTGCGTGACGACCGCTCTCGACTCCCTCCAGGCGGCCACCCAGTTCGCCAATTCCGGCACCAACGCCGCGGCGGCCCAGCAGGCCTACAAAAACGCGGCCTCGCTGATCAACACGAGCGACCCGAGCTACAATCCCAGCAGCAACAATAACTACGGCTCAGGCGCGGCCTCGGCAGGTGGCAGTGGTGTCGGCGGAATCACCGGCACCGGCGGTGGAGACGCCTGCGCTACGGGCGCCCGCACCGGCAGCGCTTCGGCCGTCATGCAATGCGCGGCCAGCTTGGGCGACCCCCGTCTCAAGGCCATTGTCTCCAATCCCAACTTCCTCTCCGACCTTCAAAAGGTCGCGGGCATGGCGCCCTCGGATTTCTTCAATAAGGCGCGCGACGAAGGCTCGGGCAAAGCCGTCGCCGGAGCCTTGTCCGGGACCGCGAACTCCGACTTCATGGGCAAGCTCGGTAACGTATTGGTCGCCGCGCAAAGGGATGCCACTTCTCATGCCGCGAATGCCGGCTACACGAGCTCGGGCGGCGCCCGGGGTGTGGCCTCCGCCAAAGGCAAGGACATCAACGACACGTTGGCCGAATTGATGGCCAAGCTTCAGCAAAAACCGGAAGAGGAAAAGAAAGACGAAAACAACCTCGCCTTCGCCTTCAAAGGCGAACGCTATCCCGCCAATGTGGCCGAAAACCGCAACGTCAGCCTCTTTGAGCGGGTCACCTTCCGCTACTATCGCGCGGCCCCGAGACTGATCGAAGCGCCTCCCACCCGCTCCAACTAAGTGATTGCAAGAATCTCTGAAATTTAGAGTTGCAATCAATGCGGGGCCCGAGTATCTGTAACTCCGTTCTCACTGAAAAGTGGTTGAAATGTGGGGGTGTAGCTCAGTTGGTAGAGCGTTTCCATGGCATGGAAAAGGTCCTCGGTTCGACTCCGTGCACCTCCACCATTTTAAAAGAAGGACTCGGCAACGAGTCCTTTTTTTTTGCCCACGCCTCCAAAAGTCGGCCAACACTCACCTCGCTCCGTGACGGGACACCTGATGTTTTCCACTCCCCTCGCCTCAAATCCTGACTGCAATCCAGAGTGCCGGGCTTGCCATTACAAGAATCTCACCTATCCTGAACAACTCGCGCGCAAGCAGCGCTGGGCGGAGTCGCAGCTCGGCCGCTGGGCCGATGTGCTTGAGCCCATCCAGGCCGCGCCCGAGGCCGAGCGCCTGGGCTATCGCACCAAGAGTTGGCTTCGAAGTTCGGTCCAGGACTCCGACCTCAGCTTTGGCATGCTCCGAGCCCGCCGCGCCGTCGAGGGCGGTTGGGAAAAGGAATTCATCTCTTGGAACGATTGCCCGCTTCACGCGGAATCTCTCCGAAAAATAATCCAGCGGCTTCGGCGCCTACTGCCGGCAAACGGGCCTGATTTTGTCCGCACCTCGCTGGCCGGAGCCTGGTTTGGAAGCCCTCATCTGGTCCTCATCGCCCGCGAGGCGCGTCCCGCGGATCTTGCCGCGCTCGCGGCCGTGGACTGGATGCAGGTGCTGGTTGCGCCCTTTGACCGGGTCTGGTTCCACGCGAATCCGCAGATCGGCGCCAAGATCTTCGGTCACAACAAGCTTTTGCAGCTGGCCGGCCCTCCCCTCGAATCGGCGCATCCAGTACGCGCCTTCCGCCAGGCCGCGCATACCCTGCTGGAGCGCGCGCGCGGACTCGCCCTGGCCCATCTGCTTCAGGCCTCACCTTCGCAGATCGTCGATCTCTACTGCGGGATCGGAGAGCTTTCGCTCGGAATTCCCGCTGAAACAGGCTGGATCGGCGTCGAGATGTCCAAAGAGGCGGTGGAGTTCGCGGCTTCACTGCGCAAGCCTGGTCGCTTGATCCATCAAGCGTTCGTCGGTGCGGTGGAGCAACGCCTCGCCGACCCCACCGTAAAAAAACTGATGCGCACCCCTTACGCGCTCTATCTCAATCCTCCCCGCTCGGGCCTCACCCCCGAAGCCAGGGAGCAGGTACTGCGACTCCTGCAGACCCATCGGGCGGATTCCATCGCGTACCTCTCCTGCAGCGCCTCGAGCCTCGCACGCGACCTCGCGGCGCTGGAGCAGACGGGGTACCGGATCCAGGCGCTCCGGCCTTTTGACTTCTTTCCGCAGACCGAACACTTCGAGACTTTGGCGACTCTGACTCTCGCTTGATTCAATCGGCCGTATTCGCGATCGGCGGCTCGATCCGCTGCGTGAGCTGCTCGAGTCTTTCGGTTTCGCCCACTACCCAGAGCACGTCGCCCGCGTCGAGACGGACCGTCGACTCCGGATTGATCAGCCGTCGCTCGCCCTTTTCAAGTCCCACGATCGTCACACCCAGCTCGCCGCCGATCCGCGCTTCGGCCAAAGTCTTGCCGCAGTAGCCGGAGCAGGTTTCAAGTCGGATCTGGCGCAGCTCATAGCCTTCGAGATCGCGGAAGCGCTCGCCCAGACCCGGCGGCTTCTCGATCGAAAAGCGCACCGCCTCGATCTGCTCATCGGTTCCGAGCACAAGCAGTTCGTCTTTGGGAAAGATAAACTCGTCGGGCCCCGGCGAGATCAGCGACTTGATCCCCCGCTGAATGGCCACGATATTGAAGCCGTAGCGCTTGCGCAAAGCCGCCTCGCGGATGCGCAGGCCCGCGATTTCGGCATTAGGATGCACCTTGATGCGCACCAAGTGCGCATCCCAGGGCGCCAGATGCTTGAGCACGTCGGTGGTCTTGCGCGACTTGGGGCGCGTCTCGAACGTTGAGAGAAAACGCGCCTCGAACCAACGATAGGAGGCGTCGATCTGCCGGTAAAAAAGACCGAACAGCGCGATCATGAAGCCCAGCATGAGAAACAAAGTGGACTTCGCGGAGAAGTACTCGAGGCTCAGCGCGCCGATCCAGAATCCGGTGATCAACCGCATCACGAAGAGGACGCCACCTCGCGGGAGCATCATCGGCGACTCGCCTCCTCCCTCGAGCCCCCCGAGCGCGTCGGCAGCCCGGACCTCCTCTTGGCTGCTCATTCCAAAAGCATGGAACGCGGAGAACATTGCCCAAAGGAAAGGCGCCGCCAGCAGCGACGCCGCAAGCCAGCTCCCTGCGACCGCGAGGCGACGAGGGCGGAACATCCGCACGGCTTCGGGCATCAAGAGCTCTGCCACCAGGATGTAGATCACGCTGACCAAAATCCCGTTGAGCGCCCACTTCCCAAGCAGCTGGTAAAACTGCAGGCGCTTGGCGCGATCGGCCCGCCGCTCCTGACTCCAGGCCGCGTAACGCACAAGCCCTTCCTTGAGCGGAAGCGGAAGCCTGCCCTCGAGCCCCACCGCAAACTTGTGTGAGACGCGGATCAGGTAAGGAGTCATGAAGGTCGTGATCAGCGAAACGGCCACCGCGATCGGAAACAATTCGTCCCGCGTGACGCCGAGGTTCTGCCCCAGAGTGGCGATGATGAAGGAGAACTCGCCGATCTGCGCGACTCCGAAGCCCACTTGCACGGCCGTGCGAAGAGTCTGGCCCGACAATACGGCCCCGAGCGTGACCGCGGAGATCTTGACCAGGACGTACACGCCTGAAATGAGCAGCACCCGCGGCCAATGCTCGAGCAAAACGCGCGGCTCAATCATCATGCCCACGGAGACGAAGAAGATCGCCGCAAAGACGTCGCGCAGCGGTCGAATCAGCTCCTCGATTCGGTGCGACTCAGTGCTCTCGGCCAGGATCGAGCCCATGATAAAAGCGCCGAGCGCCACCGAATAGTGCAGCTCGGCAGCGGCGACCGCGAGGATCAGGCAGAGACCGAGCGCCACGATCGTGAGCATCTCGTCATTTCCCAGCCGCCCCACGTAACGGACGACCCTCGGCAATAAAAAGTAGCCCACCAGGAACCAGCTACCGATGACCAGCACGAGCTTGCCCGCCGAGAGCAGCAGGGCGAGGCCGGAAAACTTGGCACTCACCGCGACCGTGGAGAGGGCGACCAGGATCAACACGGCTACCAGGTCCTCGACCACGAGCACGCCAAAGATCATCTCGGCGAATCGGCGAGTCTTGAGCTTGAGCTCGTCGAGTGCCTTGATGATGATGGTCGTCGAGGAGATGGCCAGGATTGCCCCGAGAAAGAGGCTCTCCATCGGGCTCCAGCGCATCAGCCTTCCCAGACCGAAGCCGGTGAGGATCATCACGCTCACTTCGAAAAGCGCCGTGAAGCCCGAGGAGATGCCGACTTTGGCAAGCTTGCGGAAGCTGAACTCAAGGCCCAGCGAGAACATCAGGAAGATCACGCCAAGCTCCGCCCACGTCTTGATGTTGGGCTGGTCGGTGATGCGCGCCCCGACCAGCGCGCCGGCGATGATATAGCCGAGCACGACCGGCTGTCGGATGCGCTGGAAGACGAGAGTCACCACCGCGGCGACGCCGAGGATGACAGCCAGGTCTCGGATCAAGGGGGCCAGATGCATGAACTCAGGCTCCGCTCTTCAACGGATGGTACACGATGATTTCCACCCGACGATTCTTACCACGGGAGACATCGTCATCGCCGTCTGAAATCGGATGAAAATGCGAAAGACTCACTGCCGAGATCCTGGCGGGATCGAAGCCATGGCGCTTGACGAGTTGGGTTACGACGCCGGTGGCGCGGGCGGCGGCGAGATCCCAATCACTCGCGTAGCCCACTGTCCGGATCTCCGAGGGATCGGTATGGCCTTCGACCCGGATCGAATGCGGCGTGGCCGCCAACACCTTGCACAGTCGCTCGAGCAGCGGGCGCATGTCAGGACGCACCTCAGCCTCCCCGGGCGGAAAAAAGTCACGGGCCGCGAGCTTGATGACTAGCCCCCGAGAGTCCTCGCCGATGAGCACCTTTTCCTGCAGCTCTTCGAGGGATAACATAGTTTGGTGAGTCTGGGCGCCCTGGCCGGCTTGCCCGGAACTCGCGGCCTCCCGCAGTGCCTCACTGATCCGGGAGCGGACTTCGGACGTGTCGCCAGATGGGGCTTTTGCATCTATCGCGCTTTTCGTCTCTGGCGTGTCTGGCGCATCGGGCGCGCCTCCCGGAAACTTCGCGCCGCTACTCGGTTTGGGCAGTGCCCCTGTCAACGCCTCTCTCGTGGTGTGCGCGACGGGGTCCTGACGTCCACCGCTCCGGAGATCGCTTCGCGACATCGCGTAAAGAACGACAAAAAGCCCAAAAAGCAACGTCATTAGTGCGGAATAGGAAAGAAGCCACCGATCATTCCCCATTTCTTGCGCCGCTCCCCGCGATTCGTTGCGGGCGCCGCGTCTCGAGACGGTCCGCATGGCGCTCACCTCGCGGCACTCTTCTCCCGCGCGCCGCGCGGGTCTGCTTGGTCCTTGCCGTCCTCCACGAAGAAAATGAGCCGTTCCTGGAGAACATTGGGACTGAGCCCGTCCAAGATGCCGAGCACTCCGAGGCGGACCACTTCCTGCGTCGCGAGCCGCTGCTGGATCTTGCGCCTGAGCTTGTTGCTCCAGGGCAACAGCACCAAGTTGGCCAGCGCGAGGCCATAAAGAGTGGAGACAAACGCCACGGCGATGCCTTCGCCGATCTTAGACGGATCACTGAGCGCCGAAAGCACCTGGATGAGCCCCAGTACCGCACCAAGGATCCCGACCGCAGGGGCGTAGCCGCCCGCGATCTCAAAAACCCGGGCCGCGTTTTCCTCGCTTTCGAACGCGCTCTCGATTTCGGCGTCCAACAGTTCGCGCACGGTCGCGGGCTCGAACCCGTCGGTGACGTACTTAAGGGATTTGCGCAAAAGCGCGTTTTGGAGCGCGGCGCGATGCGGCTCGACAGCCAATACGCCTTCCTTGCGAGCGATCATGGCGATGTGAATCACCTCGTCGATCACCGAGCCGACTTCATGTTCGGAATCCTTGAAAACCTTCGGAAGCATGCAAAGCGCCCGTCGGATGTCGCTCATGGGACAAGACGACAGCGTCGCGCCCAAAGTACCGCCAATCACGATGAGCCCGGAGGTGAACTGAAAGATCTGACCGAGATGGCCGCCTCCGAGGATCTGTCCTCCCGCGATGGCCAATAGGCCCAGCACCGCGCCGACGACCGAACCGAGATCCGTCATGAGAGCACTTTCCTCCAGGCCTTCATTTCATGAGCCGCGGATTTGCCGCTCACAGAAATTAGTGTAACCTCATAAGGATGGGTGTCAAATGACTCCGCCACTTCCGCCGCCGTCGTCCGCCAGGCCCGCTGCGTCCGCTACCACGTCTACCACGTCGCCGGAGGCCGCGACTTTGGCAGCCTCCGTCTCGTCAACTATACACACGCGTGGAGTGGGCACCCAGCAGGCTCCCACTCCTGCGACACGTCCTCCCCTTGCGGCCGCGCTCCTGACCGATACGCTGGTCGCGCTGGCAGCATGGTTCACCGCGCTGTGGATCTGGGGACTCGCGCCCTTTGTCCGACTCCCTCAACTCGCTTCGCTAGCGCTTTGGCTTGCAGTCTATTTCGGCGCGCAACGTCTGACCCGCGGCCTCACGTTGGGTCAATGGGCCTGGGGGCTCGAAGTCTCACGCGACCGTAACCGTCTTCTCGATCTCTCCTCTGGCGCACCACTCGCCTTGCGCCCGGGCGGCATTTTATTGGCGCTCTTTTCCGCAGCGATACTCACGCTGTCACTCTGGAACGCCGCTCTCCAGCACCCGCTCTGGGCGGATGCACCTCGCCAGGAGCTGGAGGCCTCATTGCCCACCGGGCCCGACTGGCAGGTCTCGCCCTATTATTACGCACTCGGCGCCTGGCCCGTGCGCTTCGAGGGAAAACCGGTTTTCCTCGATTTTCCCTACAATCCAGGCCCCCCGCAGGTATTCGCGGGGCGGGTGATCGCCCGCTGGTCCACCCCGAACATCAGCCTGACTTTTGAAGGCCCCAAGACCCCTCCGCGACTGGCCGCGCTTTCCAACTCTCGCACCGAGGTCCGCGCCTGCCTGACAGGCCAGGCTTCCGCCTTAAACTGCGTGAGCATCCGCAATGATGCACTCGGGCGCCACGTCGAGGAGATGAGCCGTCTCGGCGCGCGCCGCGAGATCGCGCGCGACTGGACCCTGCGTTGGCTCACCGTCCGCCAGCCCGCCCCGATTCCGGCCGTGGAGCAACCTCAAGGCTTCGAGATCTCGGCCTGCGCGACCCACGCCTGCGAGACGCGCTTTGTCCTGATTTCGCCCAAAGGGATGCATCAGGCCTTCATTCTCCGCGGCGAAGCCCCCGCCAACGGGGCGTTGAGCCAGCCCGGTCCGCGCCGGGAGCAGTGGCTAGGCGCACGCGCCACTTTCGAGAAATCCTTGCAGAGCCTGCGCGTCTCCGACGACTTGAACTACGGCCGCGCCTGGATCGACCGCCAGATCGAAGGCACGCGCCTCCGCGAGACGCTCGCGCTCCCCGATCGGCAGGCGGTGATCCAGAGGCTCGCGGAGACGGAAGCGATTTTGCTCTCCAAGATCTCGGTCGAACCCTCGGTTTACGAGTCCTACTATTTCCTGGCCCAGCTCGGACTGACCTTGGGCCGGCTCGCCGCACGCGATCCCCAAGCTTCGGCGCTGGAGGACTGGCCCTCCGTGGCGCGTCCGCTCACTATGGCCGCCGCACGCTACGCGAAGGATGTCGCGGGCCAGAACAAAGCCTACGAAAAGCGCAACGCCGAGCTGGATGCGATTGTCGTTGAAATCCAAAAATACTGACAGATTCTGGGAGGCCCGCCGCAACAATTGAAAGTTGGGCGGGGATTCAAGAACATGCAAGAAACATTTCTTCGTTCCTTGAAGTTCTGGCAAGGAGAAGTCAAGAAAGCCGCAGCTCTGCTGCTCGTGGCAATCGTCCTGCAACAGGGCGCAAACCTGCTCGCTTTAGCATTCCGAGAAAACACTGAGTTTCAGACTTCTGGCCTACAGATGATCGCCGATCTCTCTTCCCTGCCTCCTGGCGACTACTATCTTTCATTGGGTCGCATTTTTTCTGACACTGAGATCCGAATCGACGGAACGTTGATTCACAAGGACATGCTCAGCCTTGGTGTGCCTATTAGCATTGACGCAACTCAACCTCCCAAACAATTGACCATCACTCGAAAAAGCTCCGCCAGATGGAAATACAATGTGTTTGACGCCCCGGCCATCTGCCCCAAAGGGGTCGGATGGATTGTTCAAACTTGGCGAAATTTCGTCAATTTTTTCCTAGGTCCGATCGCGTCGATTTTCCTCTTACTCACCACAATCGCCAACGCGAAACTTCCAAATATAAATCATCAGGACACTCGCTCGCATCTAGAGCTCGGCATCGTGGCTCTGATCTACAACATCTTCCTCACCGGCGCTCTAGACCTGCTTTTTGAGCACAACATCTTCCTGCTCATCCATATCTCACTGAGGGCCCTCTTTTCATTATGCCTCGTTCGGATCGCCGAACGCCATGCGAGGCAACCTTTGTCGATCTATGCGATTCATTTCGGATTCATCCTGTTAAATGTCGGAACATACCTCATCCGCCCTCAATCCCTGATCGCAGTCTATAGCTTCGAATTATTGGCCTATACTCTAGTCCCACTCAAAATAATGACTTCACTCCTGAATCCTGCCCAAAACTCCAAACGCATCCAATTCCTGCGAAGCTACTTTTTCACATATTTGGCGATCAGCATCTTTGGCTCTACGCACTATTTTGTTTATGGACCAAGCTCATTGAGTGTCTGGTCACCGTCAATGCTCGCGATTCTGACGATCGGCCTCATTACAGTAACTGCCTTAGAAGCTCTGGAAATGAAGACCAAGATCGAAGCCGAAGCCGCCATTGCCAGCTCATCGAGACAAGTGGCTCATGACATCAAGTCCCCATTGGGCGCATTGAAGGCGCTGCTTCGAGACCCGGCTCTGGACAAACTCGAGTCGGCCGCCCTCGCAAAGAGCGCCATCGAACGGATCGACTCCATCGCGCGCGACCTGCTGCAGAAGTCGAAAAATGGCAACCGATCCCAAGAACAGACTCTGCTTCCTCAAGAGCTTTCAGATCTAATCGAATCAGTCATTCTGGAGAAACAGCTTACCCGACCCAAGTGCCTGATTATTTCAGAAGACCTGCGTATCGGCGGGGAAAGAAAACCCATCAGGGTCAACGCCACTGACTTGCATAGAATTCTCTCCAACCTCCTGGACAACGGCATCCACTCCCTAGCGCCAGGCACAAGCAACCCTAAAGTATTAGTTTCACTGGAGATAACCGGCGACGGAGCGGTGATTACCGTCAGGGACACAGGCATAGGAATTCCAGGCGCGCAACTAGATGCGATGAATGCCGGAAGATTCATAACGACTCGTGAAGACGACAATGGATTGGGACTTCAGCACGCATGGGCCTGCGTAGCCAAATGGAACGGACAGATGAGCTTCGAATCCAAACTGGCCGCAGGGACAGCGGTACAGATCAAGCTCAAGGCGATCGACGCATAGGCGAGTGCCATCATCTTGACATCTAGTATGCAACTTTAATGAGAGGCATTAACTTTCAAGACGTCCGCTCCTTATTCCGATGGGAGTACGAACACGTATTACCCAGTACCCCATAGGAGCGGAAAGCCGTCGTGTTACAAGGTAAGCTAGCACCTCAGAATATCGCTGACGGAAGACTGATCGCGGGATATCTACGCGACGCGATCTTCCATAAAAGGGTGTTTGAACTGACTATTGACGGTCAGCCCCATCCCGCTCATCTGGATTCGATCACGGAGAAATCGGCGAGAGATAAATCAGATCGCATTTTAAGGTTCAAATTCCTTCGGCGTTCTTCCTCCGAGCTGGAGTACTCACTCAAGGCAGATACACCCATTGCCGTCCGCCTGCCATTGGACCGGCTCGTCATTCAATTTACCTCGGTGGCGATCGAATCGGACTCCGGATTCATACATTTGAAACTGCCATCCGAGGCCGTAGCGGCGACATCGCGCGAGACGCATCGCTTCGAAGCTGGGCACCTCACGCTGCAAAGCGGATTGGTCGTGTTGACGGGGGCAGACGGACTACAGAAGTTCGCCTCATTTCAATTGACCGATATCTCCCGCGACGGGCTTGGAGGCATCCTTTACCTACCAAGCGCGCTGATTCCAACGCGACCTGTTCGTATCGAAGGAAAGCTGATCCAGGACTCCGGAGCGATCATCGTAGATGGAGAGATCCATCGTGTGCTGCCACATGCGGCGGATCGGGCGACGACGACCATCGGCATCCGAAACCGGGTACCTCAGGACCCGTTAGCCAGCGGCGGGACGCAAATCTTTAAAAATCGAAGACAACTGGAACGAGTTCAGACCGCGTTTCCAGTCGAAGTGACCTCGCCTCTCTATCCTGAAACGCCGGCGTATCTCCAAACTGAGGACATCTCACTTACTGGAATCCGTGCGCGCCTTTTCAACCTCGCCGACGTCAACCTATTTCGCCGCGGCCTGGAGGTACGCCTGAAATCACCACAGCTTCGCCTGGAGGTCATCAGTGTCACGGGAAAGCACGTGACATTCCGGATCCTCCGTAGCGCGCTCGAGGAGCACATCAAGCTCTTCAATCTTCAGTCTCTCCTTTGCGGACCGGATCTCGCCACAGGAACGCCCATCGCTTCAGACCTGTCGCAGGTCTATACGACGTCCGGATCGATGTCGACCCAGATGGCCCGCGGTCTGAGTTCCAATGCCAATTACCTAATGCGTTCAGCAGGACGGACGGATGGAGACAAGTCCGTGTGGTACCTGCGCTGGCTGCAACAGGCGCAGGACGGGCGCATACGCGCCGCCATTTTAGCTGCCCCGATTGCCGATCATGTCTGGTACATGGGAGCGTTCGCAGGGCACATGGATGCGGAGCTACGGATCAGCCGAGATTTTGCCTCACGCTTCTTCACCAGTCTCCGCGACTTTCTCCTTAGCCTCGGGCGCAAGGAGTACATCTTGTTCAACTGGCTAAAGACTCATCCTTGTTGGGTGGAGTGGGACACCGACCTAAAAAAGCGCATTGACGACGCTTACACCTGTCGGTTCGAAGGCGACATCGTCTATCTGCAGGATCGCACGGAAATACGCGCGTCAGCGCGTCCAGACTTTGCCTGGCGGCGAATCGCCAAAGGCGATGTCGCGGCGATCACCCAAGCGATGGATTCGATTCTACATCGCCCATTGAAGACCGTGTTCAACGCTTTAGGTCTCAATCCCTATACAACCGGAGCGCCAAGCACTTCGGAATTACTGTTGCGCACCGGACATGATTTCAAAAGAGACTTCTTCGAGGCCAACCTGGAGGATTGCCGGATCCTGCTCATGTTAAGCCACTTCCCCGCCAATGTGTTCCTTAATGGAGTAATCAACTACCCGTTCGTGCATACTTCTCGCGCCTTAAGTACCGCGGAAATTGAAGAACTCACCGCGCGAATTCTCGAGCTCTGCGCCCGCAATGGGGTCGACTGCCTGGCTTACTTCCTGACTTCGGAAGGCGAATGCCAAAACGGCATTACCAGCACTCTCCTGAAATGCGCCCCGATCGTCTGGACCCTCGGCCCGGCGGAGCTTCTAGACTTTTGGCAAGAGGAGCAACAAGCTGCATGAACGCCCGCAAGGCTCTGCTCTTTCTAGCCTTGGCGCTCGGCATCTCAGTGCTGCCCGATCTATTTCCTAAATTTTGGAGTGCGTCACGCAGCCCGGATCAGATCCGCTACATCGGTTCGCTCGCGCCGTACCAGGCCCCTTGTCGCGAACGCTTCGAGGCGGCCGAATGCAGGATCCAGTACAATCTTCCGTCAAGCTTCCTCCGAAATTCGATCGGGAAACTGCATAACTCGCTCGGATTAGGCTATTTCCTGACTGACTACGCCATCCGCTGCGACGATCGCTTAGTTTACTCGCCAGGAACCGAATTTTCTCCGTCTCGCGTCATCGAATCTTACAAAACTTACAAAGTGGTCGACCTCGCCGCCCTGGATTGCGATGACGCCCGTACCATCAGCGTCCTGGCCCTGAATCGCCGGGGGCTTCCGACCCACGGCCAGTTTTCCGCCAACGCGGCCGTCGGGGACCGTGACCATGTGGCCGCGCTCAAACGCACCATCGAATTCCTCACTTCCGGCAGCTATCTAGTATTCGCGATCCTCCTGTTGTTTACACTCTTCGCCCGCAAGATCTTGCTGAGACCTTTGATCTCAGCAAAGGAAGAGACAGAGTCCGGGCTGCGATACTCAGCCGCCGGATTTGGCCTGTTTTCCCTTCTAAAATCAGGTATTTTCGAAGTCTTCTTCCTGACGCCTACATCGATCGATCTCATTTTCCGAATTCAAAGCGCGATTTCCCTTTACAGTCACGCTTATCCCTCCATCCAGACGGACGCGCGGAACCAAAAAGAGCGAACCACGCGATACTCTCTTCTTGGCAGTCTCATGATTCTCTATGCAATCATGGCAGTCACTACTCAGTACGTGAACTTCCTCGTTTACGCCGTGCTTTCTGCCTGCGGATTCGGGTTGATCCGGATGGCGCTGCGTAAAAACTGGGATTCGGCACTACTCGTTTACACGTTTTGCGCCGTTTGCGAGTGCCTCAAGACCTTCGAGATCAAACCACTTCCCGCCGGCAGCACCACCGTCGCGCTCGTCACCTGCCTCCAGGTCCACTATACAGTGCAAGCTATCCGCTCCGCAGGCATCATTGCCGCCGCCAATATTTGGGCCCGCCGTTGGAGCGGTAGCGCCTCTCCGGATGCCCCTATTCGGGAGATCCTGGGTTCTTTCTCACGCGAAAGCGGAATCAGGCGGGTATCGTTCTTCCTCCTTCAGCGCTCGGGCGATCACCTCTTATTCACGTTCGACACGGACATCGAGTCCGAAGAGGCGTTTCGCCACATCAATATCGTACCGAGCATTCTCGGCCACGTAATCGCCACCGGCGATCCCCTGTTGCACCAGAACACCGCGGATGACTTCTCAGTCAATCTTCTGCAGCGCAAGCCGATCCTGGAACTGGGCGACTATTATTCCGTCATACCGGTGAAAGACGCCAACGGATTGATCGGGGTCGTTGCACTTTCCAAATATGATTTCGTGCCGGCACGGTCCTCCACCCAACGGACACGTATGGAAGCTTATGCTCATGCCCTGACCGAGATTTTAGCGATCGCGAGCGAGCGCCGCGCGTTCCATCTCTCCGACCGTCGCTTCGATCAGATATCCGCAATGCTCAATGAGGTCAGTCAATGTCCGGGCCCAGACTCCCTGGCCGCATTTGCCGATCGCCTGGTCCATGCGTTCCGCGGACATTTTAACTGGTCGGCATTCTTTGCCGTATACAACGAACAGATCGGTACGCTCGATATCATGACCCACAGCTTTCCGCTGAGCGAAGGCGGTGCGGAACTGACCGGCACCCGCTGGCAGATGAAACGCGAGAACGTCCGCGGTCCAGCTCCAGTGGCCCTCTTTCAAGGCAGACGAATGCTTGTTCCTAACATGAAGTGGGTGGCCGAGCTGGTCTCCGATGACACCAAACGATTTCAACGAGCTTCTCATACCGAAAGTATGGCCGTTCTCCCGGTGCGCCGAAAATCCGCGAATGAACGTGCCGCTTTCGGCGTTCTCTGGATCTCATCGTCGGTCGAAGGAACGTTTGACAGTACCTTCGAGCGATGCGCCCATTTGCTGCAGGAATCGATTGAAAGTGAGATCCACAGACGGCTCCAGGACAACCTTGCAAACACCTTTCTCAACACCCAGGTCCGTCCAGACATATCGGAGCGAATCTTGCGCGGTGAATCTCCCCGAGAAGAGGGCATCGGGACGCTAGTGCAAGTAGACCTCATCAAGAGCACGCCGATTTCAAATTCAGTTGGAGCCGATCGCTGGAAGCAATACCAATCGACCTTTCTCGCCAAGGTGAAAAGCGCGGCCCAATCCTACGGCTTGACCCCGGAAATGTTCGTCTGGGACGCTATCTACCTCACTCATGAATCGCCCTTGCCCGCTGAGGAACTCAAGCAATTTACGATTGAGTGCCTGCGGATCACCGAAGACCTGGCCCGTAGCTACGGGGTCTCAGATCTCCTACCAGACCCGACGCGATGCGCCAGAATCTGCGCGACTTTTGGTGACATCACTCGCGAAGTCCAGAACGGCACCTGGACCGTGAACGGACACCTGATCGCATCTCTGAGCAAACTCGAACAGGCCATGAAGCGGACGGAGTTCAGCCTGTCGGTTGCCCCGACGCTCTATGAACGCTGGAACTCACCTGAGGGCTTGATCGGCGTCGAGGTCGAGTCGATTCGCGCCTTCGTTTTCGATCCGGCAGAGCTTCGAACCGCAGCCTGACTGAAGAGTTTTAGGAGATATGGCCGGTTGGGCTAGGCTGCTTTTTGCTCTTCGG
>CAYXVB010000032.1:0-27918 GCA_964467785.1 uncultured Bacteriovoracaceae bacterium
GAAAATGGACCATCGGCGAACCGGTAAACGGATTTCGTCCCACGCCGATTGCGGAGTCGGGATAGAGCTCGGTCAATCGGGCTTCGGTGAGAGTCTCCCCAAGCGATCCCGCGGCGACTTTGCGGCCGCCTTTGAGTAAAATCGCCGTCGACGCCCACTCCGCCGCGAGATTGACGTCATGGCTGACGAGCATCACCGCATACCCGTGCTCGCGGACCAAGCCACGCAACATGGCGCCGACGCGAGCCTGATGATGCAGGTCCATGCGCGAGAGCGCCTCGTCGAGTAAAAGTATTGTAGCTCCCTGCGCTAGGGCGCGGGCCAGCGCGACGAGCTGGCGCTCGCCTCCGCTCAGGGTCGCGATGTCGCGATCTCGAAGCTCCCAACACAAGCAGCGCTCCATGGCCTGGCGGATCAGCTCCTCGTCCAGCGAGGAAAGCGGACTCAAGCTCCCCGCCCCGTGACAGATGCGCCCCAAGCTCACCGTCTCCATCGCGGTCAGCGGAAAATCCGCGCGAAGCTCTGCCCCCACATACGCGACCGCGCGTGCGCGGGCTCGTGGATCAAGCGCCAGGAAATCCCGCTCACCGAGCCGGACCTGGCCCGAGGCTCCCCGGCCTTGCAGCGAAAGGATTCCCGCGACGACCTTGAGGAGCGTGGACTTGCCCGAGCCGTTGGGGCCAATCAAGGTGGCGAACTCGCCGACCTCCAGATCGAACGAGACATCGTCGAGCGTGGGCTTTTCGCCAAACTGCAGGGAAATCCCTTGCGCCCGAAGCCGGGTCATTGCGCCGCTCCTCCGCTGCGTCTGACGACCACCCAGAGAAATAGCGGCGCGCCGGCCAGAGCAGTCACCACGCCGACCGGAATTTCATAAGGACGCGCGATGAAGCGGCCGATTGCGTCAGCGGCGGTCAGAGTCGCGGCGCCCCAGATTGCAGCGACCGGGATGAGACGGAGGTGCAGCGCGCCCACCATGCGACGCGCGAAGTGCGGGACCACAAGCCCCACGAAACCGATCATCCCCGAAGCGCTCACGCAAAGGCCGACCAAGAGCGAAGACAAGATCACCATCGCGCGCCGGAGTCCACTGACCGGCACGCCGAGCGAGAGCGCGCCCTCCTCGCCCATTAAAAGGGCATCGAGCTCGCGCGAGCGGCGCCAAATCAGGATCGAAAGCAGCAGTACTCCGGCCAGGCTGAAGAGCGAGCCCTCCATCCGCGCCCGCGATAGATCGCCGAGCAGCCAGAAGAGCGCGCCCTGGATCCCATTGACGTCGGAGATGGCCATCCAAAGCGCCACCAGGCTGGAACCGAGGAAACCGAGCATTACTCCAGAAAGCAGCATCGCGAGTCCGCCACTGCCACCCTTGCGAAGCGCCACGAGGTACAAAACCCCCCCGAAGGCGAGCGCGCCTACGAAAGCGCTGCCGGCGAGACCGCTCATTGCCCACTGCAGGCCAAGCGATGCTCCTACGACCGCGCCCAACGCCGCGCCGGACGAGACGCCCATCGTGTACGGCTCGCAGAGCGGATTGGAAAACAGGGCTTGTAAGGTCGCGCCGGCGACACTCAAACCCATGCCTACCGCGGTGGCGAGCACCGCTCTCGGAAGTCGAAGGCGGGTAATCACTTCGGAGTCCGACTCAGGCGCGACGCCCAGGCGCAACGCCATCCAGAACGCCAGCGCCCACGCCAGAAAGCCGAGCGCAAGAGCGCGCGCGTCAAGAGCGCGACGAAGGCGCGGCGTTCTCAGAACCGGTTCCTCGGCCATAGATTGCCTTTTCTAACAGAGAAAGCCCTTCGAGCAAACGAAGACTCGGGCGCACGATCGGATCGGCTTGGAGGACTTCGATCCG
Organism: uncultured Bacteriovoracaceae bacterium; assembly: GCA_964467785.1. Taxonomy (GTDB): domain Bacteria; phylum Bdellovibrionota; class UBA1018; order UBA1018; family UBA1018; genus CAYXVB01. The sequence continues at coordinate 1,859 of CAYXVB010000032.1, forward strand.
TCGGTTCCTGACCGCGGGAATCTTCGAAAACTGCTTCCAGGCCGCCGCCATCGCTTCGAACGGTGCGCGGTCCTTGCCCAAGGCAAACACCAGGATCACATCGGGGCTCCGATTGACGACGTCCTCGACTGAAGCCCTCGGGTACCGCGCCTTTTGATCGGCATAGAGGTTTTGCGCGCCGACCGCTTCGAGCGCATCCTGCAGAAATGCTCCGGATCCCACGGTGATCAACGGATCGGCGTTAAGCTGGATCAGGACCTTCTCGGGCTTCAGGCCTTTGCGGGCCCTGGCGGCCGCACGCGCGCGGATCGCCGAGAGTCGGTCGGCAAACAGATCCGCCAACTTTTTGCCGCGATCCGACTCTCCTAGCGCCTCCGCGATCTGCCGCATCGATCGCTCGACTTGCCCGAAATTCTCGGTATCGACGACGACCACCGGAAGCCCGATCTCCCGAAGATGATCCACCTGATCCTTGGGATTGCCGTCGCGAGAGGCCAAAATGAGGTCGGGCTTGAGATTCGCGACCTGCTCGAGGTTGAAATGCGCGTAGGGCCCGACGACTTTGACCGCCGTGAGCGCCGGCGGGTGATCCGTGTATTCGCTCACGCCGATGATGCGCCCGATGTTGTCGCCGAGGATTTGCGCCGCGATTTCGCCGAGCGACGGCATGAGGGTGACCACGCGTTTGGGTTGGTCGGGGAGCTTGACGGTCACGCCCGTGACGTCCTTGAACTCCCGGAGGTCGCCCGCGTGGGACGCGCCAGTCGCGGCAACCCAGCCAAGGCCAAGGGCAAGAAACCCAAAAGCAGACTTACGAAGCATGCGTCGGCACCCGACCGCGATTGACCTCGTTTAAGCGTTTTTTCAGCACGAAAAAGGCCACCACGAAGACCAACGCCGAGATGAACTGGGAGGTCGACACCCTACCGTCGATCACGAAGCCCCGAATCTGGTCGCCGCGATAGATTTCGATGATGCTGCGGATGATCGGATAGCCAAGGAAGTAGGTCAGCACCACCTGGCCTTCGAATTTGCGATGAAAAAACACCCAGAGCAGCACCGCGAGCAGGAACATGAGCGAAATCGACTCATAAAGCTGCGTTGGGTGCAGCGCGATCCCGTGCAGGCTCGCCGGCACAAGCCCGCCGTGAAATTTGAATCCCCAGTCGGAACCCGTGGGCCGGCCATAGCAGCAACCCGCCCCGATGCAACCGAAGCGACCGATGATGTGCCCGATCACCAGACCATGGGTGACCACATCGGCCGCGTTCCAGAACGGAATCTTGAACTTCTTGAGATACCAAAGCGAAAAGAGCACCACCGCGAGCGGTCCGCCCCAGAAGACGAATCCCCCTTCCCACACGCGGAACGCCGAGCCGGGGTCCGCTAGCACCTGAGGAAGAATCGTGACGAGAAAGATCAAGCGCGCTCCGAGCAGTCCCACAGCCATGCCCCAGAGGCTGTAGTCGATGATCTTTTCGGCAGATAGGTTGACCTTCGTGGCGAGCCAGCCATTGAGGATCACGCCGGCAATGAAACCCAACGCGATCATCGCGCCGTAGGTGTAGACGGGGATATCGCCGAAGTGGAACAGGATGGGATGCATCGCTTAGATCTCCTCTTTGCGCATGTAGACGTCGAGCAGCATGAAGAACACGCCTACCGAGATCGCCGTATCCGCGACGTTGAAAGCCGGGAAATGGACTTCGTACTTCCAATGAAAATCCAGGAAGTCCACCACATAACCGTAAACGAGACGATCGATCAAGTTGCCGATCGCGCCCCCCGCCACGAGGGACAGTGCTAGTGGCATGCGAATTTCGTTCTCAGGGACCTGACGGAGGATCCAAACGATCACGAAGATTGCTAACACGGGTACGACGATAAAGAGCGGTGTCCTTAGCGCTGGATCCGCCGAGGCGAGGATCCCGAACGCGGCCCCCGTGTTCTTGACGAACGTGAGATTGAAGAAGCCGGAAAGCACCGGAACGCTCTCGCCCGTATGGAAGCTCCGGGTGACTAACCACTTGGTCCACTGGTCAAAGATCACCGAAAGTCCAATCACGCCGACGAGCAGTCCCGGGCGGATCCATTGCGAGAATCGGCGCGAGAGCTGGCGCTCTGGGCCGGTCATGAAAGAGTTTCTCCGGTGTCTTCGAGCGATTCGCCGACGAGGGCGCCCTCGAGCTCCGCGCCAGTCAATGTGAGGACCGGAGCGGAAGGCTTGCCGAATCCCAGCGCGACCTCCACCGCGGCCTGTTCCGTGGAGGCGGCGATCCACAGCTCCGTGCCTTCGAGCGCGGGCACCTTGATCACCGCATAATCAAGCTGCGACGCAAGCACTGGAGCCGAAGCCGAGAGCACGCACGCGCGCCAAGCGCCTTCGCGGGAAATAGCGGTCGTCAACGCGGGCAATCTCTTTAGGGCCGCTCGCGGCAGCTCGTACTTCGTCCAACATCTGTTTTGCGCCATATTCAGCGGGTCGGGCCCCAAAGACAGATGCCGAGCTCGAGCTTTCTTTCCAGCCCCGGATCCTTCTGCGCGAGCTTTGAGTCGTCCTCCGTGCTCCAGATCACCAGCTCGAGCGCCTTGCCGAGCGGGTGGCCTTCGGCGAGGCGACGGACTTCGTCCGGAGAATTGGAGACGATGTAAATGTCGTAGTCGCTGTCGGAACGGGCGCGGCCCGTGGACCTGCTGCCAAAAAGTATTCCTTTGGACGAGAGCGGCTCGAGGATCTCGCGCAACGATTCGAGATCGCAGACCGCCGCGACGCGCTTGAGGAGTTGGGCCATTTCGTGATCGTCGTTGAGCCGCACGGCGCGACGGTTGTCGACGAAGTTGACGAGGCCGACGGACTCCAGGTCCACCAACACCTTTTGGATGCCTTCGGCGCCGCCCAGGCCACGCACGCCCTTGAGCTTGGACGAGAGCGAGCGCAGGTTGATCGTCGTCGTGGGCTCGGCGAGCATCAGTCGCAGGACGCGCTGCTCGGGCGTCACAAAAAGTAGGTTCTCGAACGCGGGCTTCGGTTTTCTCACTCGGGCCATCTTTCCCCCAGCTCGTGGGCCACGCGACGGACGATTTCCTCGTCCCCGGGCCCGAATGCCGCCAACTCGTGGCTGTCGATATCGATCTGTCCCAGAATGCCGCCTTTACGGTCGCGGATCAACACGACCAATTCGGATTTCGTCTCCGTGCTGCAGGCCAGGTAATTGGCCGAGGCCGTAACATCCGGAACGTTCTGGTCGGCGCCGGTCGCCACGGCCGTGCCGCAGACACCTTTACCGACCGGGATGCGCCGGTGTTCCGTCGGAGCGCCGATGAACGGCCCCAACTCAAGCCACCGGCCCTTGAGAATATAAATCCCCACCCAGTTATACTTGGGCGAAAGGCTCGCAATGTAATGAACCGCGGAGCCGAGCGGCGAAAGCGGCTGGAACCAGACTGGATCAGCGGGCCGGGACATGCTTCTATTTATAACCTAACTTGACGCAGGATGCACCCGGTTCGGGGAGGTGCCCCGGCTTCCCCACCAGGTCAGGGCTCCGATTGAACCCGCTAGCACAAACATGCCGATGATCTGAGCGCCGCCAAGACGTTCGTCAAAAAGCAAAGCCCCGAGAACGGCGGAGAAAACGGCATTGAGCAGACTCATCGTACTGACCTTGCCGGCGGGGGCGAATCTATAGGCATGCGTCATGGCCACCTGACCCAGGGTCGAGCAGATTCCCAATCCGGTCAACTCCATCAAGGACGAAGCCGGGGGCAGCACCCAGGTCTGCAGGGCCAGCGGCAACGCCAAAAGACTCGAAATCCCGGTGAAGTAGAGAATGATTAGATTGACGCCAAAAACGCCGGTCGCGGCGCGGACCGCGACATAGGCCGCGCCCGACCAGGCCGCCCCAAAGAGCGCGATCAGCACCCCGAACCAGGACAGGCCCTCAACCATCCGCGCCGATCCCGGCTCAAAGAGCAGGAGCCCCAGACCGCAAAATGCCGCCGCGACAAAGGCCAGATTTCGCGCGCCAATCCGCTCTCCGGTGAAGATGGACGAAAAAAAGAGGACGAAGATCGGGGAGCTCCACCCCAGGAGCATGGCCACCGGTAGAGGCAGATGACGAAGCGAATAAAAAAGACAGCTCACGCCGCAAAATCCCGCGAATGCCCGGAAATAGAGCAATCGGCGCTGCCGACCCGCAGCCCGCGCGGGGATCCGCACCGGCTCGCGCACCGCGAGCATCCAGACGAGCAGGATCCCGAAATTCAGGAAGGAACGAAAAAACACCAACTCGAACTGAGGAATGACGGGTGACAGTTTTTTGACGAAAATCGCCATCGTCGAAAAGCCGGCGGCGCTAAGGGCCATCCAGGCCAAAGCGAGACCCGGACGATCCGTTGCCCGGTGCGGTGATGAGGACTTCGAAAAAGACATGTGAGCAATTATAGCGGCTTGGCGAGACGTTTGCACGAAGCCCGCTCATGAAGATGAGGTCGCCCGGTCAGTTTCCCTTGGAGGTGAAAGTTCTGGTCCCTGCCGCGGTGATCGCCGCGACTTTGTCGCTGCCATCCTGCGGCAAACACGAGGATGCGCCGGCGGGCACTTCGGTCGAAGGACTGACCCCCGTGCGTGGCGCGGCGGCCTTTGGCAGTCAATGCCCCTTCGGAACCTATGACCAGCCCGTTTCGGCCAATCTCCAGCTCTGGAACTGTCCCACCGGGCTGCCCAAAGTTGAGCTCAATGAACAGCTTGAGCCGCTGATTTTTCAAGTCGACTGCAAGAAAAAGACGCTTTCGGTGCGCCGAATCAACCGATCCATGGACACCTTCTGGAACCTGATGCCGGATGGGAGCTTCAACATCACAGTGGATGCCGGCAAGGCTTCGCTCAAATCCGACGGCTCCGGTCGCGGCACGTGCTCGATCCCCGTCACCGCCGACCTGAGTGGCAAAGTGGACTGTGCCGACCGCGACAAAGCCGTCATCCCGGTCGAGGCCGTATACTGGACGGGCCGCAGCGCGCCCGCGCCAGCCCCGAGCCCATCTCAAGGGCCTGATACTGGAGCCGGCTCCTACGCCCCTGGGGGCGCCAACCGCGGAGTCACTCTCGCGGCGGCCCTCGATACTGCCACGGGCTCACCCGAGTCGCATTGCCAGCTTCCTTCGACCTGCTACTTCTACTCAAGCGCAACCATCAAGCAGTGCCAGTAAGGCAGTGAGCCCGCTCAATCGAGGCCAGTTCTATCAAACGATCCGGAACGAGTCCGTGCCGGTTGGCCGGACCTGAGGTTGGCCATGGCGCTCCCAGATCTGCTTGAGCTCGGCTTCGTCGATGGTCTCTCGTTCGAGCAGGCGGCTTGCGCCCACTTCGATCACTTCCCGATGCTTGAGGATCACCGACATCGCCACATCATAGGAGCGCCCGAGTAGGCCTCTCACCTCGAAGTCGATCGTCTCCGCGGTCTTCTCGCTGTAGTTGTAGGTGCGGTAAGTGCTGGCCTGCGGGCCCTGAAGGAAGGGGGCCGACTCGCGCTCAAAGGTCGCCAGACCCAAGTCACTGCTCATTCCGTAACGAGTGACCATCGCATGCGCGACTTCGGTGGCCTTGTCCAGGTCATCGGCAGCGCCTGTCGAGATGTCGTCGAAGAACTCAGCCTCCGAGGCCCGACCTCCGAGCGCGATGGCGAGCTTGATCTCAAGATCAGCCTTCGACATGAGATAACGGTCCTCGCTTGGCCGGCGCAACGTGTAGCCCAAAGCGCCGACTCCGCGCGGGATGATGCTGACCTTGTGGACTTCCTCGTCGTGGCCGAGCGCGAGCGAGACCACCGCATGGCCCATCTCGTGATAGGCCACGCGCCGCTTTTCGACGGGATTGAGCACGCGGCTCCGACGCTCGAGTCCCGCGATGATCCGCTCGATAGCGAGCACGAAATCGACGGTTTCCACCGCCTCCGCTCCGCGGCGGGTCGCGACAAGCGCGCCCTCGTTGACCATGTTGGCCAGATCCGCTCCCGAAAATCCCGCGGTCAGCGACGAAAGATGATCGAGATTGACGTTGGCTCCCAAGCGGATCTTTTTCATATGAACCCGCAAGATCATGATCCGTCCATTGCGATCCGGCTTGTCGAGCACGATCTGGCGGTCAAAGCGGCCGGCGCGCAGCAAAGCCGGATCAAGCACCTCAGGACGGTTGGTCGCGCCCAGGAGGACGATACCCGCGGACGGGTCAAAGCCGTCTAGCTCGGCGAGCAGCTGGTTGAGAGTCTGCTCCTTCTCATCATTCGAAGCGCCCGTGATCGTGTTGATGCCGCGCGCTTTTCCGAGCGCGTCCAGCTCATCGATGAAGATGATGCACGGCGCGTGTCCACGGGCCTGCTCAAAAAGGTCTCGGACGCGGGCGGCTCCCAGGCCTACGAAAAGCTCGACGAACTCCGAGCCATTGATCGAGAAAAAGGGAACCTGCGCCTCGCCAGCCGCCGCGCGCGCCATCAGCGTCTTGCCGGTGCCCGGCGCGCCGACCAGCAGCACGCCTTTGGGCATACGCCCTCCCAGACGGCTAAATTTGGCTGGATTTCGGAGAAATTGCACGACCTCCTGCAATTCGGCCTTGGCCTCCTCGAGACCCGCGACATCGTCGAACCGAGTCTTGAGATCTTTTTCGACGTAGATCTTGGCCTTTGATTTCCCGAGCGGGAGCATCCCGCCCCCCCGCGACATCTGCCCGCTCATCCGGTTCATGAAGAAGACCCAGATCATCCCGAGCACCACGGCGGGGATGATCCAGGAGAGTACATCGCGCCAAAAGGTGCTCTCATGCACCCCGCTGAATCGGACGTTAGCCTGCTGAAGCCGCTGGGCCAGCTGCGGGTCGTCGAGGCGGTTGACGACAAAGCCCGGGCGGCTTTCCTTGGCGGATTGCTTGTAGGTGCCTTGGATCCGCTCGTTTCCAACCGACACGTCGGACACGCGTCCTTCATTGAGGTCGGAGATGAACTTACTATATGGAACGACTTCCACGTTCCGGGAGTACTGGAAGAAGTCGAAAGCGAAAAGCAGCACCCAGATCGCGATCAGTGCGTAAAAGAGGCCGAATCGGGGAGCGCGCGGACGATTGACCGGGGGTCTCTCCATGTCCAGGGCCGGTGCAAGCGCACTGCCACGATCCCGCGGCATCAGCCGGCCGGCGTGCGATCACCGGAGTCAAGGCGAGTCAGGATTTCCAGCCGCAGTGGACGTAGATGACGTGACGGTGACGGACCTGCGTGAAGCGCATGTTGTTGACCACCGCGTTCTGGGCCGCTTCGATCTTCTCGTCATGGAACTCGAAGATCTGCCCGCAATCGACGCAAACGATATGGTCGTGGTGCTCTTCGTCGAATAGCTCGTAAACCACGCGCCCATCCGCCCGGTGCAGCGACTCCTTGAGCATCTGCGCGTCACACAAGAGTTTGATGGTGCGATACACCGTCGCGGCCCCGATTCCGGGGTAACGGGTCTTGACAAGATCAAGCAAACCCTGCGCGTCAAGATGCTCGCGACAAGTCAGGATCAACTCGGCGATCTGCCAGCGCTGATCGGAATGCTTGAGCTTGTGCGCAGTGAGGTGATCGGTGAGCTTGCGCTTCCACTCCTCTACCTTGCCGGGCGTGATGCCGGCGCTTTCATCCGCGGGAAGCGGGCGTCCGCAGGGCAAGGTTTTCGGGTTCGATGTCCGCATGGCCATGTGTGCCTTCGGTATTTCATGGCACTGCGGCGATTGCAATGGCCTGCTGTCGCTTGCATTCAGTGCGTCGCCGAGCTAACCGGATTGGATGACGCAAGCTTTTCCGACTTTCGTGTTCGCCGACGGCGCCAGCTCGGGCAATCCCGGCCCGGGCGGCTGGGGCGCGATCATCGCGACCGCCGACGGCCAGGTGATCGAGCTCGGCGGCCATGACCCGCAAACCACCAACAATCGCATGGAGCTGGTCGCCGTCATTCGCGCGCTGGACCGTCTTTCAAAAATGCCTTCGTTCAAAGCGGCGCCGACCCCAGTGCAGGTGCTTACCGACTCCGTCTACGTGATCCGGGGAATCACCCAATGGATCTGGGGCTGGCAACGCAAAGGTTGGAAAACGGCCGAAGGCAACGATGTCTCTAACGTCGAACTGTGGCGCGCGCTTTCGGCAGCGGTGATGCAGTTCAAGGGGCTCGCCAAGTTGGAGTGGGGTTACGTGCGCGGCCACAGCGGCATCCCCGGCAACGAGCGAGTCGACCAAATCGCGGTGGCTTTCTCCAAGCGCAGCTACGTCGACCTCTATCAGGGAACACTCTTGAATTACGGCGTGCCGATCCACGATCTGCCCGACAGCCTTGAACTTCCCGAAAGTAGGCCCCGCGAAAACGGGCCCAAGCCGAAAGCCCATTCCTATCTCAGCGTGATCGGCGGAGTCCCCATGCGACACACCAGCTGGGCGGAATGCGAACGCCGGGTCAAAGGCCAGCCCGGAGCGAAATTCAAGAAAGCGATGTCCGCCGAAGAAGAAGTGAAGATCCTATCCTCCTGGGGATACTCGCCAAGCCAGCTCAAAAGCAGCGGCTAAAAGCCCTTTTTCTCCCAAAAATCCAATGTTACAATCGAGAGATAACCTTATTTGACAGAAGGGGTATCTTTCTTGGCACGCGAAGATCTGGCTCAAATCGAAGGTGTGATCCTGGACGTCCTGGCAGGTGGCAATTTCACCGTGAAGCTGGCGAACGGACAAAACATTACAGCCAAGCTCTCCGGTCGCATGCGCAAGTTCCATATCCGCGTGATCCTCGGCGACCGAGTCACCGTCGGCGTCTCCCCTTATGATCCGACGCACGGACTGATCCTTCATCGCCATAAAGCGGGCAGCCCAGGCCCAAGCTCTAGCGCGCCGACCGGCTAATCCTCAAAGCTGGAACGTCACCTCATTCAGCTGCTTTTTCCCTGAACGTCTGTAGACTGTTGAAGTGGCATTAACCTCGTCATCCGCGCTGTTTGGACTGTCGATCCTCGTTTCTTTCGTCATCGGACCAGGGCACGCTCTCGCTGCCACCGGCAACGAACCTCCGCCGCCGGTGATCATCCCGGCCAAAGCGCTCGACGAGCCGCGTATCGGCGATGGCACTGAGACGGTGCGACAGTTTCTTTTCCGCAAAGGCACTCAAGGGCGACCTGGCTTGGTCATTGATCCTTCTCCCGAAGGAAAGCGCATCGAACGGGTCATCGCGGTTCCACTCGACGTGATCCATCCTGAGGACGCGTGGCCAGGGTTTCTTAATCGCGTTCACATCACGACCCAACCCGACGTCGTCGAGCGGGAGCTGCTCTTCGGCGAGGGCGACACCTGGACCGCGGCGCGCATCGAGGAGACTCGCCGCAATCTGCGCGCCAACGTGTTCGTCAATGCGGTGGACATCTTTCCCTGCAAAGGATCAACTCCGGACAGCTTGGTCGCGCTCGTCGTGGTCAAGGACTTCTGGAGCCTGCGAACCGCGATGACCTATCAGTTCGTGGGTTCGCAGCTCATCTACCTCGATATGACCGCGGGCGAGTTCAACTTCCGGGGACGCAAACAGAAGCTCGCCGCCAACTTCGGCCTCGACACTTCGACCCTGCTGTGGGGACAGGAGTTCGAGGAACCCCGGGCCTGGGGCTCGCGCATCCTGGTCCGAGAACGCGCGGATCTCCTGTTCAACAAATCCAACGGCGCCAGCGAGGGCCATATCGTCAGCCTAGGCATCGAGCAGCCGCTCTACAGCCTCGACACGCCGTGGGGCTTCTCGGCTTCGCTCGACTCCCGCCGAGACATCTTCCGGATGATGTCCCAACTCGATCCGGTCCTTTACCGGGCTACGAGCACCGGCGAGTCCCTGCCCTTCGATTACCGGCGCGAGACCATCGATGCCCGGATCTCCGTCACTCGCTCGCTCGGACGCGAACTCAAGCGTGACCTGAGCGCCGGATGGCGCGCCGCGGTCCACCGATATTCGATGAACTCCTCGACCGCCGCTTTCAAGCAAGCCACGCTCGATGAGTTCGCCTCCCTGTACTTGCCCCGCACCGAGGACTGGGGCGCCCTCTTCGTCAATTATCGCGTGCACACGCCGGAATTCCGACAACTGACCAATGTCGAGCGCTTTGGCGTCACCGAAGATCTCAAGGTAGGCCCCAACCTCGTGCTCGAGCAGCGATTTGCGTCGCCGCTTTTTGGCTTCAGCTCCACCTTCGCCGAGAGTCTCGCCGACCTAAGCTGGACGTTCGAGGGCGCCGACAACTATTTCACGTTTGGCGTCAACGGCTCGGTTCGCTTCCAGCCCGAATTGGGCGGAGCCAGCCCCTGGATCAATCGCATGGCGACCTTGCGTGTCCGAAATGTCTCCCCTCGCATCGGCTTTCTCAGACTGATCGCCTCCGCCCGCCTTACCCGGCGCGAACAGGATAATTCGCGCGCTATCGACACGCTCGGGGGCAGCACGGCTCTTCGGGGATTCCCCGTCAATTTTCTCTACGGCAACCAGAGCTGGGGCGTGAACACAGAGATCCGCACCACTCCGGTGGTGATTCGTTCAGTGTACATCGGAGGTGCCGCCTTCCTGGACCTCGGCGACGCCAGTGACATCGCGAACATGACCACTCACGCCGCGGCGGGAATCGGGATCCGGTTGATGACGCCGCAGTTCGCCCGCAGCGTAATGCGCCTGGATTTCGCCTTTCCGCTCGAAACTCTGCCTGCCGGATACTCTCCCACCTACTTCAGCGCGCAGCTGGCGCAGGCGTTTTTCTGAGCGATCCGCGCCCTCAAGTCGTACCAGGGCACCAGCCGGGACGCGGCCCGATCTTCGGAAATTTTCGACAGACCTCCGGTCGCTTTTCGTAGACCGTGCAACGCCGGTCTTTTGCACCGAGGTAGATGCAGTCGCGTCCATGGCGCTGCTCCAGCACAAAGAGCTGGTTCTTGGCCTGAAACGCCTGAATGATCCCTTCCTTGGAAAGTCGCTTGGCCACCTTCTTGAGCGAGATGGCGGCTTCCTCCTCGGTGATGAGCTCGAGACGGATCAGGTCGGCCGCGCTCACCTCCACGGGTAGAGTGCAACACCCCGCCCAACACCCTTCGCACATGCCTTTGCGATACGGCTTCCAAGTCGAAGGCCTCTGGGCGTCGGGGCGAGGCTGCTTGACCGCGGTCTTAGGAGCCATCGGGCTTTAAGCCGCGATCCCTGCGATATGGGCGAGCGTACCCATGTTGCGTACCAGGATCGAGCGCCCCTTGAGCTCGATGACACCCTCGTCCTTGAGCTCGGAAAGCTGGCGCACTGCGGACTCGAGGACGGTACCGGCGAGCCCCGCGATGTCCGCGCGGGAAAGCGGAAGTTGAATGGAAACGCCACCGGCGGCATCGCTTCCAAAGCGCCGCGCGAGCTCGAACAAAGTGAGCGCGATCCGCTCCCGCACCGACATTGATGCGCGGCTGAGCGCGAGCTTCTCGGCTTCGATCATCGATTGGCAGGCTTTGGTGAGCAACTTGCGAGCGACGCTGCCGGATTCCTCGAGCGCGGACTCGAACGCCTTGCGCCCGATCCTGCAGACTTCGGCATCGGTGACCGCACGAGCGTTTAGGCGAAACGTGCCACCCATGACGACTTCGACATAACCGAGAGTCTCGCCTGGGCCCACGATGCGTACCACCGAATCGCGGCCACGGCTGTCACAATGCGTGAGCTTGAACCAGCCCTTGCGGATGCAGAGTAGCGCTTCGGCGGGTTGACCAGCGGTGACAAGCTGCGCACGGCGTCGGACTTTCTGAATGGTCTTATCGCGTTCGAGATCCTCCGAGAGCTTACCGACCAGACCCTGGAACACGCTTTCACTGAAGGCGGGGCACGCCTTGCATTCGGTCTCGCTGAACTCCCCATGCTGGCAATGGATCATACTCGACTGACTCCTTCAATACTGGCCATTTAAAGCGCTGTGACTCTTGAGCAAACTCAATGTTACTAAAAAAACTTATCTTCTTCTAGAGATACTCCGATCACTTAGGAGTCCCTAAACGAATTCTTTTTCGCCACGTTAACAAGGTACGACGCCATGAAATTGAACTTTCGCGCCCGGATTCTCGCCACCATCGCGATCGCCTGCGTCATCTGCACGACCGCCGCCGTCTTAGTGGCCCGAGGAAGAATCGCCCAAAACGGCGAACACTCGCTATTGGAAAAATCCAAGGCCATCCTTTCCCGGCTGGAAGTCGGCCGTGACTACGTCGCCGAGATGGACATCCTCGACGGGGTGGTCGCCGAGACCGTCCGCAAATTCCCGGATGGAAAGCTGACCGACGAACAGAAGGTCAAAGTATTGAAATCAGTACCGATTTTCGCTGCCATGCAGCTCGGAGCCAAGGGCGCAGCAGCCGAGAACTACAGCTTCCGTATCGCCTCGAAGACCCCTCGTCGCAAGGATAACCAGGCGACCGCGGACGAAGCCAAGGTGATCGAACGCTTTGAGGCGGATAAATCCCTCCCGGAATTCACCGAAAAATCGGCCGACGGCAAATTCTTGATCGTTTCCCGCCCGATCCGTATCAGCCAGAAGCAAGGCTGCCTGACCTGCCATGGACACCCGAGCACCAGTCCCTACCACAACGGCAAGGACGTCCTGGGCTATCCAATGGAAGACCTGCATGACGGAGACATCCGCGGGACCTTCAGCATCGTTTCAAGTCTCGCCCCCGTCCAGGAAGTGACTCGCGCCTCGACCAACAACATCATCATTTGGGGCTGTATCCTCACCGTGGTGGCCCTGATCCTGGGCTTCTACATGATCCGCGGCCCGCTCGACCGTCTCAATAAGGTCAGCGCCAACATGGCGTCGGCCGGAACCGAGCTTTCCTCCGCCAGCTCGCAAATCTCTTCCGTGAGCCAAAACTTGTCGTCCAATTCGACCGAAGCCGCGGCTTCGCTGGAAGAAACCGTATCCTCGGTGGAGGAGTTGTCGAGCATGGTTCAGCGCAACGCGGAGAGCGCGAAGGAGGCGGCATCGCTTTCGCGCACCTCCCGTGACTCCGCTGAACGCGGCGAAAAGGAGATCCAGGAACTGATCGGCGCGATCTCCGAGATCTCCAGGAGCTCCAAGAAGATTGAAGAGATCATCAGCGTCATCGACGACATCGCCTTCCAGACCAATCTGCTTGCCCTCAACGCGGCCGTCGAGGCGGCCCGTGCCGGGGAACAAGGCAAGGGCTTCGCGGTCGTGGCCGAGGCGGTACGCAATCTTGCCCAACGCAGCGCCAACGCAGCAAAGGACATCTCCAACCTTATCCGCGAGAGCGTCACCAAAGTGGAACGCGGCTCCCATGTCGCCGGCAACAGCGGAGCGGCACTCAACGAAATCGTCGTGGCCGTGAAGAAGGTGGCCGACCTCAACAACGAGATCGCCACCGCCAGCTCGGAGCAGGCCAACGGCATCGCGCAAATCAGCAAAGCCATGAACCAGCTCGACCAGACCACCCAACAGAATGCGGCGGCCTCCGAGGAGTCCGCGGCATCTGCCGAGGAGCTATCGAGCCAGGCCTCCGCCCTGCAGGACCTCGTGCAGGAGCTCACCGCGGTGATCGTAGGCCGGGCCTCGGCCCAAGGAGGCCCGGGCAATTACGGTTCCGGCGAAAGAAAAGAAGTACAAGAGTCGCCGTCCATCAGCCCGAAGGGCACCGCCCACGCCGAGGAGATGCTCCCCTTCGGGGATGCGGAGGAGCGTAAGTCCGCCTGATCCGTTTCGAATGCAGAAAATTACAAGGCCCGCGTCGCCTGTCGGATGGCGCGGGCCTTCGTGTATTCAGCGGATTTCAAAGCTGTCAGTGATAAACGCGTTCCTGCGCAAGCACATAGGGCTGGACCACGAGCACCATGAATGTCCGCTGCGTGTCTGCTTCCCATGACTTGAGCTGCGCGGGATCAGGGCGCTTCAGGAGACCTTTTTCGAGCCAACCCCCAACTGCCGTCTTGTCGTCGAGCACGACTTTCATCCCGACTTCGACCAGATCGAGCTCGGGAGCGACCATGATCACCGAGTCCCTTTTAGCGAATGGCGCAAGCCAGGAGCATTGAGCCTGATCGAGCATGCCCTGAAGCTCGGCGCGGATCTCGGCGACATCTTTCTTGGTGGGTTTTTCGGTCACTCGGCACCCATGAACGGATAGCCGTATTGGTGGGGCGGAGCGAACGTCTCCTTCATCGCCCGCGGCGACAGCCAGCGATAGAGATTGAGGATGCTGCCAGCCTTGTCGTTGGTCCCGGATGCGCGCGAACCGCCAAAGGGCTGCTGACCGACGACCGCGCCCGTGGGCTTATCGTTGATGTAGAAGTTGCCCGCGGCGCCCTGAAGGGCCCGTGACATCTTCTCGGCGGCGTAGCGGTCCTGCGAGAAGATCGCGCCCGTCAGCGCGTACTGCGTCGTGGTGTCGCAGATCCGCAGCGTCTCGTCGAGCTTGTTGTCGTCGTAGACGTAAGCCGTGAGCACGGGGCCGAAGATCTCCTCGACCATCGATTTGTAATCGGGCCGGGCCGCCAACACGACCGTCGGCTCGACGAACCAGCCCTTGGAGTCGTCGTACCCTCCGCCGGCAATGACCTTCGCGTCGCCTGTCTTGGCGGCCGCTTTGGCGTGGTCGATATATCCCGCGATCTTCTTGAAAGAGCGCGCATCGATCACGGCGCTCATGAAATTGCGGAAGTCGCGCACGTCGCCCATCTTGATGGTCGCGATTTCCGCGAGCATCTTTTCCTGGACGCGGGCCCATAGGCTCCGCGGGATGTAGGCGCGCGAGGCCGCGGAGCACTTTTGTCCCTGGAACTCGAAGGCGCCGCGCACGAGCGCAGTCACCAGCGCGTCCACGTCCGCGGAAGGATGCGCGAAAACGAAATCCTTGCCGCCGGTCTCGCCGACCAGACGCGGATAAGCGGCGTAGTTCGCGATGTTCATCCCCACGGTTTTCCAGATGTGCTGGAAGGTCGCGGTTGAGCCAGTGAAGTGCACACCGCCAAGCTCGCGCATCGGCAACAGGATGTCGCCCGTGACCGGGCCGTCGGCGGCGACCATGTTGATCACGCCATCCGGGAGGCCGGCCTCGCGGAAAAGCCGCATCGTGTGATGCGCCGCGAGCATCTGGGTATCCGATGGCTTCCAAACCACGGTATTACCCAGCATGGCCGGCGTGGCCGGGAGGTTGCCCGCGATCGCGGTAAAGTTAAACGGCGTGATCGCGACGACAAACCCGTCGAGCGGACGATACTCCATCCGATTCCACATGCCGGGCGAGGACAGGGGCTGCACCTCGAGGATCTGGCGATAAAAGTGCGCGTTGAAGCGGAGGAAATCGATCAGTTCGCAGGCGGAATCGATCTCGGCCTGGAAAGCGGTCTTGGACTGACCCAACATGGTCGCGGCATTGAGCGTATCCCGCCAAGGACCGGCAAGCAGGTCCGCGGCTTTGAGGAAAATGGCGACGCGATCCTGCCAAGGTAGCGCCGCCCAAGCGGCCTTGGCCTTGAGAGCCGCCTCGGCCGCGAGCTTGAGCTCCGCGGGACCGGCAAGATGGAACTCGGCCAGCACTTCCCCGTGCGAGTGCGGCATGACCACTTTGCGAGTATTCCCGGTCCGGATTTCCTTGCCGCCGATGAAGAGCGGGATCTCGATCCGTTCAGCCGCCATTGCAGTGAGCCGAGTTTTTAGCGAGGCGCGATGCGCATCGCCAGGGGCGTAGGAACGGATGGGTTCATTCACCGGGGTCGGGACAAAAAACGTAGCGTCAGCCATAGTGAGCGAACCGTACCATAACGCCGGCAACGAGGAAAGCCGGGGGTCGGCCGGCCCGTCGTCCTCAACGCCACGCGGTCTGCCAAAAATAGCCCGCAGCCTGCCGGGCGGTCACGCACTGCTCACGAGGAATGAGTGTCGATCGGGTGTAGATGATCGGATTCATCAGGTTCGCGCTGTCGTGAAGATGCAAGAGGTTGAGATAGTGCCCTAGCTCATGGGCGATGATGTTGGGATAGGTCCCGACAGACTTTTCCATAACAACGCCAAAAGGCGCCGAATTGGGCATGGCCGTCCAGGCATTCGCCGTCGTATTTCCCAGCGACCCGGCACGGTTCCAAGAACCGGTGGTCACTACCAGCAAGCTTCGTGAGTCTCCCAAGCGACTGCGGATATCATCAAGCTCCGGATAATTTGAGGTTCGAAACGCCAGCCGGGCTTCCGCCGGATTGAGTGGCACGTACTGTTCGATTTGGAACTGGATTCCGCACTGATTCCAGACCTCATTGATCCGCTTGAGATTGCGGACCGCGTCCGCCTGGCTCACCACCGGGGAGTCGCCATCGTTGAAAACAACGTACTTGAGCGCCAGGCAGATTCGGCTCGGATCGTCGCCACGACAGCCCTCGCCCACCAATGCCGGGGGAACGCTCCCTGGCGCGCGGTTCCGCAGTGCCGCGGACGCAAGGGCCCCAAAGGCCAAGACCCCGAATACTGCACCGGCCAACATCCACTTCGCTCTCATCCGATAGATGAAGGTAGCAGCCAGTGTGAACGACCCGAAAGTGCTTTTTCTACACGCTCGGTATAATTTTAATCAGGTCTGGCATCCACAATTTAGATAAAGAGCGTCCGAAGGAGCAACGCCACGCCTGCAACCGAGAAAACAACGGAAATGTACGGATACTCTCCGAGCATCCTCCCCCCGTGCATCTGGAGCGCGAGACTCCCGGCGATGAACAGCCCGGCAGCGACCACGCCGAGCGTGAGCCTGCGGCCCGTGCGGGCGATCTCCGTGCGCAGGTCCTGAAGGTCCGGCGATCGAATCTCGATGGCATAGTCGTTGGCTGCCAGCTTTCGGAACATCCAGCGAACCTGACGGGGCAGAACCTGCAGCAGTGACAGCAAGTCCTTTGCGACCCAAAGCGCTTCGCGCGTGAGACGCTCCGGAGCGTACTGGTCCCTTACCAGATCCTTGACCATCGACTCGCCGGTTGCGAGGAGGTCGAATTCGGGATCAAGGGTCCTTCCCATCCCCTCGAGCGTCAGGATCGCCTTGAAGACGATCATCCAGTCCCCAGGGACCTGGATATGGTAGCGGGCGGCAATCTTGGTCGCTTCGATGAGAATTCTGCCGATGTTGATATCTTTGAGCGCAAGGCCGAGATAGGGCGCAAGCGTATTGCGCACTTCGCGCTGAAATCCGTCAAAATCGATCGAGGGTCCCGCCGCGCCCAGCTCTGCGTACTGATAACAGAGCTGCTCGTAGTCCTCGGTCAAAAGTGCGCTAACCATGGTCGCAAGCTGATCTCTCGATTTGCGCGAGAGTCGTCCGACGATGCCGAAATCGATGATCCCCAGCTTGCTGCCCGGAAGTATGAAGAGATTTCCCCCGTGCAGATCTCCGTGGAACAATCCGTCGATCATCACCGACTTGAAAAATGCCCGAGCGCCGACATCGACGATGAGCTTTCGATCCACGCCCGCGCTATCCAGCGCCTTGAGGTCGTTGACCCGTATGCCCTCGAGCTTCTCGAGCGTCAGGATCTTGTTGGTGCTCAGTTCCTTGTAAACCTTCGGGATGACGATCTCGGAAAAGACGGCCATGTCTTCGGCCATCTTACTCATGTTGTTGGCTTCGACGACAAAGTCGAGCTCGTAGGACAAGGTCTTGAAGAACTCATCCACGATCACCGTAGGGCCGATCACTCGTGACTCGGGTATGTATTTTTCGAGCATTCCCGCGAGGAACGCGAGCAACGAGACATCGTTGTCGATCAGGCGGCGGATCTCGGGACGCTGAACCTTGACGACGACGTTTTCGCCACTGAGCAACCGGGCCACGTGGACTTGGCCGATGCTCGCGGCAGCGAGCGGCGTCGCATCAAAAAACGAGAAGGCATCTTCGATTTTGCGCTTAAGCTCCTGTTCGACCAATTCGCGCACGATCTCGAACTTGAGCGGTTGAACGTTGTCCTGGAGCTTGGTGAACTCCTCGATATAGTCCTCGGGGAGAAGATCCGTACGCGTGGACAGCAGCTGCCCTAATTTGACGAACGTCGGCCCGAGCTCCTCAAAGGAGCGGCGCAAGCGCTCGGGAGTCGTGATCTCGGCCTGCATCTCGGCATAAGCCGCGAGGCGACTCGGAAGGAATCTCCCTAGATCCATCCGATCGACGATATCCACGAAGCCATGCTTGGCGAAAACTCCGAGGATCTGGCGCAGGCGCGAAACGTTCTTCACCGCCTGACCGATCTGTCGGCCGCGTTTGATCCATTGCATCGACATTCAGGATCTCACGAGCGCGGCATCCTGATCAACGCGGCAAGAACTGCAGCCCGTTAGCGGCAATTTTTCACTCAAGCAGCCCAAAGTCGATCTGGCGTCGATCGGTGTCGGCCCGCAGGCAGCGAACTTTAACCATTTCGCCGATCTTGAATTGCCGCTTTTTTCGTCGCCCGATAAACAGCATCCGATCCTCGTTGAACTGATAGAAGTCGTCCGTCATCGAATCGCGTGACACAAGCCCTTCCACGAACGGATCGGCGATCTCGACAAAGAACCCTGACTCGATCATGCCGACGATCTTGGCGTCGAACTCGTCGCCCACGTGCGGAACCATGGCCCGGACCTGCTTGAGCTTGACCGATTCGCGCTCGGCATCCGACGCGAGTCGCTCGCGATAACTGCAATGCTCGCAGATCTCCGCGAGTCGCTCTTCGAGCCTCTCTCGTTCCTTGGCTTTGAGATCTTGCTCCCTGCCCGCCTCGATGCGGATGACCTGGCGGATCAGCCGGTGCACGACGAGGTCCGGATAACGCCGGATCGGACTGGTAAAATGCGTATAGCCGGGCGAGGCGAGTCCGAAATGGATTCCATGGGTCGCGCTGTAGATCGCTTGCTTCATTGAGCGGAGCAGCGCCGTACTGAGCAACGCCTGGGCCGGATGACCGACGAGGCGGCGTACCAGATCCGAAAGCACCCGAGGCTCCGCATCCCGTTCGATGGAAAACTTCACCCCCACGTTAGCCGCGAGGCGCTCGAACGCTTCGAGCTTCTCCATGGAAGGCTCGTCATGCACCCGATAGACGAAGGGCCACTCCCTCTCCATCATCCAATCCGTCACGGCCTCGTTGGCCGCGATCATGAATTCCTCGATGAGGCGATGGGCATCCAAGCGCGGACGCTGCTTGATGGAGATCACCTCGCCAGTGGGCTCCACCCGAAGCTCCGCCTCCGGAAATTCGATATCGATGGATCCACGCTGATGACGGCGCTTCTTGATCTCCTGGTAAAGCGCGAAGTGGGCCGCGTATTCCCATTGCGGGTCGTTCCGGTGGGCCTCCCATTCGCTCTGGATCTCGTTGTAAGTCGCTCGCCTCTTGCTCTCGATCACCGCCTCCATGACTTCCGTCGACTGGCGGGCGCCCGTGCGATCGAAGTACATTTTAGCGACCATGGCCAGGCGCGGTTCCTTGGGCCTAAGGCTGCACAGATTCTCCGAAAGAGCTCGCGGCAACATGTGAAACGCCCGCTCGGGAAAATAAACGCTCGTCCCGCGCGAGAACGCCTCGTCGTCCAGGGGCCTGCCCTCGCGCACGTAATGACTGACGTCGGCGATGGCGACCCAGAGGATGAATCCGGACTTGTCGCGCTCGACATATACCGCGTCGTCAAAGTCGCGTGCGGTCTCTCCATCGATGGTGATGAACGGGACTTCGCGCAGATCGACGCGTCCCTCAAGATCACGTTCCGGAATCTCCAGACGAAGCGCCTCGGCCTCGCGCACGGAGGCGCTCGAGTGCTCCTCCACCAGATTGTACTCGGAAGACACCATGCCGATATCCGCCGATGGCGGGAGCTGCTCACCGTAGATTTCCGCGATCTCCGCGGTCACCGGAAAGGGGCCCGTTTGCGAAAAATGCAGCTTGGCGCGCACCCAATCACCGCTCTTCACCGGGGCATGGCCGGCCGGGGCCGTGAACTTCTCGGGAACATACACTTCTTCGCGGGCGCGCTTGCGTTCATACACGACCCAGCCGCCGCGTCCCATCGGATGGGGCGAGAACCGCCCGACCAACTCGCGGAAGCGATGTTGCAGCACGTGAATATCGAGCACTTCGCCGCGAGAGGTGATCTCAACCTCGACGCGGTCACCGTGGAAGTACTTGTCCGCCTCGCGCGGCGGGATAAAGGCGTCCTCGTACCGCCGGTCTTCGAAAATCAGAAATCCAAAGCCTTTTTGATTCTTGTCGACAGTGGCCTTGAGCTTGATGCTTCCGCCCTTGGGGGCCGTCCTGCCCTCGCCGTTACGGCCCCGGCCACGATCGCGAGGATTCCGGTCACGATCGTGGCCTTGATCCCGTTGTTTGCCCTGGCGCTGAGGGCGCTCATCGCCGTGCCGCTTGCCGCCGGTCTTGTGCGCGGCTGATTGCTGATGCGGCTGCGCCTTATGCTTGAAACCAGGCTCACGCTCGGCATGGGGTTTTCTGGCCTGAGGCGCGCGCCCTTCGGATTGCCCGGCGCTGCCACCGCCGGCGCGGTGGACTTTTCCCGTCCGGTCGCGAAATTCAAACGTCCCGCCGGATGACTTGCCTGTTTGCTTGCCGCGCTGTGCTTTTTTTTTCGCCATAAATGTTGAAAGCCCGGAAGGTTTTGCAACTCCCGGGCTCTCATCAATCTATAGCGGTCCGCCGGTTCGTGACCAGCGAATTCGCCTCAAACGCGCTACTGCGTGACCACAGTCACGGAACCGTTGAAGTTGCCGCAAACACCGCTCACAGAGTAAGGGATATTGAAGCCGAGACGGAGCGTACCGATATTGTTGATCGTCGCGGTACCGTTCGATCCCAGGAAGAACGACTGCGTACCATCGGAGCCCATCAGGCCCACCGGCTGCGAACCATTATAGGCCACCGTGCCTTTGGAGCCCGCACCGTTGAGGTTCACGTCGCTGCAGTTGCTCGAGTAAGTATACACGTTAAAGAGGCCGCCCAGATAGGATTTAGCGCTCGTCGACGTTGCGCCCCAGGCGCCATTCATGCTGACCGTCACTTTGTCTCCCGGCTTGACCGGAAGTCCGGTGCTCAGAGCGTAAGCGGCGGGCATCGTTTCAGTGATCACCGGGGCACCCGACCAGCTCATGTTGATGCGGCAAGTATTAGTCATAAAACTTCCGCCCATCATCGAGCACGCCTGGGCCAAAGTCTGAGCGCCCGAAACATTCGAGACGCAGACATTGTTGGAGAGCACCTGTCCCGCGGGGCAGCTCACGGCACCCGGCACATAGGCTACGATGCCGCCGTTATTGTTGCTCGACTGACCACAAGCCGTCGCCAAAAGGGCCAGACCGGATGCCGTCGCGAGACTCTTCCACTTCTTACTGATAGACCGTTTCATAATCTTCACCTCATCACTCAAATCATCTCTTTTGGACGGCACCCAATGTTCATGCGGCGTGCCAATCAACCACGCTGTCCAAATGCGCGAAATGACATGACGAAGTGACTGCACAGGCCACGTCGTGGTGTGCAAGCTTTTTACAGGTGTCTCAATGGACACATGCGATAGGGCTTTTATTGAGCCTCTGGTTCGGCACGCCCGCGAAGTCCCACTTTCTGGGCAAGACGGATGATCCAGGGAAAGTGGCGCTGGATCCAAACCGCAACCTTGCCGTGAAAAGTGATGATCTCTTCGGAGCGTTCCGCAGCGACGGCGCGCACGATGTCGCGCGCAGCCTGTGCGGTGGGCATCCGCAACCAAGTCGGAAGCGGATCGGGTTCGGCGCTGACGTGATTGCCGTAGTTATCGACCTGCCGGATCTCGCTGACCACGAAGCCGGGCGAAATGAGCGTGACCGCGACCCCCTCTGCGGCAAGCTCGCTATGGATCGCCTCGGCCAAGGCGCGCACTGAGAACTTGCTCATCGAATAGGCCGAACCGCCAGGCAGGGCGACGTGGCCCGCGACACTGCCGATCAGCACCAAATTACCGCGGTTCTTACGAAGTTCTTCGAGAGTCGCGTAAATCGTGCGCAGGACTCCAAAGACATTGGTTTCGAATTGCCTGCGGTAATCGGCAAGATCAAGATCGACCAGCCTGCCGGCGACACCGAAGCCTGCGTTGGCGACGACGATATCGATCTTCCCTCCTTGCGCACGGACATCGGAGACCACCTTTTCGAGATCGCCATCTCGGGTCACGTCGCATGCCTGGACTCGTGCAAAGCGCCCCAGCGCCCGGATCCGACCCGCAACACTCTCCAGCCGATCCACGCGACGAGCCGCAAGGATGAGATCCGCGCCTTGTCGGGCAAACTCCAAAGCCAAGGCCTCGCCGATTCCTGAGGAGGCCCCGGTGATCAAAACCGACTTTCCGCGAAAAGATTTCATAACGGATGTTGTACAAAATCCCCTTCCCGCCCGCCTACTTAATTAATTCCTGACTGTTTTGATCCATTTTTAACATGACATAATGCGCCAGAAGCATTAAATTGCCCACCCTATGACGAGGCTACGCTTCGCCCTTCAGGAATTAACGATTGGACTCAGCGCCACCGCAATGGCTCTGACTGTCGCCGCCGCCCATGGAGCCGAACCCTCGGTTACCGCGGATGCCGCGCTCAAGAGCCGCTCCGTCGAGGACGCCTACCAACAAAGCCGGGTCGTGGGGTTCGCGCTCGAAGGCCAAGCCAACCACGCACTCGATACCGAGCTCACCGTGCGCGTCTCGGGCGCTGCTTTCGTCGAGACGGGCACTTCCCAGTCTTTCTTCTCATCCGAGCACAAGCCCGCGAGCAGTCTCTCCCTTTATGAAGCGTCATTGCAGTGGACCCCACATCCCGCGCTCGCGATCAAGGGTGGTGCGCTCAGCCAGACTTTCCACGACAATCCTCTGCTCATGCAGTACGCGACCTTCCCCGGCGCGCTCGAGCGGATTGAGATCGGAGATGGCCTTAAGCTCACGCTCATGGCGGAGCAGGCAGTTCCAACTGCCGATCTCTCGACGCCCACTCCATCCTCCGGCAGGATCGCCCTCCCTTATTACGGAATGGAACGCGCCACACTCTCCCGCGACTTCGGCGGTTTCGCGTTCGAGACGCGGGCTTCACACTTCGCCTTCGTCGGACTGCCTTCGGGCGTGGCGGCCGAGAGTCGCTTCAGAGGCAACAGCGTCACCGGAGTGGGTGACGCCGGCTCGCAGTTCACCTTTGCGTTCCAAGGCTTCGAAGCCGGCACCCGGCTCACGATCCGCCCCACTGGCATCGCCGATTTCTCGCTCGGCGGTGCGTGGCTTCGCAACCTTTCTGCCCCCCAGGGCGCCGGCCAAGGTTATCACGTCTTCGCTGAAAGCCGCATACCCGCCGGCCGCCGCGTCACGCTCACTCCGCGCGTCGAATGGTTCCGCAACGAGTCGGACAGCTCGCCCGGCTACTATAACAGCGGAATGCTCGCTCATAACAATCGCCAGGGCCTAGGCGTCGGCATACTTTCGGAGTTCGCCGCCAGCAATCTTGCCTTGGATGCGCGCTTCGTTCGCGCGGCCGTCATCGAAACTTCCCCGTTCCAGTCCGATTTCACCGGGTTTTATCTTTCACTGAGGAAATCGTATGCGTGGTTATAAGCAGCGAAGCCGGAAGCTCCCCCAGTTTGCTCCAACGTTCGCGCTGGGCGCCGCGCTCGCACTGCAAGCCTGCGCTCCCCAGCAGCCCGGGGCGGGCAGTGTCGCCGGCTCCGGCAATGCACTCAGCTCCTCTAGATCCGAAAACGCTACCTTTGTTGTCGATCCCCTCGCGTCGAGCGGTGCGGACCACCAAGTGGCCGATGCCGCCTGGAACGCTCGTCGTCGCCATGTCGTCACGCTACGCGCCTGCTTGCGGGACATCGGCAAACTTCAACCTGTCGTAGCGCAGTCCTTCGTGGTCCGCGGCGGTGGCGAAGAGCACGAGCTGAGCACCGATGCCAATGGCTGCCTCACCTGGAACGAGAGCACCGAGTTCAACTGGCTTGCCCGCGAGAGCTTCATACGCACGGGCCGCGTGATCGAACCGCGCGGCATGCACCGAGGGACGCGCTCAATCCCGTTGGCCATCGATCCCTGGCGCACAGACGCCTCTTCGGTGATCGATCTGCGCTACGGCAAGCCCTCCGATCCCACCGAGCACGACGTGCTGCGCACCGCTTCGCGCCTCTCTCTCGAGAATATCGCGGTCTCGTTCGGCGATCAGCACGTCGACGGCGATGCCTCCGCCCTTTCCTTGCAGCTCGCGGCACAGCCGCAGATCATCCGGGTTGGCCTCGACGATCGTCCAATCAAGGAGTTCCTCCGCACTGCCAAGCTACGAGTCGATCTTGCCATCATCGAGCGACTGCCCGGCCAGGGCAACGGGGGTTCCGATCGCCGTTCGCCGATCGGCGCGATTTCTTTCGAGGCCTCGCTCAATCGCGGCAATCTCCAGCTCCAGGATCAGATCCGCCTTTCGAGGCTTCCTCGAAAAGACGCGATCCTCGAAGTCGCGCTGCGGCTCACTCCGCTCGAAGCTCCCGAGGATCTCGAGGCTTTTGAGGGCCTGCTGCTCCTGCCCGCGCTATCGGGCCCAGCCAGCTCCACGATCAAAGCCATTCCCGGAAGCTATGATGTCTACGCCGAATCGAAACCCGCGCCAGGGCTCCGGACCTCAACGGCCTCCGCAGTCTCAAAGTCCGCGGGCGCTTGTTCCGACGGTTCTGAAGGCTTTGGATTCTACTTCACGTCCTGGTCCGTGGCACCTAACAGTGTCACCCGCGTGACACGGAACGAAGGCGTGCCCAGCTCCGTCTCCGTCACCGTTTCGGCCTGCATGGCCAGCCCGATCGATCAAAAGCCCCTGGCGGGCCATGTCTTTTCCGCGACCTTTGCCGGTGCGACAAAAGCGGAGAGCGTCGAAGTCACCACCGACGCCAAAGGTTGCGTGAGCTGGCAGGAAAACGTCAGCTTTGACTACTTCGGCCCCGAACGCTGGCTAAACCGTCGCATCACGCTCCGCGGCCGCAACGCGCCCATTGCCGGAATCGAAAGGAGCGTCTCCGTACCTATCGATCCTTGGCGCGAGGGCTCGCAGTTCAGCTGGGACTGCCGCGCCGGCAAGCCTCCAGCGCTGACGGGTGGCCGCCAGGCGCAGCTCGAGCTTCAAAGTTTCGGTTACGCCTTCCGAGGCCAGGACTTCAAACTAGATCGCGGGCTCAATCTCTCGATCGTCCGTCATTATCTCGTGCGCCTCGAGCCCAAGATTCGACGGCAGGACGCTCTGGATAAGGTCGCCACTTACGAAAACGTCCGCGACGGCCGGTTCAAACTCCGTGCGATCGTCGTGTCTCCGTCAAACGAATACACTTCGATCGGATCGGACACCCGCTCGGTGCTCAACGGCGCCAAGCTCCTTGCCTCCGCGGAGCAGGAAGTCCAAGTCGTCGACGGGTTAATCCAGCAGGACCTGCCCCTCGCCTTCGACTTCAAGACCATCCCCCTGCTCAATTCGCGCAACTTGCTCTTTGTCGAGCTGGCCCCGCTCGGTTCCTCCTCCTTGCGCAAAGTCTCCGCCCAGGCGGCCTTTGTCCCCTCTTCGGAGCAAGGGCAGATCGGCCTGACCGCCACCGCACGCGGTGTCCAGGAGATCACCGACAATCTCGCCGTGGGCTCGATCGACGTCGAAGCCCTGGCCCGCGCCAACGCCCTCCGAAGAGGCGGCGCCGACAAAGATTCCGCGGCGCAACTCAGGGAGATGTTCGGCCTCCGTGCGGTCAACGAAGCAGAAGCTTACAAAGCCGGATTGACGCCGGGCGAATTCCGCATGCTCGTCAGCGGGACCGGCTCCTTAACCGAGCGGGCGGACGCGCTCGCCAAGATCTGTCCCCTGAGTAAAGATCCCCTGGGCTGCAAGCGCGGCCCCAAAGACCAATTGCAGGTCACGTCTTTGCGTCACGTTATCTCCCTGATCGGGAACCAGGAGATCCGCTCCGTGGATTCCGGTACCATCATGGTCAACGCA